>JAJPHV010000115.1 GCA_021325095.1 Chloroflexota bacterium | reverse complement strand
TTCCTGGCGATGATTCTCGATCAGGTCGTCTTCCGCATCCGGTAGTGCACATTAAATTAACATTAAGGCCATACCCTCCACTGACAAGTGCCACATGGCGCTGTGGCGTTTCTGGCATAATCAAGTTGTGTCTGGGTTCGCCGCTTGCTCAACCAGTGCTTCGATGTCAGCGCTGTCGCCGTTTCGGTGCAGCCAGGCCAGAAACTCGACGTTGCCCGCCGGGCCTTTGAGCGGGCTGCGGACTAAACCTGCGACGGCCAGCCCTTCACTTTGCGCCGCCGACAGAACCTCATGCAGCACCCGACGATGCACCTCCGGCGACTTGACGACGCCGCCTTTGCCCACGTCCTGTTTGCCCGCCTCGAATTGCGGCTTGATCAGGGCGACGATCTGGCCCTGCTCGGTCAGCCAGTGTTTGACGACAGGGAGGAGAAGGCGCAGCGAAATGAACGAGGCATCGACGGTCAGCACGTCGATGGGTTCGGGCAGCCTTTCCAGGTAGCGGGCGTTGGTGCGCTCCATCACGACAACGCGAGCATCCTGCCGCAAACGGTAATCCATCTGGCCGTAGCCCACGTCGATGGCGTAGACTCTGGCCGCGCCACGTTGCAGCAAGCAGTCGGTGAAGCCGCCTGTACTCGCGCCGACGTCGGCACACACTTTGCCCTCGACAGGCAGCGCAAAAGCGGTCAGGGCCGCGTCCAGCTTTTCCCCGCCCCGGCTGACAAAGCGCGGCACGGCTTTCAATGTAAGGTCGGCATCCACCGGGATGCGCACACCGGGTTTATCCTGGGCCTGTCCATTGACCATCACCTCGCCGGCCATGATCATGCGGCGCGCCAGTTCGCGGCTGTTGACCAGCCCGCGCTCGACCAGCAGGATGTCCAGACGTTGTTTGATGCTCATGCCGCTCCCGGCTCTCTCAAGGCTATTCCACTTTTGAGGAATCAGCCACGTAACCCGGTATAATGTAGGACTGAGGACTGAGCGATGAGGACTGTGTAGAACAACCGTTACAGGCTCAGTTCTTAGATTGTACCCAATACGAGGCAACACCTTGGAAGGATTGATAAACGGCCCGCTGGCGATGTGGCGATTGCTGCCCCTGTGGTTTCGCGGGCTGGTACGCGCCATGCGCCCCCGGCAGTGGATCAAAAACGGCCTGATCTTTATCCCGGTGCTGTTTGACCGCAAAATCTCGCTCTCCAACCCCGAGCCGACGCTGCGCGTGGCACTGGGCTTTGTCCTGTTTTGCCTGGCTGCCAGCAGCATCTACCTGCTCAACGACGCGGTGGACGTGGAACGGGATCGGCTGCACCCCAAGAAGCGTTTCCGGCCCATTGCCAATGGGGACTTGCCGTTACGGTTGGCGCTGGCGATGGCGGTCATTTTGCCCATCCTGTCCGTTGTCGTGGCCTGGCTGTACAGCGTGCCGCTGGCTATCGTGCTGATCGTTTATCTGCTCAAGCAAGTTGCCTACTCGTTTTACCTGAAAAACGTCGTCCTGGTAGACGTGATCGTGCTCGCTGCCGGGTACATCCTGCGCGTTATGGCGGGCGCGGTGGTCATCACCGTCACCCATTTTTCGCCCTGGCTGTACGTGTGTATCGGGATGCTATCGCTGTTCCTGGCAGTGGGCAAGCGCCGCCAGGAGTTGATTCTGCTCGGCAACGGCGCCTCGGACGTGCGCGCCACCTACAAAGATTACAACATGGCGCTGCTGGACGACATGCTGCGCATGGTGACGACGAGCAGCATCATCACCTATACGCTCTATACGGTGGAGGCCCCGACCAGCTTTGGCGGCCCGGCCATGCTGCTGACCGTGCCCTTTGCCGTGTACGGCATTTTCCGCTACCTGTACCTGATCCACGTCAGGGGCGAGGGCGGCGCGCCGGACGAAGTCGCCTTGAAGGACAAACCGCTGATGTTGGATGCCGCCCTGTTTGTGCTGGTGGCGGGTCTCATCATCTACATTGCGCCGCGCTTCGTCTGAGCAGGATTTTCGATGCACAGTGCGCCCGCCAAGATCATCCTGTTCGGGGAACATGCCGTCGTGTACGGCCAGCCCGCCATTGCCGTGCCGTTCAGCGCGCTGTCCGCTACTGCCGACTCGATTGCCGCTCCCGACGGTACGGGCCTGACCATCATTGCGCATGACGTGGGCCGGGTGCTGCACGTCTACCTGGACGACGATTCGCCCGATAACGCGCTGACCTATGCCGCGCAGTTGACCTTGCGGAAGCTCCACGCGCGCCCGCCGAACCTGACCATCGACCTCCGTTCCACGATTCCAGTTGCGAGCGGCTTCGGCAGCGGGGCCGCCGTCAGCGCCGCGCTGATCCGCGAACTGAGCGCCGCGCTCGGCTCGCCGCTGGAAGGCGACCAACTGAACGCGCTGGTCTTTGAGGTCGAAAAGATGCATCACGGCACGCCGAGCGGCATTGACAACACCGTGATCGTTAAGAACACGCCGATCTACTTTGTGCGCGACGCGGGGCCGCAAGCCTTCACCATTGGCCGGCCCTTTACGCTGGTCATCGCGGATTCGGGGATTGCGGCTTCCACACGGGAGACTGTCGCGGCAGTGCGCAAGCTGTACGAAGCCAAGCCAGCACGTTACCAGCAGCTTTTCGACCAGATCGGAGTTATCGTCCGCGCGGCGAAGGCGGCCATTGAACAGGGGCGGTGGGCAGATATCGGCCAACAGATGAACCTGAATCATGCAGTGCTGCAAGACCTGACAGTATCGTCTGAGGTGCTGGATCGATTGGTGCAGGCCGCACGGGAAGCTGGGGCGCTTGGTGCAAAGCTCTCCGGCGGCGGGCGGGGCGGGAACGTGATTGCCCTGGTTGAACCGGCGAATGCAAAGCGCGTTGCAGCAGCCGTGCGCCAGGCCGGGGCCGCACACACCTGGGTCACGACGGTGGGCGGCTGATCATGCTGACGTTCATCAAGCTGGGTGGATCGCTCATCACTGACAAGCGCGAGGCACAGCATTTCCAGGCCGACGTGATGCGCCGTGCGGCGCAGGAGATCGCCAGCGCCAGGACTGCGAACCCGGATTTGAAGCTGCTGATCGGGCACGGCAGCGGATCGTTCGGGCACGTCGCGGCGCAAAAGTACGGGACGATGGACGGTGTATACATGCCCGAACAATGGCACGGTTTTGCCGAGGTGGCCGCCGTCGCCCGCGAGTTGAATACGCTGGTGCTCCATACACTCCGTGAAGTGGGCCTACCGGTGCTGGATTTTCAGCCTTCGGCCTCGGCGCAGGCCGAAGGTGGCAAGCTGCTATCGATGGCCGTCGAGCCGATCCGCTGCGCGCTGGAACGCGATCTTGTGCCGCTGGTCTACGGCGACGTGGCCTTTGATGCGCAGCGTGGCGGTACAATCATCTCTACCGAGGCGATCTTTTTCTATCTGGCGCAGCAGTTGTGCCCGGCCCGGATCATGCTCCTGGGCGAGGTCGAGGGCGTGCTGGATCAGGCCGGGCAGATCGTCCCACTCATTACACCCGGCAATCTGGACACGATCACGACTGCGCTTGGCGGTTCGCACGGAACGGACGTGACGGGCGGCATGGCCTCGAAGGTGCAGCAGATGATCGATCTGGTCGAACAAGTACGCGGCCTGGAGGTGCGCATCTTCGGCGGCACGCAGCCCGGCCAGATTGAAGCGGCACTGCTGGGCCAGATTCAGCCCGGCACGCTGATCAGGAATGATTGACCTCACCCCCTGGCCCCTCTCCAACTGGAGAGGGGAAAAACGCCTAGACGCTGACGTCCCGCATTGTCTCCCCTCTCTGCGAAGCGGAGAGGGGTTGGGGGTGAGGTAAACGAGGTAGAACTTGAAGGAAATCTCGATCCGTCGTTACAGGCTTGGGTTGGCGCTGATGGTGGCGCTGCACCTGGGGATTCTGGCGCTGTTTACCTTCGACATCCTCCCCGGCGCGCACCAGCCCGGCACGTTTCTGTTCCATCACGGCGGCGACCAGGATTCGTACTATGTGCTGGCCCGCTCGTTGCTGGACGGCCACCCTATCCAGAGCAAGTATCCGCTCGGTTTCCCGCTGCTGCTCATTCCCTGGATCGCCTTGTTCCAACCCACCGGTTCTACCGCGCTGATCCCGCCCGTTGCACTCTTTCACTCGCTGGTGTTGTTCCCGCTGTCGCAGTTCGTCCTGGCGAGTCTGGCTCTGCGGATCACCCATCACCGGACGGCGGCGCTGTTAAGCGTTCTCGTCTGGACGATTCTGCCACTGCCGATCTGGTTCGTGCTGGCGCTGACCGGGCGTGCAGAGTTGGGGGCGATCTGGGCGGTACACCTGCCCTGGCCGCAGATGCTCAGTGATCCGCCCGCCGCCTTCCTGACGCTGGTGTCGTTTCGGCTGCTGTTCGTCGTGCTGGATGCACCTGACCAGCACCGGATATTGCGCTGGTCGGTGCCGCTTGGCGTGGTGTGCGGGCTGCTGCTGCTGATCCGCTTCAACGCCTTGCTGAGTGTCGCGGCGGTGGCATTGGTGCTGGCAGTTGCGCGGCGCTGGCAGGCATTGACAGCAGTCGGGGCGATTTGCCTGATCTTCGTGCTGCCACAGTTAGGTTACAATGTTGCCTACTTTGGCAGTCCGCTGATCACAGGCTATCAGGTGCTGGACAGGCAACCGCCTGACGGCCTGTTCAGCCTCAGCTACCCCTTAAAGGTGTTCAGTGGCAAGGACGCAATCCCGGCCTGGGGTGGGTTGGCTGCGTTGCTCGCAGTGTTCAGCGGCGGACTGTATGTGTTGTGGCAGCGCGATCAATACGGCGCGCTGGCATTAGGTGGGTGGGCAGCGCTGTATCTCGTCTTTTTCAGCCTTTACTATTATTCCTGGACTGGCGGCCTGACTCGCTTTTTGCTGCCGGTATACCCGGCGCTGGCAATGCTGGCCGCCAGTTTGCCGCTCCTTCGACCAATAGGAGCACGTAAATCCGTTCAGTTGCAGACAAGGAGTACTACTGATGCGTGAAGTGAGCATTATCGGGATCGGGCAGACAGACGTTGCGGAACACTGGGATAAGTCGGTCAAACACCTGGCTTACGAGGCGATCAGTGCCGCTGTGAACGATGCCGGGGTGAAGTCCATCGGCGCGCTGTACGTAGGCAACATGATCGCCGGGCAGATCAGCCAGCAGTTGCACCTGGGCGCGCAGATCGCGGACTTCTGCGGCTTCCGGGGTATGGAAGCCTACGCTGTCGAAGCGGCCTGCGCATCGGGCGGTGCAGCAGTGCGGGCCGGGCTGATGGCCGTCGCCAGTGGCGCGCACGACATTGTGGTGGTGTGCGGCGTCGAAAAGATGACCGACTCTCTCGGAGATCGGGTGACGGGCGCGCTGGCGACGGCTGCCGACGCCGAGTACGAAGTCGATCAGGGCGCGACCTTCGTGGCGATCAATGCCTTGCTCATGCAGCGTTACCTGTATGAGTACAATCCGCCGCGTGATGCGTTTGCGCCGTTCAGCATCAATGCGCATCAGAACGCCATGCACAACCCGCACGCTATGTTCCACATGCCGGTGACACTGGAACGTTACCAGCGGGCCTCAATGATCGCGCCGCCGATCAACGTCATGGACAGTTCGCCGATCTGTGATGGCGCGGCGGCACTGGTGCTATGCGCCAGCGGGCTGGCCGATCATTACAGCGCAAAACCGGTGCGCATCCTCGCCAGTTCGTGTGCGACGGACAGCCTGGCCCTGCATGATCGCTTTGACGTGCTGCACATGAGCGCTGTCGAACGCTCGGCGAAGCAGGCTTATGAGCAGGCGGGCATCGGGCCGGAGGACATTGACGTGTTTGAACTGCACGATGCTTTCTCGATCATGGCTGTTCTGAGCCTGGAAGCCAGCGGTTTCGCGCCGCGTGGCGAGGGGTTCAGGCTGGCGCTCGATGGCGAGATCGCGCCGGATCGCCGAGTGCCAATCTCCACGCGCGGCGGACTCAAGGCGCGTGGGCATCCCGTCGGCGCGACGGGTGTCTACCAGATCGCGGAAGTCGCCACGCAATTGCGCGGTGAAGCGGGCGCGACACAGGTGCAGGATGCACGGATCGGCATGGCGCAGAACATCGGCGGCAGCGGCGCAACGGTGGTGACGCATATCCTGGGTGTGTGAGTGATTAGCCTCAACACCTGCCTCTGTGGGACGCAGAGGGAACTGGATAGCGCTGCGTTCTCCTGGTGCTCCCTCCCCACAGGAGGGCCGAGGGAGCAGGCATGAGGTTTGTGGCTTCGGGTCAATTCCCGTTGTGTTTAGCACGGATTGGAATGATAATCTTGGCGTACCCTGGCTCCATTCCGAAATACCTTTCAAGGAGAATCTTTACCATGCGTCGCTTGAAATATTTAATGCTGCTCTTGCTCTTCGTGGCCGGGATCGGTCTGTCGATTGCCCCAGCAAAGGCCGCTGCACCCGTCATCGCGGTTGTGACGCCCTACATGGCACAGCCGGGCACACAGTTTATGGTCGAAGCCTTCCAGGCTTACGGCAAAGAAAAAGGCTGGACGGTCAACGTCATGGACACGGCGGGCGACGTGGCGGCGGCAGTAGGCAAGCTCGAAGATGCCGCTAACCAGAAAGTAGATGCCATCGTCATCAATGTTGATCCGTCGCAGGTCACGGCGGGTTTACAGGCCGCGCAGAAGGCCAATATCCCGGTCTTCGGCATGGATGCAGGCAGCGATCCGTTGCTCGTCACCAACGTGACCAGCAACGGCTATGCGATGGCGGCGGAGACAGCCACCTATGTCGTTGACCGGATTAACGGCAAGGGCAACGTAGTCATGTTTGTCTACGACCCATATCCGCCCGTGCAAAAGCGCGGCGTCATTGCGAACGCGATCTTTGGCAATTACCCGGACATCAAGGTGCTGGATCGCATCACGCCCGACGTGAAAGACGGCGGCATTGCCGATTCGCGCGCCAAGATGGAGGCGGTGCTGGCCGCCAACCCCAAGCCGGGCAGCATCGCCGCAGTGTGGGCCGCCTGGGATCAGCCCGCGTTGGGCGCATTGCAGGCGATTGAAGGCGCCGGACGAGAGAAAGAAGGCATCGTGATCGTCGGGATCGACGCTAACCCGCAGGCCCTCGATGCCATCTCGAAGGGTGGCAACTTCGAGGCGTCGGTTGCTCAGGACTTCAACGGCATTGGCCGGACGGTGGGCAGCCTGGTTGAGACCTACCTCGGCAAGGGCAAGATCACGCAGAAGACGGTGTACGTCCCAACCAAACTGGTCACGGCGGCCAACGCTGCAGAGTTCCTCAAGAAGTAAGCAAAGTCGAAGTACGGCTGCGCAGTCACTACAGTCACTGACCTCATCCCCGGCCCCTCTCCGCTGCGCAGAGGGGGAAAACAATGCTCATGATGTTGCTAACCGGTTCCTCTCTCCGGTTGGAGAGGGGGTCAGGGGGTGAGGTCAACCGCGTCAAAGCATGAAGTGAACCATGATGTCATCCTCGCCCTTGATGAGCATCGCCGGGGCCAGTAAGAGCTACAACGGCCTCCCGGCGCTCATCGACGTTTCCCTCGATCTGAACGGCGGCGAAGTCCACGCCCTGATGGGTGAGAACGGCGCGGGCAAGTCCACCTTGATCCGGCTGATGGCGGGCGTTCTGCCCGCCGACGCCATGCACGTGACCATGCGCGGGCAGCCCGTCACGATCTACAGCGCGCAGGCCGCGTTCGCGCTTGGCCTGCGGTTTATCCACCAGGAATTGAACGTCGTGCCGCAGCTCTCCGTTGCCGAGAATATTTTCCTCAGCCAGCAGTATCCTCGCTGGGGCGGAATCTTCGTCCACTGGAACAGGCTCAACCGCGATGCACGGGCGGTGCTGGCCGAACTGGGCATCACCCACCTCGATCCGCGCACGGCGATTGCGCGCTTGAGTCCCGGCGATCAGATGTTGGTCAAGATCGCAGGCGCATTTGTGGGCGGCGAGCAGGCCGGTGCGTCGGTCTACGTCATGGACGAGCCGACGGCGGCCCTGACCGGCGAGGAAGCAGCAATGCTGTTTCGAGTCATTCAGCGCCTGCGCGAGCGTGGCTGCGCGGTGCTGTACGTCACGCACCGCATCGACGAGATTTTCCAGATCGCAGACCGGGTGACGGTGATGCGCGATGGCCGGGTGGTTGCGACGAAGGGAATCGGCGAAACCTCTGCTGCTGAACTGATCCAGTTGATGACCGGACGCGCCATGCAGCAGATCTACCCGGCACGGGCAGCACCGCCCGGCGACACGGTGCTGCTTGAGGTACACAATCTGCGAACCGACGCCATACGCAACGTGACCTTTCAGTTGAGATCGGGCGAAATCCTGGGCGTGGCAGGGCTGATTGGCTCCGGCTGCACCGAACTGATCCGGGCGCTGATGGGCGCAGATCGGGTGCTCGGCGGCGAAATCTTGCTCGAAGGCGTTCCTCTGAAAAATCACGCGCCTGCCGGGGCCTGGGGCCGGGGGCTGGCCTTTGTGCCGGAAGAACGCCGTTCGCAGGGGCTTATCCTGTCGCGCAGTGTGGGCAACAACGTCACGTTGCCGCACCTGGCACAGATCAACCGACGTAGTGTATTCCTTGACGACGCCCGCGAGCGCGTCGTGACCGAACAGCTTGGCAAGGCGGTTAGCCTGAGAGCGAACGGCTACCGCCAGAGCGTGCGCGAGTTGAGCGGCGGGAACCAGCAGAAGGTCGTCTTTGCCCGCGCGCTGGCCCGCGATCCGCGTGTCCTGCTGCTGGACGAACCGACGCGCGGCGTGGACGTGGGCGCGAAGTATGACCTGTACGGCCTGATCCGCCGCATCAGCGCGCAGGGCACGGGCATCCTGATGGTGTCGTCCGAACTGGCCGAACTGATCGGCCTGTGTGACCGGATTCTGATTATGCGGCGCGGGCAACTGGTGGACATGGTGCCCGCCGCTGGCCTGACCGAAGAGAGCTTGCTGGCACTGTGTTACGGCGAGGTGCATCGTGGTGACGGCTGAAGTGCGCCCTATCCAGTGGGGGCGCTGGCTACGGCGCTTCGGCACCCTGATCGGCTTCCTGGTGGTGGTGGCCGTCTTCTGGTGGCAAAAGCCTGCCACCTTCATGACGATCCGCAACTGGTTGAACATCACGCAGCAGGTGAGCATCCTGGGCGTGGTGGCCTTCACCATGACGATTGTAATGGTCATGGGCGACTTCGACCTGAGCGTGGGCACGATGGCAAGCCTGGCCGGGATCGTGGCGGCGCTGGTCTTCCGGGCGGAGCAGCCCGTCCTGGCGGGGGTTGCAGCGGCGCTGCTGGTCGGGATGCTCGGCGGATTGCTCAACGGGGCGATGGTGTCCTATATCGGCATTTCGCCGTTCGTGGCGACGCTCGGCACGCTGACCATGTTCAGCGGTGCGGCCTTGTACATCAGCAACGGCAAAACCATCTTCGGGCGCGCCATCCCCGCCGAGGTGGGCGATTTTGCGCGCGGCGGCATCCCGTTGGGCCTGATCGGCGACCAGGAGGTGGTCATCCCCAGCCTGACGATCCTGGCGCTGATCGTGTTGTTTGCGGTGTGGGTCGTGCTGGAACAAACCGTCTTTGGGCGGCGGCTGTACGCCATCGGCGGCAACCGGGAAGCGGCCCGCCTGGGCGGAGTCCGGGTGCGCCTGCTGCGACTGTGCGCTTTCGTGGCTACCGGGTTCGGGGCGGCGCTGGCCGGGTTGATGCTGGTTAGCCGCCTGGCCTCCGCAAACCCTACTCAGGGCGATGGGCTGATGTTGAACGCTATCGCTGCTGTCTTCCTGGGCATGACCATGAGCGAGGAAGGCGAACCGCATGTCCTGGGAACGCTGCTTGGCGTGCTGATTCTGGGCGTACTGAACAACGGGCTGACCCAGATGCAGATCGACAGCTACATCCAGCAGATTCTTACAGGCGGTATCATTGTGCTGGCGGTGACGTTGAGCAGCCTGTCGCGCCGATCCGCGTGAGGAGTTACGACATTCTGGGATGGAAAACAAATGACAGACACGTGGCTGGCCTTCGACATTGGCACGACGGGCACAAAGGCGGCGCTGATCGGCCCGGATGGTCGAACCCTGCGCAGCGCCTACCGATCCCACCACACCCTTTCCGCCGAAGGGGGTGTGGTGGAGCAACTGGCCGAACACTGGTGGGAAGCGGTGCTCGAGGCCGCGCAGGAACTGAACGCTGCCGAAGCGGAGGCCATCGCGCTCACCGGGCAGATGCAAGACCTGATCCTGGTCAATGCGCAGGGCGAGCCAACCCATCCGGTGGTCCTGTACAGCGACACACGGGCGCGCGACGAAGCCAATGAGATCAATGCGCGAATTGGCGCGGATCGGCTGCGGCAGCTTACGGGCAACGAGCAGGGCGCGTCCAGTTTGCTCGCCAAGCTGCTGTGGCTGTCGCGCCACGAGCCGCAAGCGCTGGCCCACAGTGCGCATCTGCTGGTCGGCGCTGCCGATTTCGTGGCACACAAGCTGACTGGAATACCCGTTGCCGACACGACCACCGCCTCCACGACGGGATTGCTTGACATCAATACCCGTGCCTGGCTGGGGCGCGATCTGTTGTCCACACTCGGCCTTGAGCACATCTACCCACAGTTGCCTCCGGTCAGAGCGGGCGGCTCATTGGTCGGAACGCTCAGGCCGGAGTGCGCGGCACAGCTTGGCCTGCGAGAAGGCATTCCGGTTTATCACGGGCCGGGCGACGCGGGCGCGACGACGTTGGGCGTCGGCAGCGGCGAGCCGGGCAACGTCTACGCCTACCTGGGAACGAGCGGTTGGGTGGCCTTCACCTCAACGCGGCAGGCCGACCCGGCGACGGGCGTTTTCACCCTGGCCCATCCGCACCCGGCCCGGTACATCACCGTTGCGCCGCTCCTCACCGCCGGAGGCAACCTGGATTGGGTGTATGAACTCTTTGGCGCTGACGACCTCACCAGCCTGATCGACGAGGCACTCAGCCGGGAGCCAACTTCGTTGATCTACCTGCCCTATCTCAACGGCGAACGTTCACCTTTCAGCGATCCGCTGGCGCGCGCGGCCTTTATCGGCCTGAACGCGCGCCATAGCCGCGCCGACCTGTGCCGCGCGGTATTGGAAGGCGTGATCTACGCCTATCGGCACGCCCTGGAAACGCTGGTCGAGGAACCGGTTGCCCGCCTGACGCTGACGGGTGGCGGCACGCGCTCAAGCGGCTGGTGTCAGTTGTTTGCCGACGTCACACTCACGTCGATTGCCGTCGCCGAAGACGCGGAACACGTGGGCGTGCGCGGCGCGGTGTTGGCCGCGCAGGTGGCCTCCGCACGGGTAGCAGATTACGCGCCGCCCGGCTTTTTCCCGGTGGCGGCCTCGTTACAGCCTGGCGAGACGCAGCGAGCACATTATGAGCGGCAGTATGGGCTTTTCCGGGCCGCGTATCCGGCCCTCAAGCCGATCTTTGCTGGAATGCAGACAGCTTCACACCATTAAACTCGCATGGCAGAGCGCCGTATCTTGCTTGACATCCTCGGCGCTTTCATTATATCCTGTTATTACAGGATAACAGGATAACAGATCGGTAGCTTTGAATTCATTACCTGAACCGAATTGCTCAATAATGGACTGGCAGAGAATCCGGATTAGGGCAAAGTTTGGTTAGAGATAGCGTCGATGGACTACCTGGGCCTATAAGCAGGAGTCGATCTGATTGTCGATGGCGGGTACGCCGCCTGGTAAAGGGAGAATAGCCGATGCTTGCTGTGGCTGTGACCGAACCCAACCACTTGGAGATTGTCGAGGTTCCAGACCCCACCCCAGGCCCCTATGAGGCGCGGATCAGAACCGAGGTCGCGTGCCTGTGCAACATGACCGATAGAAAGCTGATCGAGGGCCATTTCCCCGGCGTCGAGCGATATCCGTTGCTGCTGGGCCACGAAACAGTCGGCATTGTCGATGCGGTGGGCGAGAAGGTACGCAATTTCAGAGTCGGGGATCGGGTGGTGGGCGGGCTGCTGCTCCACACCACTGATTCCACTTACAGCAGCGGGTGGGGCGGCTTCTCGCAATACACGCTGGCCGGCGATCACCAGGCCATGATCGAAGACGGCGTTGCCACACCAGAGCACGGCTGGTTTGAGGTCTACGAGATCATGCGCACCGTGCCGCGCTCTATCGCCGTCGAGGATGCAGTCATGCTCTGCACCTGGCGCGAGGTCTACAGCGCTTTTGACGACTTCAATCTGAAAAAAGGGGATAACATTCTCGTCTACGGCGCTGGCCCCGTCGGCCTGAGCTTCGTCAAGTTTGCGCGCCTGCTTGGTCTGAACGAAATATACAGCGTGGATCACTTTCCAAACAAGCGTCAAAAGGCGGTGGAGATGGGCGCAACCGCCGCTTTTGAGCCGGACACGCCCGAATTGCGCCAGTTCCTCGGCCAGCGCAAGCGCTCCTTCGATGCCGTGATAGATGCCGTCGGCAAGGAAACGATCATCAACAGCGCCCTACCACTGGTCAAGATGGGCGGCTCGGTCTGCGTCTATGGGGTGATCGATACACCCTCGATCCGGGTCGATAAGGCCGAAGGCCCTTACAACTTCAACCTGCTGATCCACCAGTGGCCGACGCGCTCACGCGAGCGGGCCGCGCAGGAACCCCTCATCGAATGGATCACCGCCGGAAAACTCAGCTACAAGGAGTTTGTGTCCGTCGAGTTTCCCATTCAAGAGATCGAGAGGGCCTTTGCCAATTCAAAGACAGGCCAGCCGATCAAGACGCTTTTCAGATATTAGAGAACTCCGTAGCCTGACTCCTGGCTCCTTCTCTGCCTCGTAATGAAGCCGTTCCCTCAAGCGAGGCGAAGCCAGCCAGTATTCACTTCACTTGGCGCTGACTAGCTCAACCTCAAACACCAGGGTTGAGCCAGGCGGGATTCCTTTGATGTAAGTGTTGCCGTAACCCAGGCTCGGCGGGATGATCAAACGACGCTTGCTGCCGACTCTCATCCCGACGATGCCCTCGTCCCACCCCTGGATGACCTGACCCCGGCCCAGAATGAATTGCTTGGGTTGGCTCCTGTCGTAGGAACTATCGAACTGAACGCCGCCATCCTTCAGCATCCCGACGTAATTCACCGCAACAGTCATGCCGGGCCTGGCTTCCACCCCATCACAGATCAGCAGATCCGTGTATTTCAATTCAGAAGCGGTTGTCACGACCTGCCCTGTCCCCGGCTTGCAGCCGCCGGCATTGGCGGCCTGGGTGGCAGCCGCCGTGTCAGGCGAGGGCGCTGGCGGCGTGGCGGTGGGCCTGTTGGTCGGCGTCACCGGCACGGCAGAAGGAGTCGGGGGCGGTTCGGTGGCTCCGCCGAAACTGCAAGCAGACAGCAAGAGCGCGGACACAATGCAGGATAATGACAGAACTCGTTTCACGGATGCCTCTCAGCCAGAAAAGTTCGTTGATTTGCTCACCATCATGCCACGCTTTGCCAGGCTCCACAAGAGCACCGATAGCGGCGGGGCCGGGTAACCCGTTCAGCCTTCATCCTTCACTGCGGCGGCGAACTGTGTCAGTGTCATCGCGCCGCGAATGCGGATGCGGGGCAGGCGCATCGTGTTCGCGGCATATTCGTAGCGGCTATCGTTCTCCGTGAAGGCTGCCACAATGCCCGCTGCGCGTAGTTCACGGATCGCCACGTCATCGTAGCCGCCGAACGGGTAACAGAAGTAGCGCGGTCTGACGCCCGTATGCGTCTCAATGGCTTTGATTGATCCGTTGATCTGCTCGACGTACCAGGCGTGATCTCGGTTGCGGAAGTCGCGGTGCGTGCGGCTGTGGCTTTCGATAGACATGCCGCCCTGCACCATTTCACGCGCCATGTCCCAGTTTAAGTAACCCTTCCTGGCCTCATCGACCCAATCCGTCACCACAAAGAATGTTCCTGTATACCCGGCAGCCTTCAGAATGGGGTATACGATGGCGTAGGCATCCCAGTAGCCATCGTCAAAGGTTAGCAAGATGGGCTTGGGAGGTAGCGACTTACCCTGCCAGAGCGCTGCGATCAGATCGTCAGGGGAAATGGTCTTGTAGCCCTGTTCTTTGAGCCAGTTCACCTGTTTTTCAAAGTTTTCGGGGAGCACGGCCAGGTCCTTCAGCACCTTGTCGGCGTCTGCTGGCGGCTGGCTGACGTAGTGGTACATCAGGATCGGAACATGAAGCACGCGCGGCTTGTGATCCCAACCGCTATCCAGGGCACGCGCCACGACAGGATTCGCTACCCAGAATGAAAGCCAGAACAGTATCGCCAGCATTCGCGCGGGTTTCAGGTAATACATGATCGTGCGGCCTATCTATATCCTCTCTAGTTTGACCACAAAAGAACCCGGCTATCCCGCTGCGTCGCACCATTCTGCATCACAGGCAACCGCGCTAATGATGGATAGCTGTACATCCCCACATACAGCGCGTTCGGTTCTGGCTTACCAGGGGGCAATTCCAGCGTAAAGGTCGTGGTTACTAATTCCCCAGGTAACCAGGCCCAGGTTGGCAGTCGCCCGCCAAGTGGCTTCTCGTCGCGTTGCGCGATCAGGGCATCACCGTGCTGCGCATGAACAAAGACGATCAGATCGGCTGATGGATGCTCGATTGCTCGCCAGTAGAGCGTGACTTTCCACGCCTGCAGGTCTTTCGACAATCGATAACCTTCCAGCCCGATTTGATGGCCGATCCGGGCATTTATGGGCGTCGCTGTGCCGGGCAGTGCAGCGTTCAACGTTGGTGCTGGGACGCGGATCGTATCCCACAACCACAAATCAGACAATTGAGGCCCTGCGTCCACTCCTGGAGGCGGTAAGACGGGTAACCGCTGCCGTGCAGGTGGTACGTATGCGCCTGCCCCCCAACGGTATATCCCGTCGGGGATAGGGTCGGGCAGGCTGACGACGTGCCAATCGGGGATAATATCACCAGGTTGCCAGCGCACCGACGGGTATAGATAGAACAGAATGTGATGGTCGCTGCCGCCAGGCAGCGGCACGAAATCCTGATTGACGATCTGCACGACACTGAAGAGATCGGCAGGCTGTGGGGCAGTGACCAGCCATTCAAGCAGCACCGTTACGGGTTTGCCCGGCTGGATAGGCCCGACTGGTTCACGGGTTAGCAGGCGTAAACCCTGACTTATCTCTGGCGCAGTTTCGCCATCGGCCAGATGTGGAGGCCAGCGGGGCGTGAACTCGGCGCGGGGGACAGGACGGGTACGAACAATCGTCCAACCACGCGCGTTGACGATCTCGCTTGTGCCGGGATCGCCATGCTGAGGCGGCGGCCCAGCAATCGAGGCCGGGAGTCCTGAACCGGGCAGCAGAACGATAGTCTTCTCGTGCGGCAGCAGCAGCACACGAGCTGTGCTGTGATCCTCAGCCTGCATGTGATAATACCAGTAGACGGGGAAGAAAAACTGTCCTTCTGGCAATTCCCTGAGGCCGAAGCGTGCCCACGTCGTCACGTTGGGGAACGCCTCGCGCTGCAAGAAAAACATGGCCGCTGCATTGTCCAGCATCCACATCGGGACGTAGGTAGGCTGATCCACTTTTGCCAGCAGTTGCATCGATTCTTCGAAGGCCATACTGTAATTGTGCGGAATACTGGTGAAGCCGCGCGGTGGATCGTAGCGGGCTGGATTGGTGAACAGGCTTTGGTATGCCCCATGCGTTGTGACAAGCGAGACAGTTAGCAATACCACTGCACCGAGTGCCAGGCTGGTCTGGGCCGCACGTGGCGAAAGCGAAAAACGCCGGGCTGTAAGCTGCACCGCCAGACCTACCGCTCCCCAACCAGCCAGCAACGCCAGGATAGGCATCGTGCCGACACGACGCTGCGGGTACGTTGGGTCGGGCGAAACCACGCTCGGCATATTCAGGATAGCCAGCCCGCCCAGCAGAAGCAGCCCCTTTGCCTGTCGCCAATGCCAGAGCGCCAACCCTGCGCCGAGAATCACCAGGACGGCCAGCACCGGATTGACAAAGGGGGCGTCGGGCGTATTGAAGGTCGGCAGCGAATGACCCTGCAAGAAAAACGCGCGGATCGACCCGTCCAGGCCCTTCAAGATGAACTGCGGTGTTAGCTCTACACCTGTACGCACCTGGTCCACACGCATGAATAGGCCTGGCACAAGCAGCGCCAGGGCCAGCCACAACGCAGCCAGGGGCAACGCCCCCAGGCCAAAGCAAAGTGCCTGTGACCAGCGAATCCGCTTCGCACGAGCCGGGATGATCAGCATGAAGCCGACAACCGTCGCCGTCCAGATGGGAACAGCAATTCCGGCCAGATAGGTTTGCAGGCCACAGCTTGCCCAAAAGCCCGTCGTTGCCCAATGCCGATGCTGTCCCCTGCGATAGGCGCGCAGGAGCGTGATAACAACGAGCAGCACAACAGGTGGAACCAGAA
The DNA here is from genome assembly GCA_021325095.1 of Chloroflexota bacterium. GTDB lineage: Bacteria > Chloroflexota > Anaerolineae > Aggregatilineales > UBA2796 > JAJPHV01. Next base: position 80,594 of record JAJPHV010000115.1, on the reverse strand, counting down.
TCGCTCGGTACGGGGAGCGAACGATGAATAGATAGGGAGGAATGGCGGCCATCGCGCCTGCCGCGACCAGCGAACCGAGCCGTTGCCACCGCCACCCGGCGAGCACGCTCAGACCGGCTCGATAAGTGAGCGCGATGGTGAGCAGCGCGACGAACGTCTGGCTTACCTGAGCAGCAAAGATGTGCGGGCCAAGCAGCAAGAGCCAGGCCGCGATCCAAAAGCGATACGGCATTTCGGGCCGATCCGTGAAATCTGCCGGGAAGGGGATGCCCCGACTGATACGGAACCCATCGCCTACATCTTGTAGCGCATCGGACGCCACGCCGGGCGGTGTATGGCGCATGTCATATGTGCAAAGGATCAGTGTGCCAAGAAGCACAGCGACCACGAGACTAAGCGACAAACGCGGCGGTAAATCCGAGGAAGAGGCTAATGAGCGCATAGCTACTATAAGATAATTATTGTCTCCTCAGCGCCAGGGATCGTTTTGCGGCACGAAGATCGGTTCCACACCGGGGGCATTCTCATTGAACCAGCCGGGCATCAGATCACGCATCACAACGGCTTCGCTGGCATAGTGCGATGTTCCGATCAGGTTGATGTCGGCACTGACCAGGAAATCGTGCATCTGTTCGCGGTGGCGCATCCGGGTATCGCCGGGGCCAAACAGCCACCACTCTCCGGTTACGAACGTATCACAGCCTGCGTCGAGGGCCGCACGAATGAACTCCGGCTCCCCGCCCCGACCTGTGACGATGCCAACCTGCTGTACCGGGCAGCCATTGTTGCGAATCGCGCTGTAACGCAAATAGGGCAGATGGGTGGCAGCAGCTACTCTGGTCGCAAACTCGTGAAAGCCGATTGGCCCGACTTTGCCATACACACCGGCCAGCCCGCCCAGGTAAGGGCCAAAGCGCTGCGGTTCCCGGACTTTGAGCGCAGCGGCCAGCGCCGTTGAGGTAGAGATCTCAGGATGGCAGTCCAGTGGTGCGTGGCAGTGATAGTAGCTGATGGCGTGCTCGCGCAGTTCGTCAAGCTGTTCCTCAGTAATGTAGGCAAAGCCAGGGCCGCTTTCCTGGTAATCGGCCATGTGATGGCTGAAAATCAGCGCGCCGGGCGCACCGCGTTCAACCTCGCGGGCAATGATCGTATCCAGCACATCCTGGGCCGGAAAGACGATGAGATAGACGCGATCAATCGTGGGCGTGTTGTCGAGCATCAGGCCGTTCCACGATCCCTGCAAGAAGCCGGGCGCAGCAAACTGCTCAAAAATGGATGCGTAGCCCGGCGGGAAATACTGAACATCGCCGCTCTCATCGAACGCGGATACGCTGAAGAAGGTGTCTAGCTTCGCGATCAGTTCAGCCTGATGGATCACCGGGACCTCGTTTCCGTTCGGCGTAACGCGCTTCGCTCTCCACAAACTCGGTCACTCCCACAATCGTCGGGTCGGGGAGTAGATCGGGCGGGAGTTCAAGTTGGGTTTGAGCCACAATTTCAATATACGGCGGTGTGGGTGTCAGTGCCATGTCGAGTCGCCCAAGCAACGGTGTGGCGGCAGTCCACCCTGGGTCAAAGAAGACAAAACGGCGACCAGCCTGCCACGAGGCCGAGGCGACGGGTGTATCGCTCAACCGCAGAATAACCGCCAGGTCGGGCTGTACACGCACTGCCGATTGATTAGCCGCAAAGGCAAAACGCATGTCCGAACGCTGGACGACGGCGCACCAGGGGCCTGCGGCGATTCCGGTCTGAATCACTTCGCGCAGGTGTTGAACGGTAGCCGGGCGCGTGTACAACATATCCTGCGCGCCAATATGAAACGCATCGTAGCCCATCGCATCCATCGCCACCAGCATCCCGCGTCCATCGGTAGCGTCGCACAACCACTCACCCGGTGCACACGAGCGACCCAGATCGGCCAGCAGTACGATGCCTGCTGCCGCTGCCCGCTCCTGCCGGATGCGCGTGAACAGCGTTGGCAGCAGCGCCAATCGCCCCTCAAGCGCTGCTGTGTACAGCAGTGTGATTGGAGGCATGAGGGAATTACCTCATCCCCTGACTCCCCCTCCGCTGCACAGAGGGAGAACCGACAGGCCAAGTGCCCTCATCCACTGCGCTGGATAGCGGTGAGGAGCGAGGCTCATTCCCACTCGAACACCCATTCACCACCACAGGCCGTGCAGCGCCACCAGCCACAGGCGGGGCCTTCCGCCTCGTACTCCCATTCGAGCAGCCCATCGCCACAGCCGGGGCAGCGCTCAGGCGGCGGGAGCGTGGCAACGGCCCAGTCGATCCGGCAGCGTGGGCAAGTGCAGAAACCATCGATCTCGATCATCCAGCACTGGCAGCGCGGGCAGCGTTGAAAGCGGCGCGCTTCGTCGGTTGTCCATTCAGCATTACAGTATGTACACAACCAGACGTTGTCTTCTTCGGAGAAGAGCACGGGTTCGCCACAGTTCCAACAGCCGAGCCGCTCGGTGAGCTGATCTTTGACCCACAGAAAATAGGCGTCGATTTCCAACTGTTTATAGAAAGCTGCGCGCTCGCCGAGCTTGGCAATCAGCCACTCGGTGGGCATTTTCGCGCGCTTGGTGTTGTTGCAGCCCCCTTCGCCATGACAGAGCGGAACAATGTTGGTGGGGACGGTTCCAGGGCAATCGGGCGCCGTCAATGGTATCCAGTGATCGGCAGCCAGGGTATGCCACAGGCCGCGGGGCCGGCCACAGACCGCGCACTTGTAGTCCCAATATTCCAGTGCCCGCTGCCAATCGCGCTCGGTGAAGGTGTCGGGCAGGCTGCGCTTGCGGGCGACGTAGGCGCGCAGCGGCGCAGCCTGGCGCACCGGCAGCGACTCGCGCCCACGCAGGCGGCTTGTGACTGCCGCTAACGCGCGGCTCAATCCCCATCCGTTCTCTGCCATCATTCTGCCTGCATCTGCTTCTACTCCGAATAAGATCGTAACTCACGTTGGCGGCCCTTTTCAACTTTCCGATAATATGCCAAGACTGACCGCACTGAGGAAATTACGCCGCCTATGATTGTCGCACAGCTTCTGACATTTGCGATGGGCCTTGTCATTGTCGCGGCCACACTGGCTTCGGCGGTGCGCACGTTCGTCCTGCCACGCGCCGCGCCGGACGTCATCGTGTGGATTGTCTTTCGGGTTATTCTGTTCCGTCTATTTAACCTGCGTCTGAAGCACGTACAGTCCTACGAAGAACGTGACCAGATCATGGCCCTTTACGCCCCGTTGAGCCTGATGGCGCTCTTACCCGTCTGGCTGACCGCAATTCTGCTCGGCTACATGTTGATGTACTGGGCCGTCGGCGCAGGTACGGTCAGAACGGCCTTTGCACTGAGCGGATCGGCGCTGCTAACGCTGGGCACGCAGCCGCCAGGCGATGTGGCGACAGCCGTGCTCGCCTTTTCTGAAGCGACCATCGGATTGATCATGATCGCGCTGTTGATCGCCTACCTACCCACCATTTACACCGCCTTTGCGCGCCGCGAAGCCGCCGTTACCCTGCTGGAAGTGCGCGCTGGCTCGCCGCCTTCTGCCGTCGAGATGCTGGCTCGATTCGGGCGCATTGGTGGCTGGGACCGCCTGCACGAGACATGGGCTGCCTGGGAAAGCTGGTTCGCCGACATTGAGGAAAGCCACACGTCACTCGCGGTATTGACCTTCTTCCGCTCACCGCAGGGCCATCGTTCCTGGGTGACGGCGGCAGGCGCGGTTCTGGATGCGGCGGCTCTGACGATTTCGACGCTGGATTTGCCTCGGGACGCTCAGGCGGCACTGTGTATTCGAGCAGGATACCTGGCGCTGCGCCACATCGCCGATTATTTCCGCCTGCCTTACGACCCCGCGCCCCGGCCCGACGATCCGATCAGTATCCGGCGAGACGAGTTCGACGCAGTCTGCGAACAGCTTGCCACACAAGGCGTTCCGCTCAAAGCAGACCGCGACCAGGCGTGGCGCGATTTCTCCGGCTGGCGCGTGAACTACGACACGGTGCTCCTGGAACTGGCAGCGCTGACGATGGCTCCCTACGCACCCTGGTCGTCGGATCGTTCCTCACGGCAGATGCGCACGGCTTCCAGACGTAAGGCACGACTGAAGCGCCGCGCCATCCGAACTGCCGAGGCACAAGATTGAACTCCGGGGTTGTTACGGCGGGGTTGTTACGGCGGTCACTTCTGGCAGCATGACTGGCCTGCCACGCAGAGGGCGAATCTTCGAGGCGGCAAAGGCCACCGTGGGGCTTTGCCTGCTGGATGGCCTGCCGCTATCAGCAGAACCGGACGTTGACCTGGAGTAATCCTAGCCGCAGGTGATCACCATCGTGCAGCGGCTTTCCGATTCGGGGAAGTAAACGTTGGTCGTTGAGCCACGTACCGTTCTTACTGCCGAGATCGGTGACGACAATTAAATCGCCTTTGTAGCTGATCTGGAGATGACGGCGTGAGACGCCTTTCTCATCGGCTCCAAAAGGGCTTAGGTCGATGTCGGGTGGGTGCAACTCCTCTGGATCGTCCGTTTTGCGCCCGACAATAACCCGCTCACCCGCCGGGATCGGCAGCCAATGGCTTCCAATTTCAAAGGTAATGCCGTCTTTGCCGGGTACGAGTGTTGCGCCAGGGGGCTGGCTAGGCTCAGGCAACACGTCGTCGGTGTTGACCGGGCGCGTACCCTTGCCACGCGGCAGAGTTGCCCCACAACTCAGGCAGATGAACTGTTCCACCTTATAAGGCTGCCAGCAGACCGGGCAGCGCAAGTCCTCCTGCGAGGAATCCTGGCGGCCCGCTGCTTCCTGGGATTTTCGGGAGGAAGTCGTACTCATTGACGTGGCCTCGGTTACTTCATGGCTGTATGTTCGTCATCACTACTCTATCCATTATACACACTTAACAAACCCCGGATAAATCAGCTATTTATGCAGTCGGTGCAGTCAGAGTCCAAACCGGGTACAAAGGAAGCTGCATCCGCGCTGCCCGCTGTCGAATTGTCGAATCGGTGGGCAAATGCTGACCGACAGAACGCTACCTGCCTTTCCACTGCGGGTCGCGCTTGGCGATGAATGCCGCCATGCCTTCCTTCTGGTCTTCGGTGGCAAACAGAAAATAGAAGTTGCGGCGTTCAGTCGCAATCCCTTCGGCCAATGTGTTTTCAAAGGCTTTGTTAATGGCTTCTTTGGCAAGTCGCACCGCAATGGGCGCGCGGCTGGCGATCTCGCGGGCCAGTTTGAGCGTCTCGTCCAGATAAATTTCGGGCGGGACGACCCGGTTCACCAGCCCGAAACGCGCTGCTTCGTCGGCGCTCAGGTTGCGGTTGTTCAGGATCATTTCCATTGCAATGGCCTTGCCCACTGCGCGCGTCAGGCGCTGCGTACCGCCCGCACCCGGCATGATCCCAATCGTGATCTCTGGCTGGCCGAATCTGGCGCTTTCCGAGGCCACGATCATGTCGCAAATCATCGCTAATTCCAGGCCGCCGCCCAGACACCAGCCGGATACCGCCGCAATCAACGGTTTGCGGAGCGCCGCCAGTCGATCCCATTGGGCGATGTTATCGCGGTTGAGCATGTCGATGGCGCTGGCCTCGGCCATTTCTTTGATGTCCGCACCCGCCGCAAAGGCTCTATCGTTGCCTGTCAGAACCAGACAGCCAATGGCATCGTCCCGATCCAGTTCGTGCAGCGCGTCAGCCAATTCCCTCATCAGTTGGGCGTTGAGCGCATTCAGGGCCTTCGGGCGGTTGAGTCGCACCAGCCCGACCCGACCTTCCAACCGTTCCACCAGGATATTTTCGTAAGCCATAAGCGATTTACCCTTCCCCTGTGCAAACCCCGTGCGGCATTTCTGGCTGTAGAGTATAGCAACCGGGCCGCCTGACCCGGCATGGACGTGACCCATCCATGCAACCTTTGCAGCGCCCAAGCGGAGGGTGAGTCACCTGTCATTGTAAGTTGGGATGGAGCGGGCGGCCCTGACGCAGCAGGGGCTGCTCATTGCCAGGGCTGCGCCTGTGAGGATCGGAATGAAGCGCACTGCTGTCGAGAGCGAGACCTGTGCTACAGGATGCAGCAGACCTAATTGCTATCGACGAAATAGGCCCGGCACGCCTCGTCGATCAACTGCGGCGTGAGGGCGACGGGCTTTCCTTCATACTCGCACAGCGAGATCACGATCTTCAGGATGTCGCGCGGGTGAACGGCCTGGAAAACCCGCCTGGGTTTGCGATACCACTCTTGCAGCAGGTGCAGGAACGAGTCCTTGTCAAGCGGCACTTTCAAGCGCTGGCACATCGTGGCGAAAATCTGAAAGAACATGCGCTCATCCGGGCTTTCGACGTTGACCTTCATCTGGATACGGCGCAGGAATGCGGCGTCCACCAGTTCGTTGGGGTCAAGGTTTGTGCTGAACACGATCAACTGGCGGAAAGGCACTTGCATAGTCTGCCCGGTACGCAGACGCAAAAAGTCGAACCCCGATTCGAGCGGCACGATCCACCGGTTGAGCAGTTCCGTCGGGCGCATCTGCTGGCGGCCAAAGTCGTCGATCAGGAACATGCCGCCGTTGGCCTTGAGTTGCAGCGGCCCCTCATAAAACTTGGTCGTCTCATCGAAGCGCAGGTCAAGCGCTTCCATCGTCAATTCGCCGCCGACCATTACCGCCGGGCGGGTGAACAGCCCCCAGCGCCGGTCATACTCGCCAAGCTGCTCAAGTTGGTTGCGATCAAGCTGGATCGGGTGGTGAACCAGCGGGTCGTGGATGCCGATAAGCTGGCCGCCTGTTGTGACCGTGTAGGGCAACCAGATCGGGTCTGAGCCTGCAATCAGCCCGGCAATGGCCTGCGCTACCGTCGTTTTGCCGTTCCCAGGCGGGCCATACAGGAACAACGACGAACCGAGGTTGAGGGCTGGGCCGATGCGGCGATGAAATCCCTCCGGCAGGATCAACTGGTTGAGCGACTGCTGCACCATTTCCGGGGGGATGCGCGCCCGTTCCTGGCTCTGCAACACAATCGCCTGGTTGTAGACTTCGATAGGGATCGGCACGGCGCCGATGTACTGGCTGCGTTCCAGCGCGTCCCGGGCGCGCGCGGCCCCTGCCTCCGTCAGGCTGTAAATGTAGCTGGCCCGTCCGATGTTGCCTGCTTTTGAAATCTCGACCAGGTGCTCCTGCTGCCAGCGCAACATGATAGTGTCCAGGATTTTGGCGCTGATTTTCAGCACATCCGAAAAGCGGCGCAGGCTTACGTCACCTTCGGTGAAGAGCAAGCGCATCATCAGGTCGTGGACAATACCGGGTGGAACGCCCAGTTCTTCTATCGTTTCCGGTTGCCGGAGGATATCACGCAAACTCGTAGCTTGTGCTTGTTGTTCCACGTGCTGCTGCCCTTTCAGCGGAACGATGTGCTCTCGATGGCCCCAATCTCGTTTACCAATGCTGCTCAGAAACCAAGTATAGGCGCTGCGGCTTGCGTGTCAACTCGCTTTGGTACCAGACACTGTGCCAACGCACCAAAGGCTGCAACAGATCGATCCGCCTGGCAACCCACCCGACAATACCCTGAGTCACCCGATGACCTGGCGGATTTCATCAGGCGTCGGGATGCCACTCATGCCGGCGCGGGTCACGGACAGTGACGCAAGCTGTGTAGCCGCTTCCGCAGCGCGCCGCACGTCACGAGTGCGCCAGTAGATGACCAGGAAGATGCCGGTGAAGATGTCGCCCGCCCCCGTCGCATCCACGACAGGGACGGCTGGCGCAGGGATGTGCATGGGTTCCTGACCGCGCTGGTAGACGGTGCAGCCATTGGCGGCGCGGGTCACGATCAGTAGAGAGGCCAGGCTGGCGTAATGCGCCTCAAGCGCCTTATCGCGGTGAATGTCCTCTTCACTGAAAACGGTCACGTCCAGGATGGGCAGCAAGGCGTCGGCGTGTTCCCACTGTTTGGGGAAGACGGTTCCTTCGGCATCCCAGGTGCGCATCCAGCCCTGCGGGCCAGCGGCGACCAGCGAGTGCGGGAAGGCGCGCGCCAGGGCCGGGTCCACCTCGTCGTCGAGCGGCCCCAAGTGGACGATGGGAGCACTGCGCCACGCTTCGGGGACGTCCGACAGCGAGAGCGGTTGCGCGTGCCCGCGCACGATCTGGCGGCGCTTATCGCCCTCGTAGATGTTCACAAAGATGGTGCTTTCCGGCGCTTCAATCACGTGTAAATCAATGCCAGGCGGAAAAGCCTTGAGGACGATTTCATCCTGGGCAGCGCTGGTCACGATGGCGACCTGCACCCCCAGGGCATGGGCGGCACAACCTGCGTAGGACACCGTGCCGCCCAGTTTTGGGCCTTGCGGCGTCTCGTCGTGAGCCACATGGCCGATCAACAGATAATCGGGGCTTGGAGTCATGTTTCTGGCCGATCAGAGAGGCCGCGACGCAGGGTGGCTGTCGCGGCGGCGGTGAGCGAATTTCTGATAGTGATCAAGGTCTTGTTCTTACGTGGTGGAGCTATTTGCTGCGGCGCGGAATAATCGTCACTTTGCGATGATCACCTTCCCCGACGCTTTCGGTGGTTACGTTAGGGTTATCGCGCAGCGCCAGATGGATGATACGTCGCTCGTGCGGGGGCATCGGCTCCAATGAGACCGTCCGCCCGCGCTGAATGGCCTGCTCGGCCATGCGCTTGGCAAGCCGCCGGAGCATCGTTTCTCGGCGTGATTTGTATCCCTCTACGTCGATGACGATATTAGCACGACGTTCCAGGTCACGGCTGGCGATCAGGCGGGTGATGTATTGCAGGGCTGCCAGCGTTTCGCCGCGCCGTCCGATCAGCGCGCCCAGGTCACGCCCCTGGATTTCGAGCGTCCAGTGCTGTGCTTCGTCGCTTTCGCTCTTTGCCGGGCGGACGACTACTTTGGCGTTGATGTCCATGTGATGGAGTAATTCACGGAGCGTCTCGGCCCCGACAGTGGCATCTTCGGCCAGGTCTTCCGCCGTCACCGATTCCTCTTCTGCCCAGTCCTCGTCCTCCTCAAACTCGCTGGCCGGAGCCGGCGCTTGGGTTGGTTTAGCGGCTGGGGCTACCGGCGCTTCCATGGGCCTGGCGGGCGGCCTCGGCGCTTCCGTCCGGGCGGCGCTGGCGGGCGGAGGGGTCACTGCCGGGGGTGGGGCGGGCGTTGCAGGTGCTTTGATGACCGTTACACGCACTTTGGCCTGTTTGGCTCCCAGACCCAAGAGCCGACGACCCGGCTCCTCCAGCACCTCGATCATGACTTCATCGCGCGACACACCGAGTTCGGCAATTCCTTTGCTGATTGCCGATTCAATGTCGGGGCCGCTGGCTTCAATCGATCTGGATTCGCTCATAAAGTCCTCGCTTAGTGAGGAGCGGATTTACGCAATTGTTGGCCCCCTGTCCCTGACCACCCACATCGTCTTCAATATTAGCGCCCGCTTCTCCGCTCTACAGGGGAGGGTCGGGTTTGAGGTGGCAGGCTGTTTATTTCGCCTTGCTGGCTTTTGTCTTCGAAGGGCCGGGCTTTCGCTTCTTGGCCTGCTGTGCTCTCAGCTTCTGCTGCGTGCCGTTGTCGCTGCGTTCGGGCAGCGCTTTCGTCTTCGGTGTATCGTCCACTTCCTCGACGACCAGGGTCGGCGCGCCGGAACGTCCGGGCAGCAAGGTTCGGAAGTCTATTTTACCAAGCATCGCGTATTGGAGGATACCGGCCAGGTTTGAGACGACCCAGTATATGGACAGCCCGGAGGCAAACTGTAGCGAAAAGATACCGATCATGAGCGGCATCATGACCGTCATGTTGCGGGCCATTGCTGCCGACGGGTCCTTCGGGTCGGCGCTGCCAGTAGGCGTTGGCGTCATGAGCTTCTGCTGCAACCAGGTCGTGGCGACGACCAGGATCGGCAGCACCAGGTACGGATCGGGCGCGGCCAGGTTCAGCCACAGGAACTGGTTTTGCAGGGGCACCAGGTGCGACAGGCCCGGAATCAGGATGCGGTGATGCAGGTCGAGCAGTTGCAACGGCGTCGCTGCCAGCGAACGGCTGATCGCGCCATACAGACCCAGCAGGATGGGCAGTTGGATGAGCAGCGGCAGGCAGCCCGCCAGCGGGTTCACACCATGTTCCCGGTAAAGCTCCATCTGGGCCTGGGCCATCTTTTCGCGGTCACCCTTGTGCTTTTCCTGGAGCTTCTTCAGCTTCGGCTGCAATTCCTGCATGGCCTTGCTGGACTTGATCTGCTGGTAGGTCAGCGGGTACGTCGCCAGGCGGATCAACACCGTAAACACGACGATAGTCAGCACGATGTTCTGTCCCAGGAACTGGTACAGGAACAAGAGCGCTGTCGTGAAGGGGTTAGTCAGAAAATCCATCGAATATCACTTTCCTGGGCGAACCCTACTGTTTATTGCTGAGACGTGGCAGTGCTGGCTGGCGATACCGCTGCGGTGGGTGCGGCGGTTGACACCGCTGCGGTGGGCGCGGGTGTGATCGTCGTCAGGGTGACGGGCGGGTTGGTGGCCGTCTGCACGCGGGTCATTTCGCTCGTGTAGTTGACTTCCCACGATTTTTGCCCATTCTGTGTGTTGAAGGCGGCGACAAGCTGGCTTTCGCTCAGGGTTGTAAATATCACGTCGTCGCCGATCACGATCAGATCGCTCAGGACCTGCTCGTTGGCGCTAATGGCCGACGTCCAGACCAGGTCGCCGGTCTGCGCATCGTAGGCGTGCAGATATTTGCTCTCCGACCCCGCGATGACGATATCTTTGTCACTGCCACCATCCTTGGCCCGGAGTTTCGTCAGCGCCAGTTTGCCCCGGATTGCGCCTGGACGCTCAGGGTCGTTCTTCTGCCACTTGAGCTTGAAGGTACTGGCGTCGAGTGCGTACACCCAGCCATTCAGGTCACCAAAGTACAGCGTGTCGTTCAGCATGACAGGCGTGCCCCACACCCAGCCCTGTGTGGCATAGCGGTTGACGATTTCATGCCGTTCGAGCGACACTGCCACCATCTCATTGCCGAATGTGCCTGCGTACAGGATGCCCTTCTCGTACAGCGGCGTCCCGGCAATCGCACCGTTCAGGTCTACTTTCCATTTCAACGTGCCATTGACAGCGTCTAGCGCGTAAATGAAGTGATCGAGCGACGCAAAGTAGAGTGTATCCCCCACCAGGATCGGCGTTGACCACACGCCGTAGCGCGTATCCGTGAAGTTCCAGCGCCGCGCACCCGTCCTGCGATCCAGTGCCCGCACGCCTTTGTCGCCGTTCCCGACGTACAGGGTGTCTCCTGCGATCAGTGCGCCGCCGATCACTTTGTCATTGCCCGCATCACTGTTGAAGGTGGTCAGCAAGCCATTGGTCAGCGAAAAGGCATAGACCTTGTGGTCGTAAGCACCGACGTAAACAATGCCGTCGGCAGAGACGGCGGGCGGCGCGTACATGTGGATTTTGTCGTCTGCTAGCTGCCCGATCCAATCGAAGCGTCGCACCGGAGAGCGCTCGTCGCCCGGCGGAGGCGCAGGGTTGACGCGCATCACCCGGTTGTGGTAAGCCACGTATACAAACTGGCCGTCGGTGGAAATGCCCGGCCAGCTTTCGCCAGGCAGTGGTGCACCGCAGGAAGTGAGCAGTAGAATCAATAACAAAGCCGCGCCGTAAAGCCATTGGCGCGGACGGGGTAGCACGCTCAAGTGGACTCCTTCAGGGAACCGGGTCATAGCCCCCCGGATTAAAAGGATTGCAGCGCAGAATGCGCTTAAACCCCAACCACGATCCTTTGATCAGGCCGTACTTTTCGATGGCCTGGTAGGTGTAGTGCGAGCAACTTGGCTCAAAACGACAACTGGGCGGCAGAACCTTTGATAAGGTCAACTGGTAGACCCGGATCATCGCCATACCAACGTACTTCATGATGCGCTCTCCTGCTGCCAGAGGCTTGCGCGGCTGAACAGATCGTACAACGCAGCCTGTAGCTCTCTATACGGCTGTCCGACCATTTCGTTGCGGGCAATAAACGTGATGTCAAAGCCAGCCTTGAGACGGGGTGTCGCCCGACGAACGATTTCGCGTAAAATTCGGCGTGTTCGATTCCGCACGACAGCCCTGCCAAGGCGCCGGCTCACCACAAACCCATAGCGATTGTGCCCCAGCGTATTGGGCGCGACAGCCATCGACAGGAACGGATGGCGCCACACCCGCCCCTCGGCACGCACCCGCTCGAAATCGGCGCTGCGTTGGAGGCGGAACTGGCGCTGCATAGCCGTATTCAGCTATTCCAGTTAACCTTCTTGACGTGAACAGGCGCAACCGTCAGCCGATGCCGGCCTTTGGCGCGACGCGCCTTCAGAACCTTGCGCCCGTTCTTGGTTTCCATCCGCTGCCGGAAGCCGTGCACGCGCAAACGGCGGCGCTTTTTGGGTTGCCAGGTACGCTTGACCATGATTCGGTGAATCCTCCAAAAACAGCAAACCGCGACAGCGCGGCGCTCAAGCAAAGAAATACGAGTGAAGCCGGGGAATTGTTCGCCGACCAGAGGGGTAGTATAGCGTATGGGCAGACGCCGGTCAAGGTGCACCTGGCGTGGGTGCGGGCAGGCGGCGCGCCTCGCCACGCTGGGCTGGCCGTCTCATCAAGCCAGCCTGCCTGGCCCGAAATGATCTTACGGTACCGCCGCCTTTGGCGGGTCGCTCGTACCGCGCAGGCAGCATTCGTATCAGGGCCGCTTACTCAGGGTCAGTTCAAAGCCGAAAGTGCTGCCCTTGCCGTACTCACTCTGGAAGATCATCTGGCCGTGATGCCGTTCCACGATGTTCTTGACCAGATGCAGGCCCAGGCCACTGCCCTCGATCTTGCGTGTCTCCTCGGTTTCGGCGCGGAAAAAAGGCTGGAATACGTTGGCCTGGAGGTGGGCCGGGATGCCGTACCCGGTGTCCTCCACTTCGAACCTGGCCCTGAAGCTCACCTGCGACAGTTTGACACTCACCCGCCCGCCGACAGGTGTGTATTTGATGGCGTTGACGATCAGGTTCGACATAGCTTCGCGCAGTTGGGCCGGGTCGCCATTGACCGTCGGCGCTACGTCCGGGGACAAAATAAGCTCGTAGCGCAGTGACTTGTAGCGTGCCTGATCCTGGTAGAGGGAAAAGACATCCTCGACCAGTTGGCACAGTTCCACCGCCTGCGTGGTCGCAGCCGTCTGCTCGATGCGTTCCAACGACAGAATATCCCCCGTGATTTTGAGGATGCGTCTGGCTGCCTGTTCGATGACATCCAGAAACGATTTTTGCTGCTCGGTGAGCTGCTCGCCGGCCTCCTCGCGCAGCATGAGCGCGTAATTGCTGACAATGCTGATCGGGTTGCGCAGGTCGTGCGCCGCGATGTTGATCATATCGGTCTTGAGCCGTTCCAGGTGGCTGACTCTGGCATAGAGGGCTTGCAGCTCGGTCAACTGGTTCTGGGAGACCTGGTACAGATAGGCATTGTCCATGGCGCTGGCAATGCGGCTGCCGACCAGGATCAGAAAATCGAACATCTGCGGCGTGAAGTGATCTGGCTTGCTGGTCTGGAGGCTCAATATGCCGACAAAGCGCTCCTGCGAGAGCAAGGGCACGCAAATCTGGGCGTGCACTCCCTCGACCCGGGGCACGAAGTCCGGTTCGGCGCTCCGGGCGGTGATCAGTTCTGCCTGCTGGTTGCGCATCACGCGCCCCACCACGCCCCGATCTGGCGGCAAGTACGTACCAACAGCCACATCGGGATAGTTGCCGAAGAGGTGGGCAACCCGCAACATATCGCCTTCCATGAGGCCGATGAAGCCAGTATCGGCATCGCTGGAACGCAGCGCGAAATCGAGGGCAATCGCCAGCACATATTGAAGGTCGAGTTTGCGGCTCAGATCTTCGTCTGCCCGGCGAAGCATCGCCAACTGCATGATACTGTTGCTCAGAGCTTGCTCGGCGTGTTTGCGGTGCGTAATGTCGCGCCAGACGATGAGTCGTCCCTGGAATTTACCACGTCGATCCCGGATCGGGCTGATCCGCAAATCCAGGTAGCGCTGCTGGCCTTCTCGCTCGAACATGACTTCGGCATTCATTTCCATTGTATTGCGGTAGCGGGCCAGCAGATCGGCATACGCGGCAAACACCACCTGGGCAGGCTTGCCGATCACGTCACCCATCGCCGGATCAAGCAGTTGCCGTGTAGCCGCATTCAAGTCGATGACACGATTTTCGGCATCCAGCACGATCACGCCGTCCGCCATATTCTCGATGACAATGTCGCGGGCGATGGGCACAATGTCGAGCAGCCGAAAGCCGAGTAGCGCATACAGCGCGCCCGCACTGGCAATGGTAAACGTTACGGGGGTTAAGTCCAGGCCGGGCAGCGGCACGAAACCGGCCAGGGTCAGAGCATTGGATGCCAGCGGAACCAGGCAGCCAAGCACCAGAAGCCCGACCTGCATCCGGTACAGGTGAAATGAGCGCCACGCCTGGCGCAGGAAAATGACTGCGCCACCCACTGCGAGGGCATAACTGTAGACCGTGTGCAGCCAGAAGGCGATGTTTTTCGTCGCACTGAAGACCGGGAAAGCCCCGGTATTGTCCATGTGGTAGCTGCTCCAAAACAACCCCTGCGTTTCCGTTGTCCAGAGCAGCAGCAAGGTCAGGACGGGATGGACGGTCAGCAGCGCCAGATTGCGCCGGGTCAACCAGTGCCCGCGCCCGGTGTACTGGAGGGTGAATGCCAGCCAGGTCGGCGGCATCGTCACGACTCCGAAGTATTTGAATTTTGACCAGAAGACAGCAGTACTCAGGGTAGTGCTGGCAACTTCGAGCGCGGCCCCGATTGACCAGATTGTCAGGGACAGGGCCAGATAGATAAAAGCGGTCGCGCCCGGCGCTTTTCGGCGCTGCCACGCCAGATAGCCCAGGGAAATAAGCGCCACCGCCGCGACCAGCGGAAGCCCGACATAAATGTAGCGTAGTTCCAGCATCTAGCCTGCCAGACCATATCAGCCCAGTTCAATTATACTCAAGTGGTCAGGCGTTTTAATTGCCAGATGGGATTACGCCGAGCTGCTGCATCAGTCCGAGCGCATCGATCTCTGCCCAGCGCTCTTTGATCTTACCGTTTTCCAGCTTCAGGATGTCCATGCCCGTAATTCGGACGGATTTGCCGGTGGGTGGGATGTTCATGAGTTGACCGGTATGCGTACCGGAGCCGCTCCAACGCAGCATCGTCCAATCGCCTTCCGCGATCACGTCCTCTACGGTGACTTTCAAGTCCGGGAAGGCCGCGCGGAACATGGCAAGCACCTGCTTGTGCCCGGCCAGACCCGGCCTTGGGGCAGGAAAGGGTGTGTGTTCCACCAGATCAGGCGCAATCAGTTCGTCAGCGAGCGCCGCATTCCCCTCACCCCAGACCTCGGCGCTGAAACGTCGGGTCACTTCCTTGTTCCGTTTTTCGGCTGCCATCAGCACACCTCGCTTTCTCGGTGTGAGCATTCTAGCAGTTTTTTCCCGCCAGGCACAAGCGGATCGGAAGGTGACTGTTTGATTTGACCTCCTCTCCAAATTCAGGAAGGGGAACCTGTCGGCACTACTTCGAGTGTTAACTTCCCCCCTGCTTGCCAAGAGAGGTGCAGTTGACGGCCTTACAGGTGTGCGTCCTGGCCGCGCTCTTTGAGACGCTGCACCACATCGCGCACGTCCTGGGCGCGGTCACGATGGCAGACGAGGATGGCGTCGTCGGTATCGACAATGACCAGGTTATCGATGCCGATGGTGACGACCATCCGGTCACTGACAATCAGCGTCTCGTGGGTGTCGATCTGGATATGCCCATCAAAACTGCTGCGCGTGGCGTTGCCATGATCATCGCGGGCCAGTACCTCGAAGAGCGTGGCCCACGTCCCGACGTCGCTCCAACCGATGTCTACCGGGATGACGGCGACATTGCTGGCCCCCTCCATGATGGCGTAGTCCAGCGAAATCTTCTTCATCTGGCCCCAGAGCGCCTCTCTTTCCTGGGGTGACTCAGCGATTTTTTTGAGGATGGCGTGCATTTCTGGCTGCTGGCGCTCGAATTCGGCGATAGCTTGCCGGGCCTGCCAGATAAAAATGCCGGCGTTCCAGCTATACAGACCCGAACTGAGAAAGGCCGTCGCCGTCGGCTCGTCCGGCTTTTCGGTGAAGCGCCGGGAGTGATAAACGGTGAATTCGCCGCAGTTCTCAATCGGCTCGCCACGCTGGATGTAGCCGAAACCCGTAGCTGGATAGGAAGGGGGGATGCCGAGCGTGACGATGTAGCCCTGCCTGGCCGCGTCGTGAGCGCAACGCAGCGCGGCCAGGAAGCGCTTTTCGTTGGCGATATGATGATCGGCGGACAGTACCGCAATCACGGCATCCGGGTCGTGCTGTGCAATGTGGAACGTACCCAGGCCAGCCGCCGGGCCACTGTCTCGCCCGGCTGGTTCGAGGATGAAATTCTCGTCGAGCAGATGCGGCGCACTCTGGTGCAGCGGTTCGGCAAGATCAGGGCCGGTCACGACGAAGATATGATCGGGCGCAAACATATCGTCCAGCCGCTCGACGGTGACCTGGAACATCGTGCGATCTTCGGTCAGCGGCAGAACCTGCTTGGGGCGATCCCGGCGGCTCAACGGCCACAGGCGCGTTCCGCCACCCCCGGCCATGATCAAGGCATAGTAATGATTCATCTCGTTTCGCTTTCCTTAGAACAGTATCCGACTCATCATTCCGTACCGCGAAGTCAGGCTAGACCAGTCCCTCAATCTCTGCACAGGGCATACTGCATCGTTCCTACCTGCCGGATCATGCCCTTTAATTCGAGGATGGTCAGCGTGGCGTTGACCTGCATGATCGGCAGTCCACTCTGATACGATAACTCATCGACGTGCTGCGGTTCAACGGACAGGTGGCGCAAGATGATCGCTTCGATCTCGTTGTCCGCCACTATGGGTGTGGGCTGTGTGCGGGTTTCGGCGCGAACGCGATCCGGGTTCAATTCGCTCAGGACGTCTTCAGCGCTGGTGACAAGTTTGGCTCCGGCTTGAATCAGCGCGTTTGTGCCCTTGCTGGCCGGGGAAAGCACGTTGCCCGGCACAGCGAACACATCCCGGCCCTGGTCAAGCGCCTGGTTCGCCGTCAGCAGTGCGCCGCTCTTCTCCGCCGCTTCCACGACCAGTGTACCCAGGCTGAGGCCGCTCACAATGCGGTTGCGCGGCGCAAACAAGCCACGCTCAGGCCGCGAACCGAGGGGCAGTTCCGTCAGCAAAGCGCCATGTTCGACAATGGCTTCGGCCAACTGGCGGTGTTCCGGCGGGTAGACATGATCGATCCCGTTTGCCATGACGGCAATGGTGCGCCCACCTGCATCCAGGGCCGCCTGGTGCGCCGCTGCGTCGATGCCACGTGCCAGCCCACTGACGATGGTAACACCTTGCCGGGCAAGCGGGGTGACGATTTCCTCGGTTACGGTTTTGCCATAGGCGGTGGCACGGCGCGTGCCGACGACAGCAACGGCCCACTGATCGGCCTCAGTCAGCGTACCCCGGACGTAAAGGACGGGCGGCGGGTCGTAAATCTTGCGCAGCAGTGGCGGGTAATCGGAGTCATCGAGGGTGATAGCGCGCGCCCCGGCCCGCTCAACCGCACGCAGTTCGGCGTCCAGGTCGCAGGTAGCGCGCGTCGAAAGCAGACTGGTCAGCGAACGATGATCCAGACCGGCAGCTTTCCAGCGTTCCGGGTCGGCGTTCCAGGCGGCTTCGACATTGCCAAAATATTGAACTAATGCCCGCAATCGAGCAGGGCCGATGCCCTTTGCCCGGTTGAAGCCGATCCAGTATCGCAGCGTCTGTTCATCCACCCTGGTTACCCATCCGCTGAGTGGCTGCACAGCATAGCAAGCGGGCTGTGGCGTGTCAAGGAGTCTGAGGCAAGCCTGTTGTCAGCAGGGCACAGCACCCGAAGATGATCAGGCAGGCGCACCCTCCAGGCTATTCTTGCGTCCGCTTGGGCTTGACGTCGATGACCGTGCCTGCTTTGTCACGCTTGATATTGTAGACATTGCCAGCGCGGATTCGGGCCAGATGCTCCTCGACCACGTAGCCGGGGGCAAGGCTGTTGAAGGTCGTCAGCGCGGCCATCAAGATGCCCAAGTCATCCAACTGCCCAAGCCCCAGGAAGATGTCGGGAACCAGATCGATGGGCGACACAATGTATGCAATGGCCCCCAGTGGGATGAGTTTGACCACCAGAGGCACGCGGTTATCCAGCAGCAGTGCCCAACTCAGGCGCACCTGCTCGATCAATTGCCGGAAGAAGCCAATACCGCGCTGTGGCGGCACGTTCGTGTTCTTCATTTTCTCGGCCATCTGGCACTCCTCGTGATTGCGTCTGGCACACCAGGCAACGGCTCTCCTGTTCCCCTTTACGGACGACTTGGGCCGGAGTTGCGTGCTTCACTTACACGAGTATAGACGCGAATCCGCTGAAGGACATTAAAGAATCGATGAGTGCTGTGTCTAGATCGCCTGCAGCGGTGCGGCGCCGCCCGGCCACAGCGTGCGCAGCGTTAACGTATCTGGCTGCTGCTCGTCGCGCTGCCATTCGTTGAGGCTCAGGAGAGATAGCTGCTGGTTGCGGCGGGCCATCAAAGCCACAAAGGGCAGGCGATCCAGCAGCGCGGAGTGAATGAACTCCTGCTCGATGCCCGACTGCGCACGCCGCACCGACATACTGAACGCGGCACGCAGCCGTACCGGATCGGTTGCACCCCGGAAAGCCCACAGGCAGCGCGGCCCCTGATCCGCCGTGAGCGCCTGCCACATGGCGCGGGCCTCGTCGAAACGAATCTCGTCGATCACCAGCCACGCGGGTCGCCTCTCCAGCGCGGCACTGATCTGCCCGGCGAAGTCGAGAGGCGGCGCGGCCACCAGCCGCTCGATGCCCTCCGGCAGACGCAGCTCGGCGGAACGCTCCACACAGATGCTCCCCGAAGGCAGCAAGGGCAGCAGCGCTTCCAAAAGTGTGGTCTTGCCTGTGCCCACATCCCCGGCGATCATCAGGCCGTGCCCGGCAGCGAGCAGGCGATCCAGCAGCGCAGCGGCCTCTTCGTCCAGCAAACCCGACGTGATGCACGACGCCATCGTCGCCCTTTCAGGCGGGTGCAGCCGCACCTCGACGTGCAACAAGGGGCTGGCCGGCGGCGCGGCAACGGTCAGCCGGGCCGGGCGTCCGCGCAGCAGTGTGCCGACCTCAACAAACGGATCGCGCTCGGTTAGTTCTGTGCCAGCCATCAACAGCACGCGCCGCACGGTGCGTTCCAGGTGTGCGCCATCGTCGAAGCGGACATCGGCGGCGGCCATGTCGCCCGCGCCACGCCGCAGGTGAACCCGATCCGGACCGTCGATGGTCAATTCGGTGATGGTCTCGTCGTTCAGGAAGCTATCCAGCGGGCCGAGGCTGAACAGGTCGGCGTACAGCATGTCCAGCAGAGCCAGCCGATCCGCACGGGAGATATTGAGGCCCTCGACGGCGAGCACGTAATCGGCCACCTCGCGGATCAGATCGCGGCGGGTTGGCTCGGTGCTGGCGTCGAGCAAGATGTCTGGACGCGCGGCGGTTTCGGCGATGAACTCTTCCTCGATACGTTCGCGCAGGGCTGCCAACGAAATCTGCCTGCTGCCGGGCAAAAACTGCGGCGCACGTCTGGACTGAGGCGTGTCACCGTCGTCGGACGAACCGGGGTTGGTAGGGATCATCCAGTTTCTGACCTTTATTGGGCAATGATCGCAATTCCAGCCTTCGACCCTCTATAGTCTATAATAAGTATACTCCGTGCATTATTCTTTTTATAACGAACCGGCATTATAGCGCGGCGAACAAGTCCACGTGGTTGCCGTCCGGGTCAACGATGACCGCGTAGCGCTGTCCCCAGAAGGCATCCCAGGGCGCTTTGTACCCTTCGTAGCCACGCCTGATAAGGTCGTTATAGAGGCTATTCACCTCGGCGGCGTTCTGGCACTTGAAGGCCAGATTGACGCGCTGCC
The DNA here is from genome assembly GCA_021325095.1 of Chloroflexota bacterium. Taxonomy (GTDB): domain Bacteria; phylum Chloroflexota; class Anaerolineae; order Aggregatilineales; family UBA2796; genus JAJPHV01. The sequence continues at coordinate 60,504 of JAJPHV010000115.1, read as the reverse complement.
CCACCGGTTCCACCCAATCGGGATAAATGCCAACAATCATCTCCTGCGTATCCCAGGCGATGCGGAAGCCGCTGGGTGTGATGTATTCGACGTGAGGTTCTTTGTCGGCGCTTTCAGGAATTTCCAGGCCGAGCAGGCGGTAGAAAGCCAGAGTCGCTGCCATGTCCCGCACGACCATACCGACCATATCGGGTTGTGCCACATGTACCTCCATCCTGGTATGAGTTTCTCTCGCCGCGCGTCAGCACAGTGTTCTCAATTGAACTTGCCTGAAAAACAGGCAATAACAGGCAGTTGAATCGAGGAAAAGTTTGCGAATTCGATCACGACAATACAGATAGGTGATTGTGCGCGACTTGAAAAGGTAAGCATTATGCCGGAATGATAGCACATTTGTTCTAAGACGTCAAGATGTTGCCTCACCCCTGGCCCCTCTCTCCACCTTGTGGTGAGGGGAGTGACAGCTACGCATGAAAATGCGGTGAGTGCGGAGCAGGTTTACCGGGTGTCGGGCGGAATGGGCGTCGCGGTCCTGGGCGGCCCTGGCGTATCGCTTGGCGGGGCCAACGGCGTCGGAACCTGGGTTGGGCCAGCCAGGAAAGCGTTGATCTGTTCCTGGGTATAAAGCTGCAACATAGCCTCGTTCCAACTCAGGCCATCGCGCTTATCGTATTCCCAGTACAGGATGCCAGGGAAGTTGGAGCGCCAGGTGCGCTCGGAGGGCACGCGGAACCAGCCGTAATCCTCGGCGATCTGGGTGAAGTCCACGTAGTAGCCAGCGGGCACACTCTGCTTGGGTCGCCCGCCCTGCTCAAAAGCCTGCGGATCGCCGGAAGTGCGGCTTTCAAAGTCCCAGGGAAGCGCCTTGAGCGGTTCGCCAAGCTGACCGCCCTGCAAATCCTCCGGCACGCGGATGTAAAGACGCCAGAAGGTATTGACGCCCACGTCTTCGCGCACAACCTCGATGGGCGGCGGGTTGCCAAAGACCAGGTTGCGATCCAGGGAGAAAGCGCGCCCGGCATAGTGCCAGCTCTGGCGCGGCTGGCCCGGTTCGGGCAGGCGTTCCATGCCCCAGAAGGCATCTTGGATGTTGCCCAGAAAGTCCTGATTGACAGCCTTGACGACGGCCTGTCGCAGTGCCATGAACGAGTCGTCCACCTTGTCGTTCAGATACAGGTTGGGCGCAGCCATACCGTTGAGCACGGCCACTTTGTTGTGGGGCGGCGCTGCCTGCTCAAAGCCGACGTTTTCCTTGTAGAGCGGCGGGGCAGGCGCGGCGCTGACGCCACCGCTCTGGATGAGCGAAGCAGGCAGAACCGCATTCGACCAGCTTGGGTGATTAGCCCGCGCACCGAGCGAGATGGCGAGAGCCGAAACACCGTAGTTGCCGACCTGCCCACCGACGAAGGTCGTCGTCGGGCCGTTATCGACGGCAAAGACCAGGCTGGCCCCATTGGGCGACCAGGCAGGCTGCCGGCCCTGCCCGACCACAATCGGATCGGCCCCCGGCTGCGAAACCGGCTTAACATAGACCAGATCGAGGCCATTGACACGCGCGCTGTAAGCCATCGTCTGCCCATCCGGACTCCACGCCGGGCTTTCCTCGTTGATGTCGGGCGTGCGAGTAAAACGAATGGCTTCCGCTTCGACGGGCCGATCCAGACTGATAATGTAAATGTCCGGGTTGCCGTCGCGCAGGCTGACGTAGGCGATGCGGCGACCATCGGGCGACCAGGCCGGGGAAAAATCCGGCGCGGGGTTGGAGGTCAGCCGCTTGGGGTCCATCGATCCGTCCGCCGCCGTAATATAAATGTCAAGATTATTCTCTTCGTAGGCTTCGTAAGCAATAAACTTGCCGTCGGGACTCCAGGTCGGCGCGCCCTCGTAACCCAGGTCGTAGGTCAGGCGGCTGGTGTCGCCCGTTCCCACGTCCAGCACGTACAGTTCCCAGTTGCCGTCACGATGGCTGGCAAAGGCCACCTTCGTGCCGTCGGGGCTCCACACGGGGTCACGATCATCGGTGGGTGTACTGGTCAGGCGAATGGGCGCACTCTGGCCGATGCCGAGCGCCCACAGATTGTCGTGCCCGCGATCTCGGAGGGCATAGACAATGCTGCCCCCGGCCCGCAGGGGATCGGGAATCGGGGTCGAGGTCGGGATGATAGTCGGAAAGGCAGTCGGCGCGGCTTTGGTCGCCAGCGGCGGCAGCACACCGGCTATGCGAGACGGCCCGTTGTTAGACTGCGCGGAACCCGTGAACCACAATACGAGCATCAGGAGCGAGACCAGCAGGACAACGGTGAACATGCTCAGGGCGCGGTTCTGGGTCTTGAGCGGGTCTTCGCGGATCACGGGACGCAGCGCGGCTTCGGCTGTCCGCCGGGCCATGATCGCGCGCCGTCGTTCCTCATTGCTGGCGTAAACGATCTGCCCGGCCCGAAGGGCCTGCGTCAACGTGAAGGCGAGCGATTCCACGGAATTCACCAGGGCCAACCGCACCTGGTAGACCTGCATGGCGAGCGCTCCGCCCATCCAGATCAGCAGGCGCAGAAAAGCATTGCTGAATTTGTCTGTCAGCCGGAAAGTCCGAACCAACATCGGCGTTTACTCCGTAGAGAGCCTATAGTGTTCAACGCAGGCGGCCAACCGGCGGCTGTGATCGTGGGCAGGACGTGGCAACTGCGTTCACCTGACTGGATAATACTGGAAATCCCACCGAATCGCAATTTGTCGTTCGACCATGATGAACAGGTCGAGTTGACGTTCTATTTGCTCTCTCTATAATAGGAAATACCCAGCGCCATTGCTGCAAAAAATACCCTTCTACGATTCCTTATATTTGGGGAGAGATGAAAAATGCCAAGCAGGTACAGTTCAAGACGTGGTCTGTCCAGGCGTGATTTTCTGAAAGCGGCGGGTGGGTTGGCGGCGGCGGCCGCAATCAACCCCATCCTGCCAGTGACTATCGAAACGAAGCCCACCATGCGGTTGAGTGGGGAACTGAAAATCCTCCAATGGAGCCATTTCGTTCCCCAACACGACAAGTGGTTCGACCCGTTCGCCAAAGAGTGGGGCGACAAGAACGGGGTCAAAGTCACCGTAGACCACATTAACAACGCCGACATCCCGGCCCGTGCCGCCGCCGAGATCACGGCGGGCGAAGGGCACGACCTGATCGAGTACATTTACCCGCCCTCGGCGCTCGAACCGAGCGTGCTTGACCTGACCGACCTGAACAAAGAAGCGCAGAAGCGTTTCGGCAAACAGGTCGAACTGTGCACCCGCAGCAGCTATAACCAGAAAACGGGCAAATACTACGGCTTTTCGCACGGCTGGGTCCCCGATCCGGGTGACTACCGCAAGAGCATGTGGGAAAAAGTCGGGCTGCCCAATGGGCCGAGCACCTGGGAAGAACTGCTCAAAGGCGGAGCGGAAATCAAAGCCAAGCAGGGCGTGCAGATGGGCATCGGCATGTCGAACGAGATCGACTCGAACATGGCCGGGCGTGGCCTGATCTGGTCGTTTGGCGGGGCGGAACAAGACAAAGACGAAAACGTGACGCTCAACTCGCCGGAAACGGTGGCCGCCGTCGAGTACATGAAGAAACTGTTCGAGCAGGCCATGACGCCCGAAGTGTTTGGCTGGAACGCGGCTTCCAACAACCAACTGCTCATTGCCGGCAAAGCCTCCTGGATACTCAACTCGATTTCGGCCTACCGCACGGCGCAAACGCAGAACCCGGACATTGTGGACGACATCTGGTTCACGCCGCCGCTGAAGGGGCCAACGGGCATCGGGCTGGTCAGCGAACACCTGGTTCCGGTGTACTTCATCCCCAAGCACGCCAAGAACCCTGACGCGGCACAGGAGTTCATCCTGCACCTGGTGGCAAACTACAATCAGGTGACGTACCAATCGCAGTTGTACAACTTCCCGGCCTTCCCAAGCACGGCCCCACAGTTGATGGAAAAAGACGGCTGGCTGGACAAGGACCCGTTCGGGTCGAAGCCCGCTGATAAGCTGGCTTTCCTGAAAGATGCGGAAAAGTGGAGCACGGTGATCGGGCATCCCGGCCCGGCCAACGCGGCCATTGGCGATGCGTTCACGACCTTCGTCATTCCGCAAATGTTTGCCAAGGCGGCGAAGGGCGAGATGACTCCGGCGGATGCGGTCAAGGATGCCCACGACCAGTTTGTCAAAATCTTCGAGAAGTGGCGCAAGGAAGGTCTGGTCGGCGGCACGAAGTGAGCACAGGGTTTTCTGGCAAGAGCGCGGGCCAAGAGTCCGCGCTCTGCACTTTGTTCGATAGGCAGGTTTCGATAGCAAATAGCAGCATGACAACCCGGCATATCATCCCCGGTAATTCCTGATAAAAGGCCAACCAATGGAAGCCTCGATACCCAGGACGGAGGCCGTAAAGGTCAGCCGAGTCCGCTCCGCTTTTGAAAACGAGAGATTTCTCGGTTCGGTGTTGCTCGCGCCCGCGGTGGCTTACATTGCGCTGCTGGTGGGCGTTCCGTTTGTGATGGCTATCGCCTTCAGCTTTACCAATGTCACGACGGGCAACCCGACACTGACATTTGTGGGGCTGGACACGTTCCGGCGAGTGGTGCAGGATACGAATTTCCAGCACGCGCTGCTGAATACCATCGGCTTCACCTTCATTTCGCAAGTGGTGATCATGGTGCTGGCAAACATTCTGGCCCCGGCCCTGACCCAGAAATTTCGCGGCAAGTGGATCGTCCGCTTCCTGATCTTGCTGCCCTGGGCTACGCCCGTCGCGCTGGCGACGCTGGGCTGGTGGTGGATGCTGGATTCGGTGTACAACCCGTTTAGCTTCTTCCTGCGGGGGCTGGGTCTGATTGGGCCGGACGCCAGCATGGTCTGGCTGGCTCCCAACCGGCTCATCGGCATTTACTTTAACGGCGCAAACGGCCAGAGCCAGTGGTGGGGGTTAAACCTGGCCGGCCTGTGCGTGATTCTGGTGCACATCTGGCGGCTGCTGCCCATGTCAACGGTCATCATCATGGCCGGGCTGACCTCGATCCCGCCGGAGATTAAAGACGCCGCCATCATCGACGGAGCCAATTTCTGGCAGGAGTTTTGGTACGTAACACTGCCTCTGCTGCGGCCCATCACGGCGGTGGCGTTTCTGTTTGGGGCGGTGTTCACCTTCACTGACATGGCGGTGGTTCGCGTGTTGACGACGGGCAATAACGACACGCACGTGCTGGCAAGTTGGGCATTCTTCAAGGGCATCGAAGGCGGCAATCTTTCGGAAGGCGCGGCGACAGCGGTGTTCCTGTTACCGGTGCTGGTTGGCGTCGCGGTGATGATGCTGCGCATTGCGCGGCGCGCAGAGGTAACGTGATTTATGGGCAATTCGAGCCGGTTCTTTCGACGCGGCCTGACCTTCGTCGTCGTCACCAGTTTCACCATCTTCGCGGCTTTCCCGTTTTACTGGATGCTGCTCACGTCGTTCAAGACGGATCGGGACGTGTACATTCGGAGTTTGAAGCAGTTCCCGCTGGTCTTTAACGACGTGCCGACGCTCAAGAATTTCGATCTGCTTTTCTCGCAGACCAACTATGCGCAGTTTGTCGCCAACAGCCTGCTGATCGGCGTGGTGGTGGTGCTCATCACGCTGGCAACGGCGGTCCCGGCGGCCTACAGCCTGGCCCGGCTGACCGGGCGGTGGGGCGAGTGGCTCGGCATCGGCATCTTTATGGTGTATCTCATTCCGCCGACCCTGCTGTTCATCCCGCTGGCGCGGGTCGTATCGCTGCTCCGGCTGCAAGATTCGCTGTGGGCACTGGTTGTCCTGTATCCCACGTTCACGATTCCCTTCTGCACATGGCTGCTGATGGGCTTCATCAAGACGCTGCCCAGGGAGGTCGAAGAGCAGGCAATGGTCGATGGATGCAGCCGCGTCGGGGCCATGCTGCGCATTGTCATGCCACTGGCGCTGCCGGGCATTCTGACGGTGATCGTGTTTGCTTTCATGTTGACCATGCACGAATTCATTTATGCGCTGGCCTTCGTCTCGGCCTCGTCGCAGAAGCCGATCAGCGTGGGCGTCACGACGGAACTGATCCGGGGCGACGTGTACTTCTGGCAGTCACTGATGGCGGGCGCGATCATCGTCGCCATTCCGGTAGCGCTGATTTACAACTTCTTTCTGGATCGGTTCGTCACTGGATTCACGCTGGGCGCGATCAAGGGCTGAGAGACGGCTTCGCGCGCCGCCCCAATAGATTCATGGAAGTCGATCTAGAGCTGTACCGCGAAGAACTGGCCGTCTGCGAGAATCCGCTCATCCGCCTGAGCGTGATCGAGGTGTCGCCCGAAGAGCCTGTCGGCACGATTGTCATGCTGCACGGCTATGGCGGCTATGCCATGCAGTGGCAATACCAGCTCCGGGCGTTCGCAGATCGCTATCGCGTCGTCGCCTACGACCTGCGGGGCCACCATCACTCCGATGCGCCGTACACGCGGTACGACATGGCCGAATTCCAGAGCGACCTCGATACGGTCCTGGACAGGCTGAATGTCTCGCTGCCCTTTACTCTGATGGGCCATTCCTTCGGCGGAGCCATCGCCGCCGAGTTTGCCCACCGCCGTCCGCAGGATGTCTCGCGCCTGATCCTGATCGCCACGACGGGCGAGTATACGCTCTTCCCCGGCGGGCCGCAGTTGCTATCCCTGCCGCTGCCCGTGCTGCGCCCCATCCGGCGGATGCTGCGGCGGCAGCTTCGCGCGCCCGCGCACGTCCTCAAGTTCACCTATTTCAATGCGATGAGCGTGTGGAACGGGTGGAGCATGTTCAAGGACTTGCGGATGCCCGCGCTGGTCATTCGCGGGGATCGGGATCAGGTCTACCCGTCGGCGGTGTTTGAGCAGGTGGCGCGCAACATCCCGGACTCGGAGGACGTGAACGTTGGCGTCTCATCGCATCTGGTGATGCTGGAACGGGCCGACGCCGTGACGCGCGCCATAGACCGCTTTCTGAGCGAACGCGGCGGCAAAAAGTGGCGCGACCAGAACACCAACGCACAGATTGAGCAATTGAGCCGCGAGCGCCCCTGGATCAAGCATTACGAGCGCGGGGTCCCGGCCACGCTTGGTTTCCCACGCCGTCCGCTGCACCGGCTGCTGCGCAGTGCGGCGCGCAGGCATGGCAGCCGCCCGGCCATCCGCTTCGGCGGGCGCACGATCCGCTATCACCAGTTGGATAACGAGGTCAACCGTCTGGCAAATGCGCTGCGCTCGCTGGGCGTCGAGAAGGGCACGAAGGTCATGCTGCTGCTGCCCAACTGCCCGCAGTTTGTGATCGCCTACTATGCCATCCTGAAGGCGGGCGGGATCGTCGTGTCGTCCAGCCCGGTCAACGAGCGGGCCGAACTGCGGCGGCAGGTCGAGGACAGCGGGGCCGAATTCCTGATCACGCTGACGCTGTTCAGCCAGACCGTCCGCGAGGCACTGCACCGCCCGCCGCTGCGCGCCGTCATTTTCACCAACATCAAGGATTATTTCGCCCCGTTGCAGCGAGCGCTGTTCACGCTGCAACGCGAAGGCAGGGAAGGCCACCGCCTGAGCGGATCGCTGCGCAAGGACGAATATGCCTGGACGACGCTGGTGAAGCAGCACCCGCCCACGCCGCCAAAGGTGGACACCCGGCACGACGACGTGGCCGTGATCCAGTACACAGGCGGCACGCTGGACAAGCCGAAGGGCGTCATGCTGACCCATTACGCGCTGCTGGCGAACACGCTCCAGACCCGCCACTGGGTCACCGGCTTGAAAGAGGGCCACGAGCGTGTGCTGTGCGTGGTTCCATTCAGCCATGTTTATGGCATGACGGCGGGCATGAACGTCGCCATTGCGCTCGGCGGCTGCATGATTGTGATGTCCGGCTTTTCGACTCAGGGTGTGCTTCAGGCTATCCGGCAGCACCGCCCGACATTGTTCCCTGGCGTCCCGACGATGTACATGGCGATCAACCAGGCTCCGAAGGTGCGGCGCTACGGCATTGCCAGCATCAAGGCGTGCATCAGCGGCGCGGCTCCCTTGCCTGTCGAGGTACAGGAAGCGTTCGAGAAACTGACACGCGGGCGGCTGGTCGAGGGTTATGGGCTGACTGAGGCCGGGCCGGTCACGCACGCCAACCCGCTCAACGGCCTGCGCAAGATCGGAACCATCGGCATCCCGGTTCCGGGCACGGAGGCGCGGATCGTCAGCCTGGCAGATGGCGTCACGCCCGTCGGCCAGGGGCAGATCGGAGAACTGGCCGTGCGCGGCCCGCAGATCATGAAGGGCTACTGGGGCATGGGTGAGGAAACCGACAAGGCGCTGACCGGGGACGGCTGGCTGCTGACCGGGGACGTGGCCCGTATGGACGAGGACGGCTATTTCCAGATCATCAGCCGCAAGAAGGAGATGATCCTGGCAGGCAAATACCAGGTTTACCCGCGTGACGTGGAGGAAGTGCTGTACGAGCATCCAGGCGTGAAGGAGGTGGCCGTCGTCGGGCTGAACCGCCCCGAATCGCCCGACCAGCGCGTCAAAGCCTACGTCGTCCCCCGGCCCGGCTCCATGCTGAAAAAAGAAGACCTGATCGCCTTCTGCAAGCGTCGCCTGGAAGAATATGCCGTTCCCTGGGAGATCGAATTCCGGGACGAACTGCCCAAGAGTTTCGTCGGCAAAGTCTTGCGGCGATTGCTGGTTGAGGATACAACTGCTGCCAGCACTGCTCCTCTGAGCCAGCAGTGACCCATCCTAGAAAGGCAGCCCGTGGAAGTGTGGAGAAACTGACCGGCGCGGAGCGCGCCGCTGCTGTGCGTGACGTATTCAGCCGGATCGCGCCGCGCTACGACCTGATGAATCGCATCATGACGGGCGGCATGGATCGCCAGTGGCGGCGCTATGCCATCCGCAAAGCCGCCATCCCCAGAGGCGGGCGGATGCTGGACATTGCCACCGGGACGGGCGACCTGGCCTTCGAGGCGCTGGCGCAGGTGGAGGGCGTGACCGCCGTCGGAGCCGATTTCGTGCCGACCATGATGACGGTGGGCCAGCGCCGCCCGAATGGCGAACGGGTACGTTGGGTCGCTGCCGACGCGCTCAATCTGCCTTTTGCGGACAGCAGCTTCGACGCCGTGACACACGGCTTTCTGGTGCGCAACGTGATCGACATCGGGCGGGCGTTTGCCGAACAGTGGCGCGTGCTCAAACCGCGCGGCCATGTCGTCTGCCTGGATACGACGCCGCCGCCCGATAACGTGCTGCGCCCGTTTCTCCTGTTCTACCTGACGCGCGTCATTCCGCTGATCGGCACGCTGCTGACCGGGCACAGGGATGCCTACACGTACCTGCCGAACTCAACGGTGGGCTTCAAGACGCCCGACGCGCTGGCCGACCTGATGTGCGGGGCCGGGTTCGTGGAGGTGGGCTACCGGCGCTTCATGTTCAACACGATAGCCATTCACTGGGGCACGAAGCCAGGCTAGTGGTTCGTCGGAATTGCACAGAACAGAGTTGGATGCCGCTTCAGATATTACGGCATGGTGGTACAATCTGGCGCGTTTAGTTGCCAGAACAGGGAACAGTCTTGGAATCGTTGCGGAACCTGATGCGCACAAAGCAGGACCGGTCAGTCGAGCGTAAGTTGATCCTGTTTGCCATGACAGGACTGATCCTCGTGTCTGCGGCTGTCCGCCTGTTGACTTTTGACCGCTACTTGCCATTCATCGATCACGGCGATGAGCCAGTCTATTATCTGCTGGCCCGCAACTGGCGCGGGATCACCAACGATCAATTTGTGTGGTGGCGCTACGGAACGTATCCGCCCGCGTACCCCGCGATCAACGTGGGTATTCAGATGGTCACCGAAGCGCTCAACCCGCGTCCGTGGACCCTGCCGCCCGATTACTGGTATCTGCTGCGGCTGGCGGCGGCATGGACGGGCATTCTCACTACCGCCATCCTGATCGCGTGTGGCCGGCAACTGGCCGGGCCGCTGGCAGGATTTTTCGCCGGGTTGGTGTGGGGGCTGATTCCCATTATCGTTAACAACAACAGCCTCGCCCTGCCTGACCCGTTTGTCTATTTCGGCACTGCCACTGCTATGTTGTTCGCGCTGATCGCCTGGCGCAGACAGTCCTTCCGCTGGCTATTTGGGAGTCTACTGGCCGGTTTGTTGGTCATCTACCTGAAATACTCTCCCATCGGCGCGCTCGTTCCCTGGGGCATGGTTGGGTTGTGGTTGCTGATACGGCGACATTGGCGACGGGCGATCCTGCCGTTGTTTGCACAAGGGTTGGTAGCCGCCGCCGCCGCACTCATTATCCTGGGTTACGGCGCGCTTGATACACCCACCCGCGAGATTGAGACATTTCGTGGCCCGGATAGTTTCCGGCTAGCGCTGGACCCGGAACGCAACCTGAACAACTGGTCTTTCGCCATTTTGCCCATCGGCATGGCCCTATTCGCCTTCGCGCTCGCCGCAGGTACTGTGGCTTACCTATACAGCCGCCGCCGGGGCTGGCGCACGATCAACCTGACATGGGTGGGCATTCTGCTCCTGAGCGGCGTGTTCGGAATCATGATGACCGCTACCTATACCCATATCTCGGTAGGGAAAATTCGTCACGCGCTGCCAACCACTGTCGCGCTGATCGTGCTCTGGTCGGCAGCGCTGGCACAGATTATCTGGACAGTACAATGCTACCTGCGCGATCACGTGAGAATCTCAGGTGGCCGCATACGTTTCGGCACATTGGCGATGGTGGGAGCGCTGACGCTTGGCGTCGGTGGCCCGGCGCTGGCTGGCGATCTCGATTTGATACGTGCCTATGAGCAGACCGACATCCACACCGTTGTCTGGGATTGGGCTAACAGCAGCCTCCCGGCGGACGGGCTTTTCCTCACAACGACCTACGGCTATCTGCATCACGTCTGGAACCGCGATTGGAGTGGTTATTTCGGCCCCAAGTCATTCCAGTGGTGGTTAGAGCCTCAACACAGCGGAAGTCCTGCTGACTATGCTAAACGAGGTATCACTTACTTTATGATGGGGGAAGAGGACTGGCGGACTTTCTACAATCGTCCAGAAGACAGGGCATTCATCGATCAACTGACCTTGATCAAAAAGATTCCGCTTCGACCTGGCTATCGTGGGCAAACAGTTTATTTTTACCGAATGTTGCCCCCCCAAATCCCCGTCCGTTTCAATTACGGCAACCAGATTTCACTGGTCGGCTATGACATAGCCAGCGGCACGGAACTGAAATCCGGGGAAACGCTCAGGCTGCGCCCTTACTGGCGTATCCAGGGAAAGCCCAAGACAAATTACTCGGTGTTTGTTCACCTGATGCCATCTGATGCGCCGAAGCTGCTGGCCCAAGATGACGGGCCGCCCGTCTCTGTTGACCGTCCGACGCTCACCTGGGATGATCCGGACGAATTGTTCATTGGACGCGACATCGCTTTGACCATTCCAGCGAGCGCTGTTCCTGGTAAATACCAGCTTGCTATCGGCCTTTACGATTACCTCACGGGACAGCGCCTGACCGATGAGAACGGGAAAGACTCTTTCGTAATCGACATCACCATACGTGGCTGATGATCTGCTCAAGCACCTTGTCCCTGTCATCTTTTGAGCAGGGAACTGGACTTCAGGCTATCAGGGACAAGGACTAATGCTGATCTTCGCCAGCACGTCATGATCGTTGCCATCCGGCAGCGTCAGGCGCGTGCCGCCCGTCGGCTCGTACACGCCAAGCCACAATTGATAGTCGCCCGGCGGCAGATCGGCGGGCAGCGACCAGCGCGTGCGCGGGCCGACCAGCAGTTCGCCGGGCGTTGTCCAGCTTATGGTGGGGCGTTCTTCGCTAACCGGTGGCTTGCCATTGATCTCTGTGCCGATCTCTCCGGTTTTCTCGCTGAACAGATGGAAGTACATCGCGTAATAATTGGCGGGGTGTTGGACAGCACCCCACAACAGTTGCGTCTCCAACGGAGCGCCGGGGCAGGCCGTTGGCGTGGAGATGCTGAAGCCGCGCACCTGGATTTGATCGCCGAAGGTGATCCACCGCTCCGGCGGCAGCGTCGGCAACGCACCAACATAGTAAGCTGCCCACGTGCTGCCACGCAGGTTGTCGTCCGTGTCGAATGCGATGAGCCGGGTAAGCGGCGCAGTCAGCCGTTCGCCCTTGAAATGCGGGCTGGCAACAATATAGCGGATGTTTTTGGCATCCACCAGCGCCTGTGTCACGTCGCTTTCAGAAGGGTAAACGGACGTTCCCTCGTTGTAGGGCGTCTCGATAGGGCGGCCCCGGTAGCCGTACAACGTCTGTACGGCGGCGGCGGTGGTCGGGTCGGTGATAAGCATTGGCCCGTCTGTAGCCGTCGTGCGCGCCCATTCCGCGAACAGTGCGCGGCGATCCGGGCGCGAGAGGTCAAGCGCAATGGCGCGACTTTCCGAGGCCATACTTGCCAGCGGCACGCCGATCAGGCCAATTAGCAAAGCCTTCGTGACAAGCGCCACTCCCGGTTGGCCGACCCGGCGCGCCGCAGCGTCGGCGATTTGCCTGAGGAGGGCAACCGCGATCCCCGCCAGGATCGCCAGGAGGGTCATGGCGGCCAGATATTGCCGGTTGAACAGGCGCGCCCCGTTGAAGGACAGGATCGTATCAAACACGACGATCATGATGGGAAAGCTGAACAGGCCCATCTGGCCGTGCAAGCGCTGGCGAGCCGATGAGAGGAGGAACGACAGAAGCAGCCCAATGACCGCCAGCCCGCCAAAAAGCAGCACCGGGCCGATGTCGGTAAGCTGGTACAGGACATTGATGGCAATGGTGCCAAGTGTCGGGCGAGAGGTGGTCGTGCCGGGCAGATACAGCCCCCCTTCCAGCGCGCGATGGATGAAGACCACCCAGTAGCTGAACGCAGCGACAACCAGCAGGTAGGCCACGATGACAATCAGCATCCGCTGCCGATCCGACTTCCAGAGCGACAACGCGGCAAGCCCGGCCATGCCGAGCGCCGCCGCGCCCTGGTACTTGAACAGTGTCGCCACGATTGCCAGCGCCAGGCTCAGGGTCATCCAGCGGATCGACTGGCGGCGGTAGCCCTCCGTCCCGGCGGCGACGCTGGCGATGAACCACATACACAGCCAGGAGTCAATGGTGGCAACTTTGGCCTGATTGTTTGCCAGCGGGAGCAGCAGCCAGCACAGCCCGGCAACCGTTCCGGCCAGCGGCCCAGCCAAGCGATGGGCCAGGCGCATGACCAACGCCAGCGTGACCGTAAAGGCCAGCACAGACAGGAAGCGCATGGCTTCGATAGTTCCCGCCGGGTTGAGATAGAGATCGCCCAGGGCCATTTGCAACCGCTGGATGGTGGAGGACACGATCAGCAAGCCCGGCGGATATTCGGGCTGGAACATCGTCCACGATGGGTCAACGTAGGCCCGGCCCATCGTCCAGATGGTCATTTCATCCGGGAAATCGATATAAGGTAAGCCATGCCGGTAGCCGCTCGCTGCCAGGATAAAGCCTGCGACCAGCAGAACAGCAAAGATCAAGCGCCAACGCATGCTTTTGTGTGCGACAAGGCTCCACAATGTGGCTGTTTGCGCGTTACCTCTGTCTGCGGCGGCCAGAGCGGAGGTTGCGGTCAGTTCATTCTCGTGCATCGCTGATTCTCACGGCGAGGGCGTCAGAGCCAGCCTGGCATCCGTCGTGCTGGTCGGCATGGCGAAGGTGGGCAGGCTGCCGGGCACAGGCGCGATCTGTGTCTCTCCCGGCTCGACGACGGCCAGTGTGGGCAACACCGGGCTGGGCGTGAACGTGATCGTTGGGTTGGTGGCCGATGTGCTGAGGGTAGCGCCTGTGGTCAGGCCGAGCGCAGACGCGGCCCTCTGGCACAGCCCGATTCCGCCCGCCGCCAACCAGGCATTCAGCGTATCACTCTGGCTGGCATTGCGGATCGCATCGTTGTAGATGCCGCTGCCCCAGGTGTAATAATGCTGCGTTTCGGTGGGCCAGTCAAGCGGCGAGATATTGATCAGACGCGGGCCGCCATTATAGCAGGCCATCGCCAGCCCCACGTCGCCCCCGGCGAAGCGCAGACAATCCCGAATGACACGGATTCCGGCTTTCGCGTTGGTCTCCGGGTCGGTCATGCGCACCTGTTCGTCGTCGTCGAAGTTGGCGGGCATCACCTGGAACAGGCCCTGTGCTCCGGCCCCGCTGGACGCGCCGGGCAGCCCGCACGACTCGATCTGTATGAGGGTGGCGATCAGGTTGGCATTGACATCGTACTCTTGCGCCCAGCGCATGATCTGCGGCGCCCAATGCTGCACTTCTGGCGTAAACAGGGGTGCAATCATCGTGTTGGGCGGCGGAAAACGCACCCGGATAAAAAGGATCAGCAGGACAAGGAACAGCCCCCACACAGGCGAATAACGAATGATCAGCCGTGCCGCCCAGATCGCGCGCGCGCTGCGGCCTTTGGGGAGGCTCTTTGCCACCCTGGCGGACTTCTCCCGACCCTTGCCAGCTTGATCGGCAGCCCGGCGCGGGGGTTTGGCCTTTTCTGCTTCAGCAGCTTTTGGCACTGCCGACCTGCGTTTCGGGCGAGGCTTCGCTTCTTCCGCAGCTTTCTCGGCCTCGGTGGGCTGCGGCGCACGGCGGCGTGAGCTGCGCGGCGCAGCCGATTGTGGTGTATCTGCCTCCTGCGCTTTACGACGGCGCGGCGGCTTCGGCTGGTCGCTGGCCTGGCTTTCGTCAGCGTCGGGCGCGCGTTTGCGCTGCGAGGGTTTGGGTTCGCTGTCGCTCATCGAACCTGCGCAACCTGCTTATCGCGCGAAACCAATGGTCACTACTTGCAGGGGAATGGGCACAAAGACCAGGACGGCGATGATCAGCGTGGCAATCGCCAGCGCGCGGCGGCGCGGGTCGAGCGGCGTGATCATGTCCAGCGGGGTGGCGTAGACGCGGCCCAGGAAAAACAACAGCGCCAGCCATAAGAACCAGCCCTGATACACCGTGATGGACAGCACCGCCAGGAGCGCTATGAACGGCAGAAACAGGCCGCGTGCCCGGTCCCCGATCAGCGAATAGAGCGTATGCCCGCCGTCAAGTTGCCCGATGGGGATCAGATTCAGCGCTGTGACCAGCAGGCCCGTCCAGCCTGCCTGAGCCACCTGATTGATGAACACGTCGCGCATTCCATCCGGCAAGAAGTGGCCGAAAACCAGGATTTTCGCGCCCGCGTACAGCAAAGAGTTGCCTTCGAGCACGTAGGCGGTCTGCTGGGCTTTGAGTGTGAAGAGGTCAAGGAATGGCACAGGCATGACCGGTGACGTTTTGAGGCCGATCAACAGGATAGGGATGGCGACGATAAACCCAGCCAGCGGCCCAGCCGCACCCACATCCAGCAGCACGCGGCGGTTGCGCATCGGTTCGCGCAGTTGGATGAACGCGCCCATCGTACCAAACGAGCCGGGGATGGGCAATGGGATAAAGTACGGCAGCGTGACGGCCACATTGTGACGGCGCGCCGCAAAATAGTGACCGAGTTCGTGCGTGCCCAGGATAAGCAGCAAGGACAGAGCATACGGCCAACCGCGCAGCAGATCGAGCGGCGATGGCAGATCGGCGCGCTGCATTTCGCCCGTCGCGCCCGTGTAGAGCAGCGATAGCACTGTCAGGATAAACAGGACGGCGTTGGGCCACCAGGGGCGCGGCTGTGGCCGCACCCGCCCTTTCACGGCGCGGATCACCTGGCGCTGCCCTTCGGTCATGAAGATCGGGACGTGATCGAGTGGCCTGAACAGGTCATCCAGCCTTGCATAAGCTGTCTCGCTGTCGATCAGCAGCCGCCCGGTGTAACTGGCGGTGAGCGGCGCAGGCAGGGTATCAACTTCGGTTTCGACGAAGAAAACCTCGTCAACGGCAGCACGCAGCCGGGAACGAAGGTCGCTGGCAGGCGCGGTGGCGGGCAGCGCAGGTATATCGCTCCCGGCGCTCGGTTCATTCAACATACAGCACTATCCCTTATGATGAAAGTGGTTGGGCTTCACGGTGTGATCAATTTCCAGCTTGCGCCCTTGTCCGATAGTTCGAGGATATTACCGTTTTTGGCGCGAAGATACATCACGCCACTTTCAAGCGTGGCGTCACCCTGCAACATCCCATCAAAGGGGAACTCGGCGCTGGTCGCCCAACCCAGCCTTTCCCGCACTCGCTCGCGCGTTCGCCACACCAGGCCGAAGCCCCGGATCGGCTGGGACAGGCCGGAGGGCGGCGAGAGCGACGGATCGCTTTCTGGCTGGCCGTCTTTGAATTCGTCCGGGTAGTAGGCCCACAGCGGTTTCTGGTTGTCGTTGAAGAGCACGTAGACGCGGGTCTGCGCCTGCACCCAGATCATCAGACCGCGCTCGAAGGTCTGCTCGACCTCGGCGCTGATGATGGCAGGCGAGGGCGCACACTGGCTGGGCTGCGGTTCAAAAAACCAGGGTTCGGAACAACTCAGCGGCACGGCCAGCGTCTGGTCGAGGTGGTTGGTGGCATCGCCGATGGTCAGCAAGAACTGCACCACGTCGCGGTCATCGGGTTTCGTCGCCACTTCCAGCGACCCCGCGCGGTTGAC
The DNA here is from genome assembly GCA_021325095.1 of Chloroflexota bacterium. GTDB lineage: Bacteria > Chloroflexota > Anaerolineae > Aggregatilineales > UBA2796 > JAJPHV01. The sequence continues at coordinate 43,848 of JAJPHV010000115.1, read as the reverse complement.
ATTCCACAACTGCCCGCGCTTGCCTTTGGCATCCAGACGGTAGATGGTGGCCTTGTCCACCCCTTTGGTTGACCAGAACAGGGTTAACTTGTCGCCCGGTCTGAGCGACGACGCGCTGGTCGTGAAGTATTCGATCTGCAAGTTACCCACCACCACGCCCTGTGTCGCGGTTATGGTGAAAGGCGGCTGCGTCGGAATCGGCCCCATCAGCGGCGTTGGCGAAGGGCCAGCCGTTGATGTGGTCGGGGCCTGGGCGCGGGTTGGCGTCGGCGTGGCATTGAAAATGCGCGTCGGCGTGGCACTCGGTTCCAGCGAGGGGGTGAAGGTAGGCCGCAGCGTGGGCAGCACCGGTTCGGCTACGGCCCCACAAGCGGCGGTGAGGACGACCAGCCCCAGCGCCGCCAGTTTCGTTCCCCTGGCCCACCCTTGCCGCATCGCGCCAGCCCATCTAACTCATGCTGTGCGGCTTAATCTTCTGGCGGCGGGACAGGCAGATCGGCTTCGGGCGTGTCTTTATACTTTTCGCCAATTTCGACCAGCATTCGCGGAATGCCATCCACAATCGGGTATTTGTACCCGGAGTCGTCGCAGACCAGCCACATCCCGTTGTGCACCAGGCGCAGCCGTCCCGGATCGTCACCCTTATCCTTATAGTGCACGGCAACCGGGCAGCGCAGGATTTCCAGGAAATCGGGGCTGATGGTTGCGGAATTCTTATCGCTCATGCCCACCCTCGTGTGCTTACGGCTTATCGGTGAATGCCGGCGAGTATAACGGTACGCCCTGGCAGCGTCAAGAATGCCGCGTTCGGGAACCTCACCCCCGACCCCTCTCCGCAGGCGGAGAGGGGTGACGAGCGCAGCGCGACGAGGTGAGGTCAAATGGGATGAACTATCGTGAAAGACACCTGCATAGCTGCAAAACTCGCTGGTTCGCGCGATCTGGAAACAGAGCACTCGTCAACAAACAGACAAACAAATTGCTTTAGCCGAGCGAAGCGTCAAACGACTCCAGGGCCTGCTTCAGGTGTTGCAGTGAGCTATTGCCGCCTGAGCAGATCAGGGCCGCTTTCTTACCCTGCAACTGCGAGCGCAGTTTGTAAGCCGCTGCCAGCGGCGCTGCCCCTGCCGATTCGGCCAGTGTATGGGCGCGCTCAATCATCCAGACCATTGCCTGCCTGATTTCCGCATCACTTACCAGCAGAAAATCGTCAAGCTGTTCCCACAAGATCGACTGGGGCAGGCCGAACGCGGTTGCGGTAGCCAGCCCTTCGGCGAAGGTGCGGTTCTCGGCAGTGCGGAGTTCGCGCGCTGTCCATGACCGGTAGGCGGCAGGCGCAGCCTCGGACTGCACGCCAATGACCCGAATTGCCGGGTTGATACCATGCGCCGCAATGCACGCGCCCGCCGCACCGCTGCCGCCCCCGATGGGCACGATGATGACATCCAGGTCGGGTTCGTCGATCAACATTTCCAGCGTATGTGTGCCAACACCGGCAATGAGCAATGGTTCGTCGCCGGAGTGGACATAGCGGTAGCCATGTTCACGAGCCAGCGCTTCGCAGTGGAGGCGGGCATCATCAAAGCGCTCGCCATGAAAAATGACCTGCGCGCCCATCCCCTCCATCGCCGCAACCTTGCCGGGGTTTGCGCCCTCCGGAACGACGATGCGCGTCCTGACACCGAAGAGTTTCCCCGCATAGGCCACCGACTGCCCATGATTGCCAGTTGAAGCCGCGATCAAGCCCTGTTCGCGTTCCGAAGCGGAGAGTTGTGACGCGAGGTTGATTCCGCCGCGCACTTTGAAAGCGCCCACCGGCTGGCAGTTCTCGTGTTTCACAAAAACCTGCGTACCCAGCAGAGCATTCAAGGCCGGATAGCTGTAGAAGGGCGTTGGCCGCAGATAGGGCCGGATATTTTTGTGGGCCTGCAACACGTCAGTATAGGTGGGCTTGGTGAGGCTTTTCGGCGCTGGTTCGGGGGCTGATTTCGGGCTTGATTCAACTATCGGCATAGCGCTTTATCCTGTGAAACGGGCGACCCAGAGCTGAAGGACGATGCCTGTTGGGGAACGATGTCCTCAGCGTTCCTCAACGTAAGCGGGGATGCCGATCATTTCGGCCATGATCGTGGCCGCGTGATGCGCCGGCGTATCGATCTCACCCAGGTTCAGCATCCGGCGCTCCTCAAAGGCCAGGCCGCGCCGGATGCGGCCCTCGGTATGCTCGGCGTAGCAGATCGGGATGAAGCCGCGCCGGGGGGAGTAGAGATGTATCCAGGTTTCAGCCAGGATGCGATCATAGGCAGCACGGTCCATTTCCCCGGAACTGCGGTCACGACGGTTCAACACATGGCTGACCAGGATGTACTCAAGCCCTTCGTAGGGCGACTGGACGATCACGCGGCGTTTGCCACGCATGACGCGGACTATCTTTTGCTGGTTGTCGATCAGCACCGAAGTGGCCCGCAGGAGCGTGACGATCTGCCACAGGCCGATCAGAATGACGATGGCGGAGATGACCAATCCGACGAGAGGCAGGTAGTCGGGCTGAACAGGCGCAAACGGGCTTAAGCGCGCCCCTAGCGACAACGCGCCGAACACGATCCCCAGGCCGAGGCTGAACAAAGCATACAGCAGCGTCCGGGTTCGCCAGGATTGCACCCGGACCCAACGCAGCCCCAGCAGATCCTCCTGTAGAATCCACTCGCCAAGTTCGATGGGCAGGGGCATGAGCGCCGGCACTTCGACGGCGGGAGCCGGATACGCGGCGGGCGTGCTCGGCCAGGGGGTGACGGGCGCAGGCGGCTGTTCGGCAGGTGGCGCGGGCTGCGCCGTTTCGGGTGGAGGGACGAGGCGGAACGGTTTGTCGAGCGTGGCGGCCAGGGCCGCACCTGCTCGTTCGGCCTGATCGCCCTGGTAGTTGTCCCAACGGGCCAGAGCACACCAGCGCCCACCGCGCGTTCGGGCCACCTCTGGCGTCACCAGGACGCCGAGGTGCCAGCTTGAATCCTCAACTGCCCACCCGACGACGACGGTAGCAATGCTCTGCGCCGGCAGGCGTCCATCCGCTGAGAGACGGCGGGCAGAAGCAAAGGCCGGCCCATAGCGCAAACCGTCGGGCAAAGCCTCGACAATCGGCGCGCTTTCGTCGCCCCGGCCATTGTACAAGCGCCAGTTTCCATCCTCGATGCTGATCGTCAGGTTGTTGGCAGCCAGAATCTTCGGCATTCGCACTCTTCTACATCGTTCGGTGATTAACCCACAAGTGTACCCTAGAAGCGACCAGCCGCCAGCAATCCGCTACCAGTTTTTAGAGCATGTGCAGAGTCAGGGGCAGGCATAGCGATTCTACCTCATTCCCTGCTTCCCCCTCCACCAGCGGTGAGGCAGGCAACACCCGAGATTCGAGCATAAGGCAACTGGGTGGGGTTTCCCGGGTTGAAACGAGTCACCGAAGCACGTTTCGAGGACAACCTCATGAGCAAGCATAATGGCGATGTTTTTTATCCGCTTGCCCGGCCCTGCCACGTCGGGAACTGGTTATCCGTCCCCGTTTTGACCAACTGCTGTAGACGCTGCCCGCTCAGGTCGGTCAGGTAGATGCCGACCTGGTTGTTGCGCTTGGAGCGGAAGACGATGAACTGGCTGTCAGGCGACCAGGCCGCCTGATCATCCTGGGCTGGCTCTGCGAGCAGCGGATGGGCATTTGAGCCATCGGCGTTCATCAGGTAAAGTGTCGGCTTTTTGTCCTTGAATGAGGTAAAGACGATGAACTTGCCGTCCGGCGACCAGGCCGGATCGTGCGCATCCAGGCCCACCGGACTGAGGCGATGGACATTTGAGCCGTCGGCCTGCATGACCCAGATGCCATTGTTGCCCTCACGACTGGAATGAAAGGCGATCTGCGTTCCGTCCGGCGACCAGGTGGCGTCGGTATCGTCGGCGGGGTTGTTGGTGAGGCGTTGCATATTGGAACCATCCGCCGAGTCGATCATATACAGTTCCCAGTTACCATCACGGTTGGTATGGAAAACGATGTGCAGGCCATCCGGCGACCAGGCCGGGGCGTAGTCGTCGCCCGGCCCCGTGGTCAACTGGCGCACGCTGGAACCGTCGTCGGCGTTCACGACGTAAATCTTGTTGGAGCCTTTGCGGTTCGATGTAAAGGCGATCCGGACGCCATCCGTCGCCCAACTCGGCCCGAAGTCGTCCTGGTTGCCCGGCGCGAGCAGTCGAGTCTCGCTCAATCCGCTGGCATCTACAACGTAAAGCTGGTAGCGCGCGCCGCGCTTGGAGGCGAAGGCGATCAGGCCGGAAGGTGCGGCAGGCTTCGCCGCAGACGGCGATGGGGTGGCGGTCAGCGTGGGCACAATCGTCGGCGTCAAGGTCAGGGTCGGGACAGCGGTGCTGGTCGGTGTACCGGCGGAGGCCACCACAGCCATCGCCGTCTCGGTGGCAGCTACAATGGCCTGCAAGGTCGCGTCCTCGTTGGGCATAGGGGTGGCCGTAAACGAGGCGATGGCCTCGGCGGTTTGCGTAGCGCGGGCGGCAAAGGTGGCTGCGGCGCGCGTTTGCAGGTTGGGCGACGGTGTCAGTGTGCTCGTAGGCGTGAACGTCACCGACGCTAGAACAGTTGCCGAAGGCGGCAACGAGGTGCTGGTTGGCGGTAGGACGGTGGCCGATGCAGCCGTCAGCGCCAGGGTATTGGTTTCAGCAGGTGCGGATGGAGCAGTGGTGCTGGTCGCGGGCATGGGCGTGGCCGTCACCGATGGAGCGGCTGCGAGCGCTGTTCCCGCAGATGTGGACAGTACTTGTGGCTGCGTCTGGGTGGCTGCCGGGGTCGTTGGCAGATTGGTAGCGGTCAGGGGTGGCACAAGCAGCGGAGGCGTGGCTGTCGGCGCGCTGCCCCGACCCGGCCCGGCCAGCCAGACCCCCGCGATCCCGATCAGCACAACAGCTATGCCCGCTGCGATCAGGCCGAGTCGGCCCCGGCTCGTTCCGTCAGTCTGCGTCGTGCCCATCGCAGTGGCAGCCTCGGTGCTCGACGGAGAGGGTACTTCGACGATGGTGGCGGCACTGGCCGGCGCGGCTGGCTGTGGCCGAGGCACGGGGGTTTGCCCGGACAATGCGGCGCGAAAGGCGCTCGTCAGTTCGCCCGCCGAGGCAAAGCGATCCTCGCGGTTTTTGGCGAGTGCCTTGCCGATCACCGCTTCGATGCCGGGCGGTAGATCGCTGCGCAGCGTCCGGATCGAGGGTGGCGTTTCGCTGACGTGCAGGTGCATCATGTGGAAGGGCGTATCCGCGTTGAAAGGCAATTTGCCAGCCAGCATCTCGAACAGCATGATGCCGAGCGCATAGATATCCGCCCGCGCATCAAGCGGGATACCCTGCCACTGTTCGGGTGGCATGTAGGCAGGCGTGCCCATTGCCGCGCCGGTTCGAGTCAGCACGGTGGTTTCGCTGAGGATTTTGGCAATGCCGAAGTCGGTCAGGAAGGCGTTTCCATCGCTGTCCAGCATGACGTTCTGCGGCTTCAAATCGCGGTGGATGATGCCTACGCGGTGGGCGTGGTCGAGGGCCGACCCAACCTGTTCCAGGATGCGAAGAGTCTGGTCAGCAATCAGCGGCCCTTTGCGAATCTGGTCGGCCAGACTGCCACCCTTGAGCAGTTCCATGACCAGGTAAACCAGGTCGCCATGCTGGCCGTAGTCAAAGACTTTGAGGATGTGCGGATGACTGAGCGAAGCGACGGTATGTACTTCTCGCTGGAAACGCTTGACAAAATCACCTGTTTCCGCCAGATCGGGCTTGATAACCTTGATGGCAACGTCTCGCCCCATCGATTCCTGGTGCGCCTGATAGACCGTTGCCATGCCACCCCTGCCGATCAGTGCGATGATTTCATATTGACCAATGTGCTGTCCAATAAGCCCTGACATATCGTTGTTTTCTCGCTGTTTGTTTCCCGGCTGTTAAAGTCCGTTACAGTGCTGAATTTGCGGCGAGTATCCTGATGTTAGCCGCTATCGAGATGGCGTTTGGTGCAGAATGTAGTACAGTTTACACCATATACCTGAATTCTGATCGTTCACCGTGGCTGCACAGGATGTTTAGTGCGGGAGGCTGGTATGGGTCGTCTGTTGACTGTACACCCGTGCCCGGTGTGCAACTACCATATTGAGGATCGACTCCACGAGGGCGGCAGCGGCATCGCGCCCATGTTCCTGCGCAACCACTACGCGCTTGCCATCTGCCGAAACTGCCATCATTTGGTGTCAGTACTCGTGCCGAACACCGGCCAGGAAACCCAGGATGCGCTCAAGGCCGCGCGGCACGACATCGTGCAGATGGAAGCCGATGCCGTGATCGGAGACAAGCGAGCACGCGACCTGCTGCCGCTGTTCCGCGAGGCGCTGGACACTTTTGACGAGGCCACCGAACCTGCTGCCGTCTCTGCCTGTACGGTCTGTGGCAGCCAGGACATCGAGATCCAGCGCGAGGTGGATGGCACGTTGTTCGATGCCCAGGATGCGTGGGTGCCGTGCCCTAGCTGCACGGAGGGGCGGTTGCTGATCGAGACCACGGGAACGTGGGATTGAGCGACAACGCCGAGGCAGCGCTACAGCGTAGCTACCTTAATCTTCGCCATTTGCTGCCACCCGTCCACACTGGAAGATTCGCCATAGCGGACAGGTGGCAGCCGATTACCTGCTCGACGTTTGCAATGACAGCCGATGAAGCCTCATGCGCTGAACTGTTCAGCGCATAAGACACAAGACCTCTATTAAACGGCGCGTCGTCTGAGCGCGAGGGCTATCAGCATCACAACCATGATGGCCCCAACCCACAGCCAGCGCGTATCGAACGTGGGCCAGTCATCGGGATGCTCGCCAGTGGACGGCAACCTGGTGATGATGCGGATCGTGGCTTTCCCTTTGCCCTTGTACCGCCCCAGCAACTCGGCAATATTGTCCAGGCTGCTGCTGGTAACGCCCTGACGAACCCGGGTTACGATGACAATGCTCACCGTTTGTTTGGCCTCAAGGCGTGGGATTGAAACATAAACCGCCTGTCCGCTCACATTGGCCTGACCGCCTGCCACTCTGGCTGAGAGTATCTCAAGCTCCCCAGGCACGCTGTCCGAGACCTGCACGTCCGTGATCGCTACCGAGTTCGGATTGGTGACGTTGATCGTCCAGGTCACAATCTCTCCAACCCCAACCAGTGCAGGATCACCAGACTTGGATATGGCCGGGTCTTCGATGACCGGAGCGGCGGCACCGCCGCCACCGCCACTGCGATTGGGGAACACAAAGCCGAAGTCGATGGTCAGGTTGCCCCGGTCATCGCTGGATTCAGGCGCATTATTGAGCGTGAAGACGCTGCCTGGGCCATAACTGGTGGGCACGGTTTCGCCAATTGGTTCCGAGGGCCGCGCACCGAGTGAGATCAGCCCGCTGCGAATGCCTCCCGGCACTACCGAGCCGCCAGGCAGCGGCGTTTGGATACCATTATTCAGTGCATCAGTCGTGTTCGTCTGAGGATTGGCGACAGGCCCATCGCTGACGTGCGAGCCAGCCAGGACGGGCGAATTCGCCACGTCCACAATCACAATGTAGTTCCCGGCATCCAGGCCATCAAAACGATAGAAGCCCTGGCTGTCCGTCACCACACTGCCGACCAGCGTCGTCGGATTGCCGTTGCTGTCCGCCCGGTACAGCAGCATTCTGACGCCGCCGATGGGCGGCTCATTGCTCTGCTGGATGCCGTCATCGTTGTTATCGGCCCAGACTCGATTACCAATGCTGTAAGTCGTTGGGCCGTTGACGAATCCGAAGTCGATGGTCAGGTTGTCCCTGGCATCGCCGTTGGGGCCATTGGCGCCCGCGCCAGCCGCCACGTCCGGTTCACCCGTTGGCGGTGTATTCGTCAACTGGATCGGCCCGCTGGCGATACCGCCGGGCAGGAGCGTGCCCTGCGTGAGCGGTGCTGTTCGGCCCTTGTTCTGGCGATCAACGTTGGTGGTCGTGTCAAAGGTCACCGCGCTGGGCACAAAGCCGCTCAGAATTGGCGAGGCAGCTTTATCGACCACCACCACGTAAGTGCCCGGTATCAGCCCGTCGAAGCGATAGTAACCATTAGCATCGGTGACGGTTGACGCAACAGGCCCATTTCCAATCGGTGTGCCTGCGGCGTCAGCAAAAAACAGCCTGACGCCGACATTCGGAATGCCTGGCTCAGTTCCATCTTGCAGGCCGTTGTTGGGTGTTCCGCCACCAAGGCCGTTGTCCAGCCAGACCCGGTTGCCGATACTCAAGGCATTGGCCGGGTTAAGGAAGAAGCCGAAGTCAGCGGTCAGCACGTCATTCGTGTCCCCATTTGGCCCATGCGCGCCAAAGCCAGCGCCAGTCACGTCCGGTTCGCCCGTCACCGGGGCTGCGGGCGGGACGGTGATCACGCCGCTGCGAATGCCGCCGGGCCGTACTGAACCGCCCGGCAGCGGCGTCTGTTGACCCTTATTAGCTCTGTCGCCTGCGGTAGTGAAATCGGTTGATGTCACACCGCTCACCGTCAGGCCGTTCAGGTTTGCCGAGGCTGCCTGATCAACGACGACCACATAATCGCCCGGCGCGACGTTATCGAAACGATAGTAGCCACTGCCATCGGTATTGACGGTCTGCAAGGCGGCTCCAGTCGGATTGCCTGCATTGTCGGCGGCGAACAGCACGACGGTCACGTTCGGGATGCCCGGTTCAGTGCCTTCCTGGATACCGTTGTTTGGCGTGCCACCGGCTCCGTTGTCGAGGAACACCCGGTTGCCGATGCTAAAGCTGTTGGCCGCAATCGGGACCAGGCCGAAATCAAGCGTGAGATTGTCTCGGTTGTCACCACCGGGGCCATGTGCACCCTGACCGCCCGCAACGTCTGGCTCGCCCGTCGGTAGGTTGCCGCCGACAGGGATGGTGATCAATGGGCTGGCAATGCCGCCCGGCAGTGGTGTGCTGGCGTCAAGCGGCGTTTGCAGGCCCTTGTTGCGCTGGTCGCCCGTCGCGTTCAGATCAGTAAAGCTGACGGGCGTAAGCTGGTACTTGGTTGGGCCGCTGTTCAGGGTGGGCAAGTCCATCACCACCACATAGTTACCCGGATTCACGCCATCGAAGCGATAGTAGCCGTTGGCATCGGTCACAGTCGTTTGCAACGCGCTGCCGGTGGGCGTTCCTGCCGCGTTGGCGTTATACAGCCTGATCGGAACCCCTACCAGACCCGGTTCAGCGCCGTCTTGAATACCATTGCTCGCTGTGCCGCCGCCTGTGCCGTTGTCCAGCCAGACCCGGTTGCCAATGCTGTAAGCAGTGGCCGGGTTCTGGAAGAAGCCGAAGTCGGCGGTCAGCACGTCGTTCGCATCGCCGTTCGGGCCGTGCGCGCCAAAGCCGACGCCGCTCACGTCCGGCTCGCCCGTCACCGGATTGGCTGGTGGAATGGCGATGACACCACTGCGGATGCCACCCGGAAGCACGGAACCGCCGGGCAAGGGGGTCGGCTGCCCCTTGTTGGCCCGGTCACCGGCTGTGCTGAAGTCTGTCGACGTGACGCTGCTCACGTTCAACCCGGTCAGTGCCGCCGAGGCCGTCTGGTCAACGACTACCACGTAGCTGCCTGGCGGAACATTGTCGAAGCGATAGTAGCCGCTGCTGTCGGTGTTGACGGTTTGCAGGGGTGCTCCGGTCGGGTTGCCCGCATTGTCGGCAGCGAACAGTACGACGGTCACGTTGGCAATGCCCGGTTCGCTGCCGTCCTGGATGCCGTTGTTGGCCGATCCCAGGACACCGCCCACACCATTATCCAGGAACACGCGGTTGCCGATACTGAAGTTGCTGGCAGCGGGACGGTAAAGCCCGAAATCGACAGTCAGCACATCGCTGGCATCGCCGTTGGGGCCGTGGGCTGCTGGCGGATTGGTTCCGCTGTTGTCCACGTCCGGTTCGCCCGTAGGCAGCGTCCCTGCGGATACGGTAAACGGCACGCTGATGATTCCGCCGGGCACAACTGAGCCGCCGGGCAAGGGGGTCTGCTGCCCTTTGTTCTGCCTGTCGCCCGCCGTGCCAAAATTCGTGTAAGTATTGTTGCTGACGATCAGGCCATTCAGGACAGGCGAATTGACCGTATCCAGAATCGCCACGTAGTTGCCCGGTGGGACACTATCAAAGCGATAGTAACCGCCGCCACTGGTCGTGGTTGTGCTGATCAGCGTGGTCGGCTGATTGGTGGCATCGACCTGGTACAGCAGCACCCGCACGCCGTCGATCCCGGCCTCAGCCCCGTCCTGGATGCCATTGTTGGCCGTTCCGCCGCCAGCCCCGTTATCAAACCAGACCCGGTTGCCGACGCTGAACGTGTTGCTTTGCAAGGTGTGGAAGCCAAAATCAATGGTCGGCTGGTTCGTCACGGCTCTGGCTGCGTCGGCCAGCACCGAACCGGCGGTGTTCGTCTTGCCGAAGACGTTCAGGGTAAAGAGGTCCGTCAAGGTATCGACGGTGTTGGCGCTGGCGTTGCCCCTACCGTTGTCGTCGCTCGGCGTGCCGTTGCCGTTGTTCGTCGGGTTGAAGGTCGAGGCCAGGTCGGTGCTGCTGACGAAGTTATTCAGCGCCGGCTGACCGCTGACGATCCGAAGCGAGTAGTCACTGCCCACGACCAGCGGATTGCCCGTCGGGTTGCCCGCATTGTCCGTTTGCTGGTCAAACCGGTATTGTCCGCCGTTGGTCGTGGTGGTCTGTGCCACGACGACACCACCCTTGAGCAGTTGAACCACGACACCGTTGATACCTGGTTCGCCCGCATCGATGCGCCCGTTATTGGTGTTGGCTCCGGCGCCACTGTCGTTCCAGACCGTTCCATTCAAGGTCAACCTGTAGAAGCCGAAATCCGCCGTCAGGTTGTTGAACGTGTCGCCCGCATCGGTTGTGACGCCGTTATTCTGGTAACTGGCCGTGTGACCAGCCGCCGGTGCCGTCGCGTCTTCGCCAGACGGCATCTGGCCCAACCCAACCGTAATGGCTGTGCTCAGGATGCCATTGGCCGATGTTGCGGGGCTGGCATTGTCTCTGCCGTTATCGAAAGAATCGGGCGTGCTCGCTCCATTCTGAACGATGTTATTGGTGCTGCTGGCATAGCCGATCAACGGCCCGCTGCCCTGCCAGTTGGACTGATCGACGGCAACAACGTAAGTCCCAGCAGGAATGCCGTCAAAGCGGTAATAACCGTTGGCGTCCGTCGTGGTGGTTGCCACCGCCGGGCCGGTGATTGTGCCGGCGGCATTGGCCGGGTAGAGCCTGACCAGCACATCGCTGACCCCGACTTCGCCGTTATTGAGTTGCCCATCATCGTTCGTGTCGAACCAGATGCGGTTGCCAATGCTGAATCCTAATGCGGTAAGCTGCGCGCTGACATCGGGGGGCGGATTGTTACCCGCGTTGCTGGTCGTCACATCGCCGGCCCGGATGGTGTTGGTGTAGTTGCCCGGAAGGGCAGTGACAGTGGCGGTGAGCGTGCACGTCACGCCGACTCCCGCATTGACCGTGCCGCCGGAGAAGTTGATCTGGGTCTGGTTGCCGACGGTGGTGGTATTGTAGGTCGGATTGGCCCCGCAGCCAGTGGGCGTGCCAAGCGACACGACGCTCATCCCGGCTGGCAGCAGGTCGGTCAGGGTAACGCTGTCCAGCGCCGTGAGCTGGTTCGGGTTCACAATCGTCAGGGTCATGGTCGCGTTCTGACCCGGCGCAATCGGATTGGGGCTGATGTTCTTGGTGACGCTGGGTGGGCCAATAAAGGTCAGCGAGGCACTGGCCGTTGTGGCCGTATTGACCTGCAACGAGGTCACCGAGACCGTATTGGAGTAGTTGGCGTTGGGCGTGGGCGAAGTCACGTCAATACTCAGCGTGCAGGTATCACCTGCCGAGCCAGCGGCGGCCAGCACACCGTTTGTCAGAGCAATGGTCTGGGTGCCGGTATTGACCGTGACCGTTCCACCGCAGTTCCCAACCTGGTTTGGCTCGCCCGGCCCGGAAGCGAAGAGCAATCCGCTAGGCAGGGTATCCGAAAAGGAAACGCCCGTTTGCTGCTGGTTGTCGGGGTTCCGGATGGTAATGCTCATCCGTGAGATCTCATTGATGCGCAGCGTCGTCGGGTTAAATGCCTTGCTGACCTGCAAGTTCTGAGGCAGGCCTGTCGCTCGCAGCGTGGTCTGGTTGCTGGAACCGCCCGTTCCGCCGTTGCCGGAGGTCACAGGCTGTGTCTGGTTTACATAGTTGCCGACTGCCGGGGCCGTGACCGTCGCTTGAAGCACGCAGTTGGTGTTGGGCAGGATCGTACCATTGGTGAAATTCAGGGTCATCACCCCGTTGGCATCGGTTGAACTGGTGAAGGTTGCGCCGACGCCACAGCCCGAAACAATCTGGAGATTGGAGGCCAGCATCTGGCTGAGGCTGGTCGGGTTGGTTCCCAGGTTGGGCAGGATGTCGGACAGGCTCACGTTCGTCAACGGGTCGGGGTTGGCGTTCGGGTTGGTGATGGTAATGGTCAGCGTGGACGTACCGCCCACTTGAATCGTGCCCGGCGAGAATTGTTTGTTGACGGTTGGCGGCCCTTCAACCCGGATCGGGGCTGTGGCAGGCTGCGTCAGGTTGTCTCCCCCATTATCGGAGCGGATCGGCCCCGACTGGTTGGTGAACGAGCCGGGATTAGCGCCCACCACGTCAACGGTAAAGGTGCAGGTGGCGCCACCCGCCAGGGTTGGAATCGTACCAGTAACGGAGCGACGGTTTCCTGCCGGGGTCAATGTCCCTGTACACGTTCCCCCGATGTTGGGGGTGGTGGAAGAAAGAATGCCCGTCGGGAAGGTATCGGTAAAGCGGACATTCGTAAGTGGAACCGCAGCGTTCGGGTTGGAGATGGTGAAGGTCAGCGTGGTTGTGCCATTGACGGCAATCGCTGGTTGAGCAAAAGCCTTGCTGATGTTCGGCGGCAGAATGGAAGGCCCATTGACCACGAGCGTCGCGGTGTTGCTGGTGTTCGTGCCCGGCACGTTGGTCGAAGTGACCGGGCCGGTCTGGTTGTCATAGCTTCCGGCGGTGGACGAGGTGACGTTGACGGTGAGTACGCATGTTGTGTTGGCCGGGACGAAGCCATTGGTCAGGCGAACGATCTGTGTATCGACGGCAGCCGTAATCGTGCCTGTACAGCCCGCCGGAGTGAACGTCACGCCAGCCGGGTTGGCGACCCGGAGGCGGCCATCCTGGGGTGGCGCAACGGTCAGGGGCGGCAGGTTATCGGTGAAGGTGACGCCAAACTGGGCGAAGTTATCCGGGTTGGTAATGCTGATCCGTAGCTGGCTGGTCGCGCCTGCGGCAATCGGCGAGGTAAGGAACTGCTTGGCGATGGTCAGGGCAGAACCAGTTCCAACGCCCTGCACAGCCAGTGTGGCACTGCCCGTGTTGCCTTGCCCGGCATTGATGGAATTGACGGGTGAGGTCGTGTTTGTATAGTTGCCTGCATTCACCCCGGTCACGTCCAGGGTAATGACACACTGGCCGCCAGCGGCAATCGTGCCGCCGGACAAACTGATCGAAGTGCTAGCCGGAACGGCGGTGATTGTCGCGCCAGCGCCGCAGCCGGAGGAGGAAAGATTATTGGGGTTGGTGACGATGATGTCGCCATTTCCACCCGTAGGCAGCACATCCGTGAAGCTCACCCCGTTGATCGGAATGCTGTTGGGGTTATTGATGGTGAATTGAACCTGGATTCGATCCCCGTTATTGATGGGCTGCGTGCCGATGAACTGTTTGGTGATCGAGGGCGGAACCATGTCCGGGCCATTGACGGTCACCGAGGCACTCGCCGTGCCGCCCGTCACGGTTTGGCCGCCCGTCACGCTGGTGATGGGCTGCGTGGTATTGGTGTAGTTGCCCGAAACGGGGCTGGTCACATTGACCTGAACGGTGCAGGTAGCGCCGACGGCCAGCGGTCCGCCGCTGATCGCCACCGAGCCAGCGCCCGGCACCGCCGAAGCGTTGAGACATCCATTCGGATTGGTCACGACGGTGGAGTTGGCAATGAACAATCCGGCTGGCAGATTATCGTTCAACTGGATGTTCGTATGTGGGCCAGGATTACCAGCAGGGTTAGTGATGGTGAAGGTCAGCGTCGTAGTTTGTCCGGCCTGGAACGTTCCGCCGAATGCCTTCGAGACTTGCAGCGGCACAACCACATTCAGATTGGCGCTGACGGGCGTGGTATACGTACCGCCGTCGAACGTGACGTTGGCGGGGTTGATGTTGTTCGTCACCACGCCAGAGGTAGGAGGTGCTTGCACCAGCACGGTTATGGTACACGTTTGCCCCGATTGGATGGTCGCATTGGTGACGGTGATCGTGTTCCCCGACAGTGTAACTGAACTCGCCGGGAGACAGTTTGTGCTGGAAATGGGGCCAGCAATGGTCAGGCTGGCGGGCAGCGCATCGGTCATATTGACCTGCACCAGGTCGTCGAATGGGCTGCCTCCGTTGTTGGGGTTTTGAATGGTAATGGTCACTGTTGACGTGGCGTTGGGGGCAACGGTGGATGGGGTGAACGTTTTGTTGATGATGGGCGGTTGAAGCGCGGCGACCACGCTCAGGATGGCCTCGCCGATGTCCTGGCTGGAAGTCGCGTTTTGCGCGTTGATGGCGCTGGTCCTGTTATCATAGTTCCCCGGAACAGACGACGTGACCAGGAAGGCGATCTGGCAACTGCCATTGCCGGGAATGACGGCCCCCGTCAGCGACAGAAAACCCGTGCTACCATTGTTGGTAGCGGTGAGGGTGCCGCCGCAGGTGTTCTGCGTAGGCGCGATGGGCGTCACAAAGAGCACATTGGGCGGCAACTGATCCACGAAGTTGACGCCCGTCAGGTCCTGACCAGGCCCGTTCGGGTTATTCAGTGTGAACGACAGAACGGCCCGCTTGCCAGCGTGAATGATGTCAACCTGTGGCGCGGTAATCCCATCAAAGAACTTGTCGATGGTCGGCGGGTTAAGGGTGGCCTGCCCGTTGGCACTGCTATACGGATAGGCAGTCAAGATCAGGAGCAGGGCCGTCAAAATGCCTATCAATGCGGGCCGAGAGTGGAGGAGAGATAAGTAGCGGGGCGTGGGGCGCTGCACACAATGATTCTGGATGGGGGCGGCGGGTTGGCGTTTCATAAGTCCTCGTGTTGTAGGCGGATTTTGAATTAGGAGACCCGCAGCGGACAAGATTCAGGCCCGCGAAATTGGCGCTTATGTAGTTTCAGGGAATTTCTGATATGTATTCCAGGGTACCGAACTGCCCTCCAGGCATGGCAATACCTGATCGCGCCTGTCAGTCCATTTTCCTGGCCCAGTATGGACCGGTTTTTATATCTGGCCCGGACTCTTCAATAATAGTCGATATTTTCGAAACCCGCTATGAGATATCGATATGCATACCCGGCCTTCACATTGGGGGGAGGAGCTAACGCTCTATGCGCGATGACTACGACATCATCATTCTCGGTACGGGTGCTGGCGGTGGAACTTTGGCCTATGGCCTGCGCGACAGCGGCGCACGCATTCTGCTGGTGGAGCGGGGCGACTATCTGCCGCAGGAGCCGGAGAACTGGGATCCGCGCGCGGTCTTTGACCACAAGCGCTACAAGCCCGGAGAGCTTTGGCAAGATGCACAGGGGCGTCCATTTGCGCCCGGCGTACACTATTTTGTGGGCGGCAACACCAAAGTCTATGGGGCAGCCCTGCCCCGTTTGCGGCGTGAGGATTTCCAGGCATTGGAGCATGAGGGCGGCACTTCCCCAGCCTGGCCGATCCAGTACGAAGACCTGGAACCATACTACGCGCGTGCGGAACAGATCTTCCGTGTGCACGGAGAGTCCGGTCAGGACCCAACCGAGCCGCCGCGCTCCGGGCCTTTCCCCTTTCCAGCAGTGCCCGATGAGCCGTACATCGCCGATCTGCGGCATCGGCTGCGTGCGCATGGGCTGCATCCGTTCTCGATGCCGATGGGCGTTGATCTGCGGGAAGGAGGACGCTGCATTCGCTGCAAGACCTGTGACGGCTTCGCGTGCCAGGTCCTTGCCAAGAGCGAGGCCGACGTCTGCTGTGTGCGCCCGGCCTTGGAGAGCAAGAACGTCGAACTGATGCCCAACACCCTGGCGCGCCGCCTGCTCACCGACTCTACCGGGCGGCGGATCACAGGGGTTGAGGTTGAGCGCAATGGAGAACGGTTGGTGCTCCATGCGGCAAATTTTGTCGTCTCGTGTGGTGCGGCAAATACGGCAGCACTCCTCCTGCGTTCGGCCAATGATCAGCATCCGAACGGGCTGGCAAACTCGTCAGGGATGCTGGGGCGCAACTACATGATGCACAATAACACGGCGCTGATGGCCGTCCACCCGACCCGTGTCAACGAGACAGTGTTTCAGAAGACGATGGCGATCAACGACTTTTACTTCAAAGGCCCGAACTTTGCCTATCCGATGGGCAATGTGCAGTTGTTAGGGAAGTTGCAGGCCGGGATGTTGACGGCCAACCAGCCGCTCGTGCCCAGACCCATTTTGCAAGGCATCGCCAACCGCAGCGTCGATTGGTGGGTGATGTCGGAAGACCTGCCCGACCCCGAGAACCGCATCATCCTTGCCCCAAACGGGGCTATCCGCGTGATCTGGAAGCGGACGAACATGGTCGCCCATCGGAAACTGGTCGCCGCCGCGTCACGGATGATGCGCGAGGCTGGCTATCCCGTTATCCTGACCCAGTTGATGGGCATCGATACCAACTCGCATCAGTGCGGCACCGCATGCTTTGGCACTGATCCGGCGCAATCCGTGCTCGATCCTTTTTGCCGCGCTCACGATCTGGACAATCTGTACGTCGTGGACTCGTCGTTTTTTCCGTCGTCGTCGGCCATGAATCCAGCCCTGACCATCGCGGCTCAGGCATTGCGTGTTGCCGACCACATCCTCAACAAAGCGCCAGGGGCCGTGACTGCGGAGGTGGAATCACGTTGAAATAATCCTTTGTGCTGACGCACAGCGAGACGCTGAAAGGGAGCGCCACGATCCAGGCGGATTTGGAACTGGTCATGACCAACCCTGGCGATCTGCGCTACACTGCCTGGCGGTGGGCGCCAGCGGCCTGCCCGAAGAGGAAGATACAATCCTGGCTCGTCAGGGAGCCAGCGCACTGGACTGAATCCAACGTACACATCGGTGAGGGACAGCAATGGACGGTTGGGTTGTGGGCATCGATCTGGGTGGAACAAAAACGGCGCTGGGCCTGATCAGCCCGGACAATCGAGTCGTGGCGCATCGCCGGATGCCGACCAACGCTGATGAAGGCCCCTCGTCCGTCGTCGAACGGATCGCCCACCTGGTGGCCGACCTGGAAGCCGAAGTCCCTGGCGGGGAAAGGGTTGCGGCGCTTGGCATTTGTTGCCCTGGCCCGGTCAATCATGAAACCGGCACGCTCCTCAAGTTGGTTAACTTGCCGGGTCTGTCGAACACCCCGCTGCGCCAACTGCTGGCCGAACGTTTGAACCTACCGGTACGCCTTGAACACGACGCCAAGGCGGCGGCGCTCGGCGATTTCTACTTTGGGGCCGGGCGCGGTCACCGCAGTATGGTCTACGTCGTCATTGGCACAGGGGTTGGCGCGGCCATCATCCTCAACGGGCGGCTGTACTATGGGGAAACGAATGCCTCCGGCGAAGTCGGCCACGTCAGCGTCGACCCTGATGGCGAACTCTGTCATTGTGGAACGCCGGGCTGCCTGGAAACCTTCACCAGCGGCCCCTCTCTGGTGCGGCGCTATCGGCGAGCGCTCCAGGAGGCCGGAGCGCCTATTGATGAGCCGACGATCACGGGCGAGCAGATCACTCATCTGGCTGCGCAGGGCGATCCGATTGCGGCGCGGCTCATGGAGCAGAGCGGAAGGGCATTGGGCATCGCCATCGCTTCAATGGCGATGATCCTTAATATTGAACTGTACGTGATCGGCGGCAGCGTTGCCAAAGCTGGCGACCTGCTGCTCGAACCGGCCCGACAGACGGTCCCCAAATACTGCTTCAAGGCGACTGCCCAACACGTTCAGATCAAAGCATCCGAACTGGGCGACGACGGGCCAATTCTGGGCTGCGGCTGGCTGGCGCGTCACGCCTCGTAGAGGCTCCCAGCGACCTGTCTTGCTTGTCGTTACTCCTGTACCTATTCACGTTCATTTACGGAATTGGGCATTGAACGTCAGTCCGTTTTGATGGCTGCGAAGAAGGGCGCCATCGCCGGGTCAGCTTTGATCGCGCACTTTCCAAAACCATTGATATAGGCTCGCTGCGAATCCACGCTGGTCACGTCGGGAGAGGGCAGGGTTGCCGCGCAGCTCTGGAAGGCTTTGGCGCTGCTTTCGGCATTCTCAAGCGCCGTTTTCAGGTCGGCGTCCTTAAGAATCACAGTGTCGAGTGCCTCGAAAAGTTCCAACTGCGGCATCAGTTGCGCCCGCGCCTGTAAACTGGTTGATCCCAACGAGAGTCCGGGTAGCGGCAGCGTGGTCGGGTCGTCCAACAGCGCGCCGATCTGCTTGTACAGTGCAACGGTATCCGCGCCTTGTGTGCTTGCCAGCGTCGGATCGGCGAGCAGTGAACGGCGAGCTGGCATGGACGAAAAGAGTGCGGGCGTGACTGCCGCCCTGCTGATGAAGCGATAACACGCCTGCGGGTCTTGTGCGGTAGCGCTGATGTAGAAGCCGCCCAGGCTGAACGTGACTGCCGAAAACTTGTTCCCTTTCGGGTAAAGGGTGAGTTTGGTGCTGGCACTTTCGTTCCCGCCGGACAGGCCGATCAGGTTTTCCAGGCCGAACCCGGTCAACATCACCTGGCGAATAGTAGATGGCTCAGGCTGATAGACCAGATCCATGCCCTGGCTGAAGAGAGGCCGGTATTTGAAATCCCCGTTCTTTGCCAGCGTGACGACCTGCTGGATGGCATCGATAGTTGCCGGATCGGTGAAGTTGATGGTGGCCGGACTGGTACGGTAGTCAATCGGGTTTCCACCGTAGGCCGCAATAAGCTGGAAGAGGTACGTGCCGAAAGTGTTGGCCGGAATGAAACCCGGCTGGCCTGTGCTGTCCGCTTTGAGCGCCTTGAGGACGTCGGCAAACTGGTCAACCGTCCACGTCAGCGCTGGCTGCGGCAGGCCAGCCTTGCTGAAACGCTGGCTGTCATACTTCAGCACGTAGGGGGAAATGTCCGATGGCAACATCCAGATTTTGTTGTCCAGCGTGACCTGGGACAGGGTGTTGCCGAGCATATCGCGTTTGTCGAAGGCTGAGTCAGCAGCCAGCAGGGAATCGAGATTGAGCAGCTTGGGCAGACGATCCGGCGTGACGGCGTTGAACGGTGCATAGACACAATCGTAGGTGAGCAGGCCCCTGGAAAGTACATCGCCTGTACCTGTCAGGTCATAGTAGTTGTCAAGCAATACCGCCGCCACCTGCGAATCGCTGGCCGTGAATTTGTCAATCAGGCTGCGCCAGGCTTGCTCGTTGGTGATCTGCGGCTGGATGATCGCAAATTTCAGGGCAATCTTGCCTGGCGGCAGGTTCAGGCTTGGCACGGGCGTCTGGACGGCAAACACCAGGTTATTCTTCTGGCTGGCCGCCGTCTTCAGATTCTTGAGCGCGGCATCCTCAGCCGCCTTGAGCGTCGCCATCGGATCGCCATTGGACTGTTTCAGCCTGTCGTAGGTGCTTGCCAGGTAATCCGCAAAGCGCGCCTCAGAGACCGGAATGGCCTTTGCGACGGCCTTTGTAATCACAGCCTGCATCTCAGGCGTGATGTTTAAGGTGAATGCCGCGACGTTATTGGCCGCCACGTTTTGCAGGCTCTGGCGTGCGGGGATTGTGGCGACAATGTTGTTGGCGATCTCAGTGCGTCTGGTCAGCCACGCTGCCAACAAATACGCCTGCTCCGGATACTGGCTGCCCGCGCTGACTGCGAAACCCTGCACGTCGAGCATGGCCTGGTTGCCGGGCAGCAATGCTCCACTGCGCCGTTTCGAGCTCCCGCTGCCGGTTGCCAGCGCCAGGGTCGTGGCGGGGGCTATACTGAGCGGGGCTTTGTTGTAGTCACTGCCAATCAGACCGTCCTGGTCGAGCTTGAGCCACGCCTGAAGCAGCGCTTCGCTCTCCGGGGTGGCTAACTTTGGCACGGAGGGCAGGCTGCTGGTATCGACTGTGCTGCCGTTGAGCAGCCCGCGTAACGCGAATTGCGTCTGGCCGCCGTAGACATCAATGCCAGCGCGTGTGACGGTGCCATTGGCATCTTTGGTGGATAGTTTGCGAACCGCCTCCGTCAGGTCGTTCAGCGTCCATTGATCGCTCGGATAGGCCATCTGTGCATTGTCGAAGGCCGATGAATCATAGGTCAGCACGTAGGGATCGGCGGCGAAGGGCAAAGCCCAGAGACCCTGATCCCACTGGTAAGACTGCCAGAGCGTCGGAAGGTAGTCGTTGCTGTTGAGTTCGGTATCAGCGTCAACAAGCGGTTTCAAATCCAGGAAGTACCCCGCGCGGGTGGCTTCCGTGGAAATGATGCTGGTGTTGTTGAGATACGGGAAACTTGCCACGTAGAGGACATCGGCGGCGCGCGTGTACTGCTGAACTGCGGCTAGATGCCTGTCAAGCCCCTGCGCCGCCGGGGGGATGGCCGCATCAATCTTGACGAGACTCACTTTGGTGCCGGGATGCGCGCTTTCAAACTGGCTGATCAGTCCAGGGGAGAAGTTGCCTGTCATAAAACTGGGCACGGCCACCGTCAGAATCACGCTGCTATCCTCACCGGGCGACGTGTCGACCGGCGCCGGTGTGGGAGGCACATTGGGCTGTCCACCGCACCCAACGACGAAGACTGCGACAAGCACCAGCACGACGATTCGGGGACCCATAACGCCTGGGCGTTGTACATTCCGCATAGGAGACTCGCTTCTACGTAAGCAGATACGTAAATAGTCGGTATCGATGGCGTGGGTGAACTCGATCACCCTGGCCCCTTCCCGCGGCGAAGGCAGGCAAGGGGAACAGCAGAATACGTGGCTGCGACAGCGGAACCCACTCTATTCGAATTGGAGTGCCCGCAGGATGTCCAGCCTGGCAGCATTCCGTGCAGGCAAGATTCCGGCGAACAGGGCCAGCAGAACGCCGACAATGATCGCCGCAATGATGCCTATGAACGGGAAGTCATAAGGCATTTGCCAGCCGATAGAATTGATGGCCGCGATGAACCCGTAGCTCATAGCGATGCCGACCAGCACACCTGCCGAGGCCCCGAACAAGCCGAGCAAGAGCGCTTCGGCAGTCACAATGCGCCGCACCTGGCTGCGGCTGCCGCCCACAGCCCGCACGATCCCGATCTCGCGGGTACGCTCCAGGATGTTGATCGTAAGCGTGTTCAGCAGACCGAGCGCCGCCGGGAACAGGATCAGGAACGCCATCGCGTAGAACAACACAAACGCGCTCGAACTGGTTTGAATGAGGCTGTCGCGGTACTCACCGGAGAGGTGCCCGGTGAATTGCGGGTAGTTTGTCAGAATCTGGTTGACATCGGCCAGCGCCGCTTGCTTGTCTGCACCCGGCTTAAGGTTGATCATCAGCAGCACGTCTTCCGTCTTCATGAAGTCGTTTTTGAGGTTTTCCTGGGAGATGTACATCGCAGTTACCTTGAAGGTCAGCGTGTCATTGGCAATGGCAATGACCCGATAGGTCTGCGGCCCGGTTGGTGAGTCGACCACAACCGTACCGCCCACGTCCACCTTCAAGGTCAGCGCGGTCAACGACGTGAGAATGGCATTCCGACCTGTGTCCAGCGCGGGTAGCGCTACGTCGGGCGTGCTGCTGACGAATTCGAGCTTGGTGACCTGGGGATAGGTCTGTGGGTCAATGCCCAGCACCTCAATACCTGTATCGCCGACAACGCTTGAGGCGTAACGCAAACCAGCGACGGTCTGGACTTCGGGCAACGCCCTGACGCGATTGCTCAGATTTTCGTCTGCTCCAACGACGGTTCCGTACAGGGCGATGGTTTGCGGCAAGATCATCAGATCGCTGCTGAAGGTATCCGTCATGATCCTGGTGATAAACACGCTCATACTGTTGACCAACGAAACCATCATGATCAGGCTTGCCAGGCCGATCATGAGTGTACTGGCAGTGATTGCCACACGCCCCGGCTGGCGCATTACGTTCCCGCGCGCCAGGTCTCCTTCGCGGGCATACAGCAATGAGAGAGCGGGGCTGAATAAACGTGCCACCGGCATCACCAGACTGGGCGCGGCAGTGACCATGCCGATCAGAAACACGAGCGCTCCGAATACACTGGTCGATGTGCTTCCGACCAGCATCAACACGCCCAGCGCCATCAGCGCCAGGCCCACGATCAGGCTCCAGCGGGCGGCGCGGCGTATATCCGAGGCAGTCGAGGGGCGCAGCCCTTCCATGGGGGAGACGCGGCTGGCGGCACGGGCCGGAAAGTACCCGGCGATCAGGGTGGTCAGAAGTCCCAGGGCGACCGGGCCGAGAATGGCCCCAGGCCCTAGCGTCAGTGTCAAACTCAGGCTCGGCAGGTACTGAGCCATGAGCCTGGTCATTGCGCTGGCAAGCGCGGCAGCCATGAAATAGCCGAGCAGCAGGCCAAGCAGCGTACCGGCCAACCCCTGAACCAGGCTTTCGATGAGGATCATCTGCACCAGTTGCCCGCGTGTAGCGCCAATCGCCCGCAGCATCGAGAGATCGCGGCGGCGTTCCAGGACGACAGTGCGAAAGGTATTGAAGATCAGGAACGCGCCCAGGAACAGAGCCAGAATGCCCATCAGGTCGAGGATAGCATAACCTATTGTCACGGAAGCGAAGATGTCCGGTTGCCTGTTGGCCGCATTGATGGCGTAATGCAGCGCTGTGGATTTTGCCAGTGCATCTTTCACCGCCGCCGTGACCGCCTCACGGTCAGCGCCAGTCTCGAAGGCGGCATCAATAGTGTTAATGAGGCCGGGCTGCTTCAGGGCAGCCTGGGCATCGGCCAGCGAAACGATGATCTGTGGCACGGCCAGCGTGCCCGTTTGAGCCAGGAAACCGATAATCGTGAACTGTTTGAGGCCACCCGCTGTGACCATTGAGAAGACCGAACCGACCTTGAGCTGTGGGGCAAAATCGGTGATGGTCGCGGGGACAACCGCCTTGCCTGTATCGCTGGGCTGCAAGAAACGCCCGTCGCTAATGATGTAGTGGCGGACACTCTCGGCAGTCGAGGGGTCAACGCCCACCAGCTCGATCTGGACCGCACTGCCCATGCTGCCTTCGCCGCTGATCGGGACATTGATCTGGCGGCGCAGCGAGCCACTGACGGCCTGGATACCCGCGACACTGGCAACCGCCTGCAAGGGCCGTTTCGGCGAAAATGCCTCCCCGGTGACGCTGGTGATGCGCATGTCAACGGTTCCGGACGTGGCATTCATCGAGCGGTCAAATGAGGTCATAATGCTCGGCAGCGTAATGTTGACGGCAAAAATAAGCGCAACGCCAAAGACGATAGCCAGCGACGTCAGGGCGGTACGCAGTTTGCGCCCGCGTAGATAGTGGAAGGCCATGTGCACCATCTGCCAGCGGGGTGAGATAAACTTCGTGATCATATGGTTTCCCTCGTTCCGATTGCTGGTCGCTCTGTTCACCGAGACGCGGCACTGACCGCCGGGCTAACTGCATAGCTTGTTCGTATCCGTGCAGGGGCTGGAGGTCGAAGGTCGAGTAGGGCGAGGGGCGCTGTTTGACGCCACTTCCAGCAAGCTATACACTCAGTGTATAGCTTTTCGTTAAAACTATACGCCTGGTTGCTAGTTTTGTCAATGGGGCGTGACCTGTCTGTGACAAGCGGCTGTTCCTGATGAACAATCGATTTGTCCTGAGCATGGGGTGGACTACAATTCTCTTATGACTTCAAGGGTTCGTCCGTGCATTACGCGATCTGCCCATTACCAGCCCGTAGATTCGGTTCTCGTTTGAAAGACAAGGATGCCCAACCGTGAGCAATCACGATCCGCTGCTCGGCCAGCACCTGGATAACTTCTTGATCCAACAGGCATTGGGGCGGGGCGGCATGGCGCGGGTATACAAAGGTGTAGATACTCACCTGAAACGCCCGGTTGCGATCAAGGTGGTCGAGGAACGGCTACGAGCTTCGGCAACTTATGCGCAGCGTTTTGAGCGAGAGGCTCAGGCCGTCGCCAACCTGAAACACCCCAATATCGTCACCGTCTTCCATTTTGGTCGGCATGAAAACCTGTATTACCTGGTCATGGAGTACATCGACGGAGCCGACCTGGATGCCATCATACGCAACTACGAGTCCAACGGCGAGTTGATGCCCCATGCCGACGTGCTCCGTATTCTGGGAGCCGTAGGCGGCGCGCTGGACTATGCACACGCTCAGGGCGTCATCCACCGTGACATCAAACCCTCGAATATCATGCTGGAGCGCAGCGGGCGGCCTGTGCTGGCCGATTTCGGGCTGGCGCTGCGCGTGAGCGAAGGGACGGTTGGTGAGACCTTTGGCTCACCCCATTACATCTCGCCCGAACAGGCTCGCAACTCGGCCAACGCCGTCCCGCAATCCGATCTATATTCGCTCGGCGTCGTCGCCTACGAACTGCTGGCTGGCGCGGTTCCGTTCGACGATCCCAATCCCACCACCCTGGCAATGCAGCACATCATGGCCGCTGTGCCATCGCCACGCGCCTTCAACCGCGATCTGTCGGAGCAGATCGAACAGGTTTTGTTCAGAGCACTGGCAAAAACACCGGAAGAACGCTACCCGACTGCTGCGGCTCTGGTCGCCGCGCTCGGCCAGGCAATTGATGCGATGAAGCAGCACCCCGTCAGAGTCACGACGGCTGATCTTCCGCCACTGCCGCCAGGCATCTCCGCACCGCCACCGCGTCGGCTCTCGATGCAGACAGCCCTCGATAAGGTCAACCAGGAATTGGCGCTGGTCAACGCCAAAGGGCAGGCACTCACGCGCTCCCCCGGCGTGGATAAGGGCGGAGCATACGGCCAGCAAAGCGGGCAGCCAGGACGGCGCACAGGCTGGTTGCCCTATGCGCTGGCGGTGGGAGGCGCTCTGTTGGCGCTGGCGGTGGTCAGCATCCTGCTATTGAATTTTCTCCGTATCCCTGCCTCAGCGCCAGCTTCCCCGACGCTGCCTGTAGCAAGGACGCCGGCGAGTACGAATACGACCCTGCCCGCGCCGACCAGTCAATCAGCAGTGGCGATTGTCCCGACGAACACGCAGTTCTCTACGTCTGCGGCAACGCTAACTGCGCCTGCTCCCACGACAGCCGCTCCGAGTCGCACGCCTTCAGCGTCTCCTTCAAATACGGCAGTGCCCACAGCCGTGCCACCCACGCCAACCACTGCACCGACGGCTCTTCCGACCCTTCCGCCGCCTACCCAGGTTATCGTGATCCAGCCACAGCCTGCCACACCTGCCGCGCCGACGGTAGCCTATCCAGATGGCCGTCTTTTCGTCCTGATCTGGGACGACAAGGTTTTTTATGCTGCCAATCGCAGCGGGCAGAAGATCGCAGTGAGCAGCATCAGTCTTGAGCGGCTACTGACCAACGGCCAGCCTGCGGAGCGCTACGCTGGCAACCGCTGGGCCGGGTATTACCCCTATAGCGAGCCAAACAAGTGCCTGATCCTCAAGATTCAGGGGTCTTATCACAATTTGCCCCGCAATGACTGTCCTTACGGTTATAATTCGGAGATCAATGCTCAAACTGGCGAAGTATTCTGGACAGCAGCGGACGGCTCCATTGAATTCCGCGTGTTATGGAATAATAGTGAAGTGGGGCGCTGCGAAATCGCCAAACAGCGCTGCGAAGTTCGTTTCCCGCCCGCTTAGGCTGCACGCGAACACGAGAAGATACAATGAACGTTTCCCCAGACGACCCCTACATCGGCCAACAGTTCGGCGACTACGTGATCCAGGAATTGTTGGGCAAAGGCGGGATGGCGCGCGTCTATCGTGCCCTCGACCCGAACCTCAATCGCCTGGCCGCGATCAAGGTCATCGATCCGGGCGTGGCGGACGATCCTGAGTATACGCGCCGCTTCAAGCGCGAAGCTCAGGCCGTTGCCAAACTCACCCACCCGAACATCGTCAGCATCTACCAGTTCGGCGTATCCGATGGGATCTATTACATGGCAATGGCCTTCGTCGATGGCGTCGATATGGGCTGGCTGATTCAGGATTACCGCCGTGAAAACCGCCTGATGTCCTACGACAGCCTGCTCAAAGTCATTGGGCAGGTTGCCTCCGCGCTGGACTATGCGCACAGCCAGGGCGTGATCCACCGGGACGTGAAACCCAGTAACATCATGGTGACGCCGGAAGGACGCGCCTATCTGACCGATTTTGGCCTGGTGCGCGATCTGGCGATCCCAACCCTGGGTGAAATCTTCGGGTCGCCACAGTACATCTCGCCCGAACAGGCCATCAATTCGGCCAACGCCGTCCCGCAGTCCGATCTGTATTCGTTGGGCGTCATGATTTACGAGATTGTGGCCGGGCGGCTGCCTTTTGAGAGTGAAAACCCGAACGAAGTCGCTATGATGCACGTCGAACAGCTACCACCCTCACCGCGCATGTTTAACCCGTCTCTGCCTGCGGCCATCGAGGCGGTAGTCATGCGAACCCTCGCCAAAGACATTGCCGTGCGCTACGAATCGGGCGCGGCACTGTACAGTGCATTGCGGCAGGCCGTTAAGTTATCCAGCGGAGGGTAGGCACCGATGGCCGATCACGAACAAGTCATCGACGGGTTGCACGTCGAATTCTATCAGGGGGTGGAAGGCGGCACAGGCCACCCGCTGCTGTTTGTGCACGGGGCCTGGGGCGGGAGCTGGATGTTCACCAACTACCTGACCTATCTGCCCAACGCTGGCTGGAACTGCTACGCGATGAACCTGCGCGGGCACTATAAGAGCGGCGACTTTCAGCTCGGCGGCATGACCCAGTGGGATTACGCGCGCGATGTGATTCGCGTGGCGCGGCGTTTGCCTGCCCCGCCGGTCTTAATCGGCTTCGGCACGGGCGCGCACCTGGTCCAACTGGCACTCAGCAAAGGCCTCCCGGCAGTAGGGGCGGTGTTCATCAGCGCCAGACTGCCAAATCTCCGCCCGCAGCCTATCCCGCCAGAATTGACGCAAATGCCGCACTTGCTGCCCGCCGAGCCGCTTCGTGGCGCGGATGACATTTCGCCAGAAACCCTGGTCTGGATGAATTCCCAGATGAAAGACGCCGTAGAACCACGCGCCACCTTGCTGGCCCTGCTGCGCGGGGACGTGCAGACCAAACCCGACTTTGTGAAAGTGCCGTACCTGGTCGTCATTGGCGAACTGGACGATACGCTTTCGCCAGCACAGGGCCAAGAACTGGCAACGTTTTACCAGGGCAAAGGAACGCTGGATATTGTGCGCGGCGTCAGCCATGAAGGCATCTTGCTCGGCATCGATTGGCGTGAGGGAGCCGATGCGATTAATGCCTGGCTATGTACGAATGGCTTCAACCGGTAGGCAACTGATGGCAAAGCTGGATGACAGCCTGCTTGGCAGGCAGCTAGACGAATACCGCATTGACAAGCCGTTGGGCGCGGGAGGAATGGCCCGCGTCTACCGTGCGCTGGATACCAAACTACGCCGTTACGTGGCGCTGAAAGTCATTGCCCCAGACTTTCGGGCCGATTCTGAACACAGCCTGCGTTTCGAGCGTGAAGCGCAGTCCATTGCCCGTCTGGAACATCCCAATATCGTGCATATTTACCGGTTTGGGGAAAGCAATGGCCTGTACTACATGGCGATGCAGTACGTCGAAGGCACAAACGTCGCCTGGCTGATCGAGGATTACCGCACCAATGGCGAGGTGATGCCGGTTGCCGACATTATCCGCGTGGCACAGGACATCGGGGCGGCGCTGGATTACACGCACAGCAAAGGCGTCATTCACCGTGACGTGAAGCCGAGCAATATCATGCTCGACCAGCAAGGGCGTGCCTTGCTGACCGATTTTGGATTGGCGCTCCTCAGCGATCTCGGCACGCGCGGCGAAGTTTTCGGATCGCCACACTACATCTCTCCCGAACAGGCGGTGTCCTCACGCAAGGTTGTGCCTCAGAGCGACCTGTATTCGCTGGGCGTCACCCTGTTTGAGATGCTGACAGGTGAAGTACCGTTCAACGGCGGCGAGGCGCCGGAGATTGCGATGCGCCACATGTCGGAGCCGCCACCTCGCCCCAGCCAGATCAACAAGATTATCCCGGCCTCGGTAGACGACGTGATCTTGCGTAGCCTGGAAAAAGACCCTTATGACCGCTACCAGACCGGTGCGGAACTGAGCAGTGCCCTTCAAAAAGCGATGGCGGATTGGCCGACAAGCGATGTCTACGGTGATGTGGGCGTGCGCCGCCCGTCGCTGATTATGGTTCCTCAAAAAATCAGTGCAGCCGTCGCTGATGCGCCATTGCCGAGTCTGCCACCCGAACCGGACTGGGATGTGCCGACTCAACCGCCACCAGCAGCTTCGACACAGGCTGCCGGTGCAGCAGGCCCCACGCAGCTCGCCGCGCCCCTGTCGTCCTTGCAACCGAAGTTCGCTGGATGGCGCTCACCGCTCGTTTTCGCCACGGGCGTATTTGTCATCGGGCTGGCCGCACTGGGGCTGGTTATCCTGGCCTCGCGCAGTAATGTTGCACAAACGGTGGGTGAAGTTCCGACGGGTACGCCAGTCACATCCGTCACAACAACGACGGCTGCGCCGTCGATACCTGCTGCCACTGGTACAGAGATGCCCATGCCCACCTCGTTCCCAGTCGAGCTACCATCGCCAAGCGCTGCGCCAACGTTCACCGCAGTGGTGCTGCCGACGGCTGTCGTGGTCGTGCCCACCCAGGTGGCGATGCCGCCGGAGAACCGGGCTGTGCCGCCGCCTGGCAGCCGGAGACTCGGCGAATTTGCAGTAGAGCAGTACTGTACCGATCAAGGTTTCGGGGTCAAACTGGTCAATAACCAGGTCGATTGGGCCTGTACCAACCGGGACGGCTCAATCCGCTTTGTGCTGGCGGCCACCGACTTCGACAATATCTGCCGCGCTCGTTATAACAATCCGGGCGCTTTTGCCATCCGCGACCAGACCAAGCAAATTCAGGCTTACAATTGGTCCTGTTACGAATATCAGATTGCGCCCACTGCAACCACCCTCTTCGCCACACCCTCAGTTGCGACCCTGCGGGTTGAGAAAGGCCAGGATTGGGTCGCATTCGTCAATATCTCGGCAGTCTCGCTCTCGCTGACTGATTTCAGCCTTGAGCGAGAAGGCCAGACGCTGGATGCAAGTGGCTGGGGACGGCAGGTGTTGAATGCCGGTGAGTGTTTGCGCATTTACATCCGCCAACAGCCGCCTGCGGAAGTACCTGCACATTGCGCCATACCGATAGACTTAATGGGCGAAGAGCCAGCGCGTGCGTTCTGGTTGCAGGGTGAAGTCCAGGTGAACGTCAATCCCAACGTGAAATATACCTACAAGAACAACTAACCGGAGCAGCCACCATCCAGAAGCACCACCGGGGATTGCACTTCCTTTGCAAGAGGCGTGAACGAGCAAGTGAGGGTCTGAACAACGGTAATGCCCATCTGATTGCTGTGCGCCACCCGCGCGGGTAGAATTCGCGCATTTCCACTAAGCCCAGGTGACCATGTCTACAACCTCCATTGCCCTGAAACAGACCAGCAGCTACCGGTGGGTGATGCTGATCTTATGTGCCCTGACCCCCTTGTCTGTTGTGACCTTGCCGAACATGTCCCTGCCGCCGCTGTTCGCCACAATCAGCCGTGATTTAAGTTTATCATTGGTAGAGATCGGCATGATCTGGGGCGTAGTCTCGTTTACCGGTATCTTCTTTGCCTTAATCGGTGGGACGCTGGGAGATCGCTTCGGAACGCGCAACACGCTCTTTGCGACTTGCTTTCTGACGGGGCTGTTCGGACTCACGCGCAGCTTTGCAGTGGATTTCACCACGCTGCTGCTGGCTGCGCTGTCGTTTGGCGTCTTCCAGGCGATCATCCCGGTGATGCTCTTTAAGCTGGCGCGCGAGTGGTTCCCACCTGAGCAACTTGGCACGGCCAGTGGGGTTATCTCGGCGGGTTTCGCCGGTGGGTTGATGCTCGGCCCGCTCCTGAGCACCAGCGTCATTTTGCCGGCGCTTGGCGGCTGGCGACAGGTGCTGATGTTTTATGGAGCCGTCGCCATCGCCATGAGTCTGGTGTGGTTAGTCGTTCACCCTGTGGATCGACAACCTGAGTCGGGCCGCCCGGTGCGGGTGTCACTCCGTGACGGTCTCCGCCATGTCGTGCGGTTGCGCAACTTGTGGATTCTCGGAATCGCTGGTCTGGGGATCAACGCCTGTTTTCAGGGTTTCAGCGGCTACCTGCCTACTTACCTCAAGACCATTGGTTGGGCCGATCTGGATGCAGATCGTTCGCTGGCTGCGTTCTTTGTGACGAGCCTGTCAGCAGTCGTTCCGCTGTCAATTCTCTCTGACCGGCTGCGGCTGCGGCGCGGTTTTCTGATTTTCGCCGCACTCGTCCTTTCAATTGGCATCGGTTCGTTAAGCATCATTGAGGGTACGGTCATTGTGCTGGTGATCGCCGCAACCGGCTCTGTCTTCGATTCGTTCATGGCGATTCTCAACGCAAGCGTCCTCGAAGTGGACGGCGTGAGCGACGTATACGCCGGGACGGCCATTGGTTTTGCCACCATGATCCGCAATCTGGGTGGGACATTTTCGCCGCCGGTAGGCAACAGCCTGACTGCCATCGGGCTTAACGTCCCGTTTTTGTTCTGGGGCGCTATGGGGTTGTTCGCGGTGATCATGCTTGCCTTCGCGCTCAAATCGGATAAAGGCGCTATGCCACACACGGGTTCAAAGACAGCGGCCTGGGCTAACGGAACAGAGTAGATGGGCTTCGGTAAGGCATCCTGGCTGGTCGGCTGTGCCGATACCTGTCAGGCTCCAGTATGTCGAAGCCCATCCCACCTCTACTGGGAGACATTCGCACAAACAGCGAAGATACCGATGGTGTGCTGGACAGGATCGTTATTCTGGATCGCAACCAGCCAGGCCGATTGGGCCGGACTGCCGAAAGTCTCCGGGGCCGACTCCTGAAGGATGGTATGAGCGTTGGGAGAAGCATCGACTACGGAAGCGCCCCCGCCCAGCACCACTTTTCCTGCGGGACATGGCGTTGAGTTCCTCAACAGACCACCGGCTGGCAGCAAATAATCTACGCGCACCACCTGATAGCCAGACAGGCCAGCAGGTCCCTGTGGCCCCGCGGGACCGGGCGGCCCGGCAGGCCCAGGCGATCCCTGGCCGCTGCCATCCCATTGCAGAACACGTTCCGGCTTTTTGCAGTCATTTGCCGAATTGACGATCCGAACGTTCCCGTTGCCCTGATGGACGCACGCAGTAATGACGACGCCACCCTGTGCAACGATCACGGTGACCATTCCGCCGAATAGCACTGTCATCAGGATCAGAGCGATGACGATCCCCCGAATGCGTCCCGATTGAATTCTGAACGGCATAACTCTCATCTCCGTCTGTAATCCCGCTATAATGGCTTGACCGTTCCGCAGGTTGGCAGAGGCTTAACGGAGTATGAGAAGCCCGATAGAGATCGGAGGTCGTTCCTTGCTGCTTATACTTCGGGCACGAGATTGCGCATCACCTGGATAATCTCAAAAATCCAACCGCCAGGCGCTCGCAGAAAGGCTACGCGGCGCTCGCCAAACCCGGCGGAAATCGTGCCGCCGACCTCACCCAACGCCACTGCGCCGCTGGCAAGCGCCTTTGCCACGTCCGATTCGAAGCTGCTGCTGATATAGACCATGTGCGTAGAACCCACCGGGCGCACTTCGCCAAGTGCCCGTTCGTAGATTAGCCTCTCGGTCAGAGACAGGTATTTGTCGCCCATTTTGACCAGTGGCACGCGGAAGGTTTCGCCGTTGAACTCGTAGGTTTCGTCCAGGACGATCTCGTGCCCCATCTGGCGATGAAAGGCCAGTTCCCGTTCAAGATCGCCGACTTTGATGCCAATGCACCATAATCCTGTAAGCATAAAATCCTTCTATTCTTCGGAAAGCTGCCCGCCATCGATCACGACTGAATCCCCGGTGATAAACGAGGCTTCGTCCGAGGCAAGAAAGGCGAACACATTGGCAACTTCTTCGGGCTGCCCGTAACGGCCCAACGGTATCTTTTCGAGATAGGCTTTGACAAAGTGGTCGTCAGCCCAGGCCTCCTCGGCCAGTTGGGTTTGAATGAAGCCCGGCGCTACGCAGTTAACGCGAATGTTGTACTGCGCCAGCTCGATAGCCATCGTCTTGGTGAGCAGGACGACGCCCGCTTTGGACGCATTGTACGCGGCCAGACGCTTTTCCCCGACATGGCCGTTGGTGGAGGCCATATTGACAATTGCGCCGCCTTTGCCCTGCGCCACCATGAGGCGCGCCGCCTGCTGGCCGAGGAGAAACATACTCTTCAAATTGACGGCCAATGTGCGATCCCAATCGGCCTCGGTGTGTTCCAGAAAGGGCCGCACGAGGGCGATCCCGGCGTTGTTAACCAGAATGTTCAGTTCGCCGAAGAGTTCCCTGGCGCGCTGCACCAGTGCTGCGCAGTACGCCGCATCGGTCACGTCGCCTGGCAGGCTGTGAACTGTGCCGAGCCGGCTCAATTCCTGCGCAGTGTTGTCCAGCCGATCCGGTACAACGTCGCAGATCAGCAGACGTGCGCCTTCCTCAAGGAACTTACGACTGATGGCTTTGCCGATGCCGCGCCCGGCTCCAGTGATGATCGCGCTCTTACCGTCCAGCCGTCCCACGATTCTCTCTCCGGTATTCGATTGATTCCGTCACGCAAGCAAGGCTACTATTCTATTGCAGCCCGGCGCGAATTCAACTCACATTGTCCCCACCTTGAAATAGCAATTGACTCACAGCCGAGGGGCTGCGCATTGTAGTTCGGGCGATTCGTGATAGAATAACCCTGTACAAAAACTGGACAAGATCGGCCAGGTTATGCGAAAACTCCTCAGCGAATTTTCCGACGACCCTATTTATAACATGAAGGCTGTCGAGCAGCAGACAGGCATCTCGGCGGCAACGCTGCGGGCCTGGGAACGCCGTTATGCGCTGGTCGAACCTAAACGCACGGCCAGCGGTTACCGCCTGTACTCAGATCGAGATGTGGCGCTGCTGCGCTGGGTGCGCACGCAGATGGACGAGGGCCTGACAGTCAGCCGCGTGGTGGCGATGCTGGAAAACCTGCGCGACAATAGCGACCCGATCTGGGTCGAGAGCGGCGACGGCCAGCTGCCCGTCAAGTACGATACGCCGCTACCCCCCCAAAGCCTTGTCCAACCCTTGTTCCAGGCTTTAGTTGACCTGGACGATGATCGGGCCGACGAGATCATCGATCAGGCTTTTGCCATGTACACCATGCCCACTGTGTACGTCGAACTGATCGCGCCGACACTGGTGGAGATCGGCGAGGCCTGGCGTCGTGGGGACATTTTTGTGACAACAGAACATTTCGCAGCCAGCTACGTGCGCGGGCGGCTGCTGACGCTGCTCCAGGCGTACCCACGCCTCCCGGAGATGCCGATGCTGTTTGTCGGTTGTGCGCCTAACGAGCACCACGAGATCGGCGCGCTTATCTTCGCAGTGATGTTACGCCAACAGGGGTTTAACGTCGTGTATCTGGGCCAGGATGTGCCGCTCGACGACGTGACTCAGGCAGCCTCGCAAGAGCACCCGGCCATGATCTGCCTGTCCGCCAATAGCCCCACCACCGCCTTGCATCTGCGCGATGCGCAAAGCAGGTTACAGATGCTTGAGCCGCCATCGCCGCTTCTGGGCTATGGGGGGCGGGCGTTTGACGACGATGCGGATTTGCGCCGTCTGATCGCCGGGTATTACCTGGGTAGCGATCCGCGTGACGCGCTCAACGTCATCAACAATCTGTTGCGCGTGCCCCGACACACCTGATAGCGGCCTTTTGCAACGCTGTCGGGCCTGCCTCTCACCCCGATCCGATGATCCGTGCTGCTGTTTGATGCTGCTGCTAACCTGCGCCCGGCGGATAACTCGTTATGCTCAAGACAGTCACTTTTGCCAGAAGCAGGTAAACTAGGTGCGGATTGACAACAGAACGGGACTTGAAGGGTTTGGTCGAACAACAAGCGCGCTACCAGGCTGTGCGTCGTGTGCTGTGGCGTGTCATGCTCATGAACCTGCTGGTGGCTGTGATCAAGGTCATCGTCGGCCTGGTGACAGGCGCGCTGGCAATGGTCGCCGACGGTTTTCATTCCACAATGGATGCTTCCTCAAACATCATTGGCCTGTTCGGGACGGCCATCGCCGCACGGCCTGCCGATGAAGATCATCCCTACGGCCACCGCCGCTTTGAAACGATGGCGACGCTGACTATCGGTGGGCTGCTGCTGGTGGCCGCCTGGGAGATTTTCAAAACAGCCGTTGAGCGGCTCTTCAGTGGCTCGTCCACACAGGTCACCCCGACCAGCTTCGGGGTGATGGCGTTCACGATGGCCGTTAACCTGATCGTTGCCCTGTACGAGACCAACCGGGGCAAGCGTTTTCAATCCGCGCTCCTGCTGGCGGACGCTGCACAAACGCGCGTCGATTTCTTTATTTCTCTATCGGTGATCATTGGCCTGTTTTTGACCGCGCTCGGCTATGCCTGGATGGACACGATCATTGCGCTGTTGATCGTGGTCATCATCGGGTACACAGCCTTTGACATTCTGCGGCAAACGACGCAAATCCTGGTCGATGCCGCTGCCGTTGATCCAGGCGCACTGCGGCGTGTGGTAGAACGGGTTCCGGGCGTGGACAACATTTTGCGTGTGCGCAGTCGTGGCCCCGCCGATATGATCCAGGCGGACATTGACGTACAGGTTCCGCCTGCAACGACTGCCGACCATGCCTCGGCCATTGCGGAAGAGATCGCGGATCGAGTGAAAGCCGAATTCGAGGGCGTGTCCGAAGTGCAGGTACATTTTGCGCCGCACCACGACGGGCCGCAGGACCCGGCGCTGGTGGCTCGCGCCGCCGCCGATGCACTTGGCCTGTCCATCCACGAGGTCACACATATCCTGACCGGTGAGGGGCCGGTGCTGGAAATGCACGTCGAAGTGCTGCCCTCGCTAACGCTGGCGGCGGCCCACCAGCAGGTCACGGAACTGGAGAGGCGGGTACGAGAAGCGTTACCGGAACTTCACGACGTGCTGACTCACATCGAGCCAGCCAGCGGGCAGCCCGGCGCAGTGATGCAGACTGCCAGGGCCGTCGGCCAGCGCGACCAGGCCCTGGCGATTGCCGCCAGCCTGTACCCTGACGCGCACTGGCACGACGCGACCATCCGGCCCGTGCTGGGCGGCTATGCCATCACGTTGCACTGCTGGCTGCCCGGCAACGTCAGCGTTCAGGAGGCGCATGGCATTGCGGAACATGTCGAGACGCAGATTCGCGCAGCCATGCCCCAGGTGCAGCGCGTGACGATCCACACCGAGCCGCCAGAGGACGGAGCGGAAGTGGGGAAGCCCTGAATGATGGTGTTGGTGGACACTGTCCGTCTCTTTCCCGACGATACTGTACACTTGGCACAGGCGTCCCGCGGAAGCAACCCATTAATTGAGCAAGAATCAGATCCTGACACCCTCGAAACCCGATCCGGAGGCTACGCAGAAGGCCCGCACTCCGAAACCTGTTTCGGTGCGGGCTTGATCTTGTACCTTACGTTTTGGGCGCGGGCTACTCGGGCGGGGTTACATCCCTGACATATCGATGGAGGGCATCCCTGAGGGGCACGAGACCAGCGGGTTGAAGTTGGCGAATAGTCCTTCAGGGTTGTACGACCACAACCAGAGATGTAGCCCCCAGACAAGCGGCGTGTCAGGAATGTTGGTCATGAGCATCAGCGGCTGACCGTAGAGGGTGGGTGCGGCGCGTCCGGTCTTCTTTGGGTCCCACTTGTCGGCAAAGACCAGGTACTCAAACGCTACCAGGATCATCGTGCCATCTGCACGCGGTTCATAGACCAGTGCTTCGGGTTTCATCGGGTCGAGAACGTCATCGCCTGCCAGCGTGCCGTTGACGTAATGCTGCCCCATGCCTCGCTTGTCTCCATAGCGGAAGCACGTCAGGAATTTGTCGTAGCCTGCTTTCTTCGCTGTGTCCAGGTCGCGGAACTGGGCAGTAGCACCGCGCACGTCGTCTATCAAGCGCATCGTTTTATCCGGTAGTTCTGGGGTTGCTGTTGGCCCTTGCGCTGAGACCGACGCAGGAAGTTGCCCCAACAGCAGACTGAGGCCCACAATCGCGGGCAAGATCATTTTTCGGAGTTTCATAACCTGTCTCCTCTTTGCGTTTGCGATTGCTCCACAGTAAGGCTTTCAGGAAAGGGATGTCACCTATCGAAAGACAGGAAATTCATCTCACCGGTTTGAATAATACTGTTCTTTCTTTGGTATAATTAGATTTATCCGAACAGATCAAATCGATCATGGTTGAGCTAGATCGGCAGCTTGGCAAAGTTGTACTCACGGATCGTGAGCGGGAAATTCTGCGCCTGCTCACCAATGGTCTCACCGACAATGAGATTGCCGACGCCGTCATTCTCACCGTAGGTACCGTGAAGTGGTACAATCGGCAGATTTATAGCAAGCTTGGCGTTCGCAACCGTGCTGAGGCGATCACTCAAGCGCAGCGGCTCGGTGTGCTGACACCTGTGCCGCAGCCTGCGGCACAGGTGTCAATCCATAATCTGCCCCGACAAGCAACAACCTTCATAGGCCGGACAACAGAGCTGGCAGAAATCGCCCAACTTCTGAGTAACCCTGCTTGTCAACTGTTGACGATGGCGGGACCAGGCGGCATTGGCAAGACGCGGCTGGCAATTGAAGCAGCAGCACAACAATTGGGGAATTATCGTGATGGTGTTTATTTTGTTGCGATGCAACCCATTAATTCTCCTGACCATATTGTTCCCACCATTGCCAGTGCGATTAACCTCCAGTTTTACCCCGGCGCCGACCCCAAACAGCAATTGCTAGACTACTTGCGGCACAAGCAACAATTGCTCATCTTGGACAACTTTGAACATCTATTAGGTGGGGTGGACATCATAAGCGACATTCTTGCAGAGGCTCCGAACCTAAAGGCGATGGTCACTTCCCGCGAAGCGCTTAACCTGCAAGAAGAATGGCTCTACCCGGTCAAAGGGATGGGCTTCCCTAGAAGTCTGAATGACGGGCCTATTGATGACTACAGCGCTGTACAGCTATTCGTACAGAGTGCCCGGCGGGTTCGCGCTGACTTCAATCTGGCTGATGACCCGTCCAGCGTACTTCGCATCTGCCAGATGCTAGAGGGAATGCCGCTGGGACTCGAACTGGCTGCCTCCTGGGTGCGTGTGCTGCCGTGCGCAACCATCGCGTCAGAGATCGAACAAGGCATTGACATTCTTGAGTCAAGGGTACGCAATGTGTCAGC
This sequence comes from Chloroflexota bacterium, assembly GCA_021325095.1. Taxonomy (GTDB): domain Bacteria; phylum Chloroflexota; class Anaerolineae; order Aggregatilineales; family UBA2796; genus JAJPHV01. The sequence goes on along the minus strand of JAJPHV010000115.1, from coordinate 6,118 downwards.
TCGGCATCGTAACATGCGCGCGGTGCTGGACTATTCCTGGAACTTACTGTCCGAAGATGAACAGGATATTTTTGCGAAGCTCTCTGTCTTTCGAGGAGGGTGTTCACGACAGGCTGCCGAAACAGTGACAAACGCATCGCTCGGCATTTTATCGGCATTGGTGGATAAGACGAGACTGCGAGTCAGCCCGGCGGGGCGCTTTGAGATGCAACCGCTTCTACGTCAGTACGCTGAAGAGCGACTCAAAGCAGCGCCCGAGACCAGTCAAGAGGTGCATGTGCGGCATTGCACATATTTCAGCACATCTGTAGCGCGATGGGAGGCGGACTTAACCGGTCATAGGCAGCTTGAAGCCCTCAACGAATTTCAGGTGGATTTTGAAAATATCCTGGCCGCATGGGGTTGGGCATTACAGCAGCACGATGGGGAAACGGTGAACCGCACCCTGCAAGGTATGTACCTCTTCTTCGAGGCACGCAGCCGCTTCCAGGAAGGTCGGGACTTGTTTGAGTCGGCGCAGAAGTTTTTTTCTTCCCCAGTGGATGAGCCGCTGTGGGGACGATTGTTGGCGCGCGCCACCCGCCTGCAAGTGCAGGGCTATCTCGAACTGGATGAACGGATTCAATCGTGGATTGAGTGTAGTTTGGCTATCGCGCAAAAACACAATGACCTGTCTGAGATGGGTTTTTGCTTCTGGACTCTAGGCGAGCTAGCCAGAATTGAGCGCAATTTTCATGAGGCAAGCGCACACTTCGAGCAAGCTCTGGTGCACTACACCCGCCTGAATGTTCGCTATTATGTCGGTCGAACCATTCAATACCTTGCCTTTTGCCCCTTCCATTTGGGCCAAATGGAGAAATTCGTTAGCCTTACGCAGCAATCTCTTAATATAGCGCGTGAAATCGGCGACAAGATCGGTATGGCAGAAGGTCTCTTCAGTCTGGCAGTTGCGGCAGCACCTTTCGGCAATTTTGACCAGTTTGAAGCCTACGCTGCTGAAGCGCTGATTCTGCGCCGCGAAACTGGTGACCGAGCACACCTCACCGTCAATCTTGCGCTACTGGGCTTCTATGCTTTCTTTCGTGGAGACGTCGAGACCGCCAGAACTCGGGCTACAGAGGCACTGAACCTGGCTCTGGACATCAACTTTAATGATGGCAAATCAATGGCCCTGGAAACATTGGGACTGGTCGCTAATTTGAACGAAGATTATCCGCGGGCCAGACTTCTCTGCGAAGAGAGCCGGGCCATAGCGACTAACGGAATGCAATTGATTTGTTTAGAGTTTCAGTTAGCGATGAATGCCTGCGGGTTAGGTGATTATCGCAGCGCCAGACTACACAACCAAGCCGTGTTACACCAGGTGGCACCGTTTCATCAGCCTCAGTATACACACTATGGGCTTGCAATCAGCGCCATCATCCTGGCCCATGAAGGATTCAGCCAATATGCAGTCGAGCTATTGTCCTTGACCTATGCGCATTATTCACAGGGCATCGGGTGGCTGGAAAAATGGCGGCTGTCGGCTGATCTCCGTGCCGCGTTGGAGGCTGAACTTGGGCCAGAAGGCTTTGCAGCAGCCTGGGCCAGAGGCGCACAGCTAGACCCCGAAACGGTCCTGGCACAACTTATTGAAGTATTCCAGACTTCGCCAGAATCTCAACCTGGCACCGTTGAGTCTCCAGGCAATCTGGGCCTGACCGAACCTCTGAATCAACGAGAACTGGAAGTTTTGCAACTCATTGTGTCAGGTCTTTCCAACCGCAAGATCGCCGAGAGGCTCATCCTCTCCGAGGGAACGGTCAAGTGGTATACCACACAGATCTACAGCAAACTGGGCGTGCAGAACCGCGCTCAGGCTGTCTACCGCGCTCAACAGTTGCCCCTGTTTCGCTGACTGAAAAACAAACTCCAAACCAAACGTTTGTCAGGTGACTCTGCATTGATTTCGCTCATATGCTGATTCCAATCGGGCCAGGACGTGATTGGGAACCGACTGCAATCGGGTGAAATTGAGCGAGTCAATGATGCGAATACTCTTGCGCGTTGGTATTTTGATTTGCTGCATATGCAGTGCCTCGCTTGGCCTGGCACTGGTATTGGGCCACAGGCTCCCAAATACAATCCTCGCATTTACTGCTCATTGCCACGATGATACAGAAATTTACCTGTATGACTGGTCAAATGGTTCGCGGATCAGGGTTTTCAAGAGTTTTCGTCGCCTGGCGAGTATACCCAATTTGCGCCCGGATAACTGGCAAATCGCCTATGAAATGCCAGAAACTGGCAAATTCAAAGGTGTTTATATCGGTGATCTGACGGGTGAAATGCCCCAGAATCTCATCTATTTGCCTTTATCTAGCGAGGAACAGATGCCGTCCGTTCCGCCGCCTGTCTGGTCGCCCGATGGGCGTCAGCTCGCGCTTGCTAGGGTGCGGAGCAAGACCTTGACGCAAATTTCTCAGATTTCTGTGGTCGGCGCGGCGACAAACACCCTGCGTGAGTTTTCACTCAGTGCATCAGCCTCATCCTCTCCTGTTTGGTCACCCGACGGGAAATATATCGCCACCGTGAGCAATTCCTATAGCTCGGTTATGTTCATTATCGACATCGACGAAGGTGAAATACGCACCACATCTTCTCCGGGATTAACGACGGATCCGGTCTGGTCCCCTGATAGCAAATATCTTGCATTTACCTCATTTTATGCGCCGAGATTTGACAGCAAGATCCGCATGGTCGATGTGGAAACAGGGAAGACGATGGATCTCTCCAAAAATCCGGCAATCAACTACATGGGAACCGCCTGGTCACCCGATGGACAGCACGTTGCCACAATTGCCGATGGACATCAAGTTCAAATTCTTGATGTTGAAGGCGCGATCACCCGTATTTTCGGTCTTCAGCAATTACAGGGCTATGCACATTCAGTCAGTTGGTCGCCCGATGGGAATTATCTTGCGATTCGTGAAGTTACTAATTCGCGAACATCCAATTATCTGATCAGTATGGCGAATGGAAGTATATTGGATCTCTCATTACCCTCTTGCTCCAGTGATGGCGTGGTCTGGGCAGTGCAGTAGTCTTTCGGCGCATCGTGCCGTGCGTCCAGGCCATTTGGGGTATGGGGCTTGCCGTAGATACGATAACCTCCACGACTGACCGACCTGACGCGACCTCACCGAATATGGCATCGTCCTCACAAGAGCGGAGAGTGAATATAGCAGTGATCTGGCTTGGTCATTCGAGGTTTCGCCAACAATTGCACGAGTCGGTTGTCAGAGTGGCAAGGCCAGCAAGAGTGTTTCCATTTCGCCCGGTGCGAGTCCGCCATGATGGCCGCGAAAGCGCTGCTCGAACAGCCCTTTTTCGTACCACCACACCGAATCGTGTTCGTATGGCAGAATCACCAGGTTGGCGACTCGCTGCCGCAGGGCATCGGAGGGCGGGCCGAAGTAGCTCTGCTCGATCAGGTCCCGGACGTGGTACACCTCGGCGTGGCCTGCCAGAGCGCGGGACAACTTCTCGTGCGCTTCGTCCAGCGCTTCGTCGCGGACATACAGGAACAGATCACGCGCGGAACCGCCCGGCACGAGCAGTTCCCCCTGGTGGTTGGTCTTGAGCCACGACTCGATGGGCAGGCCGAGTCGGTTGAGGTAGATGGTCGTCTCGGGTGAAATATCGACCTGGCCGTGATCGGCGGTAATGAGCAGCAGTGTGTTCTTGACCTTCCCGGCCAATGAGTCGTAGAGCAGTCGTTCCAGCACCGTCAGGCAGGTATCGATCTCGGCCCAGAAGTGCGGGGAGGATGGCCCGTAGGGGTGGCCTATCGAGTCAATGCTGTCAAAATACAGGTAGGCATATAGACGTTCTTGCTCAATACGTACTGTTTCGACCAGGTTGACCAGCCCTTCCGAGAACGTCTTGAAGGGCACATGCGTCGCGCCCTGCATCACCGCATCGGCGTAGGGTGCAGGGGTATACTCTCGATCCTGGAAGATGTAGCTTTTGACGCCATACCGGGCCAGCGTCTGGTAGATCGACGGGAAGGGGAAAAACTGCTGCGGCGCAAGACCCGTTTGGGTGAGCGTGCCCAGGTCTTTGTCCCTGCCAAAGGAAAAAATGAGCGGCGAAATCATGCGATCCACCAGCGGCTCGTAGTAGAACCACTCGTAGACGCCCGTTTGCCCGACGGGCAGGCCGGTGTGGATGGTGGTCATGTGGGCGGCAGTGGTCGATGGAAACTGCGTCGTCAGCTTGGAGACGACGCCCTCCTTTAAGAAGTGTTGTAGAAAGGGGTAGCGCTCGGCAACCTGCTCAAAGAAGCGCCAGCCAAAGGCGTCCACGTACAACAAGATCACCTTGTCGTAGCGGGCGGGCAGACCATCCAACGTGTGTGCAGGTAGACCAGGATCGCCCTGGCCTGTCAGCAGGTGAACGGCTGTCTGCGGAATGCGTGAGAAACAATATGAGTCGTACAGCGGTTTGCCAAAATGCTCGTTCAACCTTGCCGCGCCGACAGCTTGCAGCGATTCTTCGTTGATCATAGATTTGCCAGATTCCTATGTGCGTTTCGCCAACCAGTATATGACCTGTCGCCAGAAAGCCGAGTAGTGCGGCCAGTGGACAAAACTGCCCGCCCAATGCGGCGCGAAATCCGAGGCGAAGATGGCCGTGCGCCCGGCCTCGTAGTCCCAACAGGCAATGAACGGATCGCCCTGGTAGGCTGCCACAAGCTGCGCGCCCTCCTTCAGCACGACGCGATTGTAGCCGCACAGTGTCCAGTTGGACTCGTCCCAGGGCAACCCGGCGACCATTGGATGCGCAGGCTGAGTCACCTCGAAGCGGAAACCCTGCGTCACTTCCACCCGATCATCGTGCCGGGCGATGATCACAGGCAGAATGGTCTCCACGTCGGTATCCCACCAACGGGCGATGGCGTTCAGCCCGGCAAAGGACAGGTAGCCGCCGACCATGATGAACCCGCTACCCTGCTCCACGAACTGGCGCACCATGCCGACCCGATCCGGGCCGAGCGGGTACACGTAGGGCGGGGTCAGACCGGGGTAAAAGATCATGGAGTTGTAGCCGATGTCGCTGAAGATCAGCACGTCGTACTGGCGCAGTTCGTCCAGCGTGCCAGGAAACTCGGCGGGGACGCCGTGAGGCGTGATGTGCCGGACGGTCACGGTTGGCTCGTTCGCCATCGCCTCACGGAACCAGCGCCCGTTGTCGTTGAAGTAGGATTGCTCGATGACATCTGCCCCGACCAGATAGCGATTGAGGACGACCTCGGAGTCGCCAACGTAAAGCACCTTGATGGGTTCCACGACAATTTCCTTCTGGCCTTACCAAACTTCAATTTTCGGTCTATTCTATCCAATACCTTTTAAGACTTGTCGAAAAAAGGACAGCGAATCATGTTACCGGAGCGCGCGGAAGTGGTGATCATCGGCGGCGGGGTGATGGGAGCGAGCACCGCCTATCACCTGGCGAAGCGCGGCCTGCAAGACGTGGTGATCCTGGAACGCGAGGCGTTTTTCGGGCAAGGTTCGACGGGCCGCTGCGCAGGCGGGATCCGCCACCAGTTCTCGACAGACATCAACATCGAATTGTCGATCAAGAGCATTGCCATGCTCGAACGCTTCGAGGAGGAGACGGGCCAGCCCATCGACCTGAGGCAAACAGGCTACCTGTTCCTGCTCTCAACGCCCGAAGAAATGGCCCAGTTCGAGCAAAACGTCGCCCGACAGCACGCGCACGGCGTGGCCTCCGAAGTGTGGACGGTGGATCAGATCGCAGCGCGTGTGCCGCTGCTCAACCTGGACGGCATCATCGGCGGCACGTATTACGGGCGGGATGGCATCGCCGACCCATCGGGGGTGGTGAACGGCTACATCGCAGCGGGGCGCAAACTCGGCGTCAAAACGTTGAGCGAAATCGAAGTGACCGGAATCGAGGTCGCAGGCGGCGCGATTGCAGGCGTGCAGACCGCGCAGGGCCGCATCAAAACGGGCGTGGTGGTCAACGCAGCGGGGGCGTGGTCGGGTCAAATCTGCGCGATGGCTGGCGTCGATCTGCCGATCTACCCGGAACGCCAGCAAATCCTGGTCACGGC
>JAJPHV010000065.1 GCA_021325095.1 Chloroflexota bacterium | reverse complement strand
TTAAATACCTGTTGCTCGTGTGCAGTACCGGAGACCTTCGCGCGCCCGATCAGCCAGCGCGCGGTTAATATACCCCCAATTTGCGCTTTCGGCTTGTGGTTCGGCCAATTCAAGCGCCTTCCTGAAATCCTCGGCGGCCAGCCCATAGTCGCCGCCGTCTAGAAGCGCCTCACCCCGCAGCACGTAGTTGACCGGCGCATCGGGCCTTTTCTCAATTGCGGCGGTCAGCACATCGACCCGGCTGGCGACCTCTGAGACACGTTCGCCGTCCGCTGCTGGTGGCGCCTCATCAACAGCTTCGCCTGTGACCTCATCCTGCATTTCGATGAATTGATCAGGCTGCTCGGCCCGTTCCTCAGACACGGAGAGGGCCGTCTGCTCGTCCTCACCGGATGTCGAGATAAGCTGTTCACCGTCGCCTGTCTGCCATTCCATGCGCAATCCTTGACCTCACCCCCAACCCCTCTCCGCAAGCAGAGAGGGGAGCAAACCCGGAATACAGCGTCCACCGGTTCCCTCTCTCCATAGGGTGGAGAGGGGGTCACGGGGTGAGGCAAACCACTTCATTCTTGCCTCAATCCCCCGCCGCCGCCGGAGCCGCTGCCCGGCCACGCGCCGCGCCCGCGGCTGGCCTGACGGCAGGCTGTGCCGATGCAACGTAGGCATCGTACTCACTGCGGAAATGTTTGACGGACGACAGGATCGGGCTGGTGGCAAAATCGCCGAGCGCACACAGGCATTTGCCCTGCATCTGCATCGCCACGTCCTCGATCAGCTTCACGTCGGCGGGCGCGGCTTTCCTGCCGTAAATGGCCTCCATGCGCTTTTCCAGCCAGTATGTCCCTTCGCGGCATGGCGTACACTTGCCGCAGCTTTCGTGCCGGAAGAAGCGCGCCATCTTGAGCGTGGCCCACACGATGTCGGTATCTTCGTCGAGGATGATGACCGACGCGGAGCCAAGCACCGTGCCGAGTGCCGCCACGTCCTCGTAGGTCAGCTTGGTGTCCAGAACCTGATCCGTGCCGGGAACCATTGGCCCCGACGCCCCGGACGGCAGAATGGCCTTGAGCTTCTTGCCATTGGCAACACCGCCCGCCGTCTCGATCAGTTCGCGGAAGGTGATGCCGAGCGGCAGTTCGTAATTGCCCGGCCTGGCGATGTGGCCGCTCATGCAGAAAATCTTGGGGCCGGGGCTTTTCTCCGTACCCATCGTCTTGAACCAGGCTGCGCCGTTGACGATGATCGGCGGGACGTTCGCCAGGGTCTCGACGTTGTTGATAACCGTCGGGGCTGCGTACAGGCCCGATACCGCCGGGAACGGCGGGCGCACGCGCGGCTGGCCGAGCTTGCCCTCGATGCTGTTGAGCAGGGCGCTTTCCTCGCCGCAGATGTACGCGCCCGCGCCCAGGTGGATATACACCTCGCAACTCCAATGGCTGCCGCCGATGTTCTGGCCGACCCAACCGGCCTTGCGCGCTACCTCGATCTGTTCTTCCAGGTTGTGGGCCAGGTCCCAGAACTCGCCGCGACAGTAGATGTAGATGGCCGTCGCCTGGATGGCGTAGGCGCAGATGAGCGCGCCTTCGAGCAACTGGTGCGGGTTGTTCTCCAAAATCTGGCGATCTTTGAACGTCCCTGGCTCGGATTCGTCGGCATTGACGGCCACGTACTTCGGCCCCTCGACCTTTGGCACGAAGCTCCACTTCAAGCCCGTCGGGAAGCCCGCGCCGCCGCGCCCGCGCAGGTTCGAGTCCTTGACGACCTGCGTCACCTCGTCGGGCTTCATGGTCAGCGCCTTGCGCAGCCCCTCGTAGCCGCCATTGGCCGTATAGACATCGAAGTTGCGGATGTCCGGGATGTCCAGTTCACGCAATAGAATGTGTGGAGGCATGATCGTTCGTCCTTATCTCGACTGGCCCAGTTGCTTCGTCTGCCTTGCTCTCGTGTCCGGTCTCAATTTCGTCTGCTGCGCCGAGGGACGAGGCCACCCAGGCCACCATTCCCCCGAATAAGATCAGCGTAAAGCCGCAAATGCTGACCATTGGCCCATTGTAGAGCGCCATTCCACTGGCGTAGGCAATGCCGAGCAGCGCCGTCGCCATCATCCACATCAGGGGCCGCCGCGTCCCGCGCCGCCAGGCAACGACCATCGCCACCAGCCCGATCCCCGTCAGCACAAATATGCCAAAATCCATGAAATGCCGTGCCAGTGCCACACTGCTTTCGTCCGGCCCCTGTCGCACCATCCGCAGCAGGAGCGGGAAGGTTGGCGCTTCACTGCCCGGCGGTGCGGGCCACTGCATGACAAACAGAGCACAGGACACGATCACATATCCTACAAAAACAACAGGCATCAGGTGGCGGATAATGGCCGGGTCGGATCGCTCCGGTGGGCCGGCCTGTTCAGGCATCGGGATGATCTCGCTTGGTCAGATAATAAACGTTGTGTACTTTATAGCCCTCGTGCTGGAAAAGGCTCAGGCTGGGGTCGTTGCCATGTTCTACCAGCGCTGCGCAGATCGTCAGGCCGAGCGCGTGAATCTGATCCTCGGAGGCGCGCACCAGCATCGAACCGATTCCCCGCCGCTGGTACTCCGGCCTGACGCCCAGGCGATTGATCCAGCCCTTGCGCCCGTCGTGAGTAACGACGACCACGCCCACCAGTTTATCGCCATCCAGCGCACCCAGGACAATTTGCAGCCCGGACGCCATCTGTTTGGCGAAGCTCTCCTGGCTTTCGCGGCCTGTGGGCTGGTAATGGACGCCGCTGGCTTTCCAGACCTCGCAGAGGGCATCGTAATCGGCGGTACTCAGCGTGCGAATCTCGATCATGGCGCGATCATCGTTCGATCATGGCACGATCATCGTGCGGGCGCTTTGGCCTCACTGGCCGCCTCCGCCCGCCACTGCGCGATCAGCGCCTTCACTTTGTCGATGTCCAGGTTTTCATGGTAATGGAAATTGCACTGGAGCATCGGGGCGCGGTCACAGGCCGCCAGGCACATCACGTGCTCGACGGTGAACAGCTTGTCATCGGTGGTGCCGCCGTCTTCCACCTTCAAGTAGTCCAGCAAATCCTGGTAGAACTTGTCCGCGCCGCGCAGGGCGCACGGCAGATCGGTGCAGACGTGCAGCCAGTATTTGCCCTTGGGCGACTCGCGGAACATCGTGTAGAAGCCCGCAATCGAGTTCACCTGCGTCCGGTCAATCTCGCACAGTTTGGCGATCTCTTCGGCCGCCTCCGGCGTAATCCAGCCGTACTCCTCCTGTGCCAGGTACAGCAGCGGCATCACCGCCGAGCGCCGGTCAGGGTACTTGGCGAAAATCTGCTGAATGCGTTCGTGGTATTTATCTGCCAGCACTACGATCTCCCTCAAAAAAGACTGTGCTGAGATGCCAGTCCGCTTTCCGACCCCTCCCTCTCCACAGGGTGGAGAGGGGCAGGGGTGAGGCTTTACTTCATCCCTCAGTCCTGACCATTAGCGGTCACAGTCGCCCAATACAATGTCGATGCTGCCAATGATCGCCACCAGGTCGGCGATCATGGCGTTGCTGCCCAATTTGCCGAGCGCACCCAGGTGGACAAACGATGGCGTGCGGAAGTGCACGCGGTGCGGGCGGTTGCCGCCGTCGCTGGACAGGTAGCAGCCGAGTTCTCCGCGTGGGCTTTCCACCCGGATATATACCTCGCCCTTTGGCACTTTGAAGCCTTCCGTCCACAACTTGAAATGGTGGATGACGGCCTCCATGCTACGGCCCAGTTCGGCGCGCGGCGGCGGCACGAACTTGCGATTGTTGGAGCGGAACGGCCCTTTCGGCAGGCGCTTGATACCCTGCTGGATGATGCGCACGCTCTGGTGCATCTCCTGCATCCGGCACATAAAGCGATCATACACGTCGCCGTGTTCGCCCAGCGGCACGTCAAACTCGTAATTTTCGTAGCCGGAGTAGGGCATCGCCTTGCGGATGTCCCAGTTGATGCCAGAGCCGCGCAGCGTCGGGCCAGTGGCGCCCCAGGCCAGCGCATCCTCCGGCGTCAGCACGCCAATGCCCTGCGTGCGGTCAATCCAGAGTGGGTTCTCCACGAGCAGCGCTTCGTAATCGTGCAGCTTCGACGGGAAATCATCGATGAACCCTTGCAGTGTCGGAATGAAATCGTCGGTGATGTCACGCCACAGGCCGCCGGGCCGGAAGTAGCTGCCCATCATGCGCTGCCCGGAGACCATCTCGAACATATCCAGGATACGTTCGCGTTCGCGGAAACAGTACAGGAACACGCTCATTGCGCCCAGGTCCAGAGCATGTGTTCCCAACCAGACCAGGTGGCTGTTGATGCGCGTCAGTTCAGCCAGGATCACGCGCACCACCTGGGCACGCTCCGGCACATCCAACTCCGCCAGCTTCTCGATGGCGAGGCAGTAAGCCAGGTTGTTGCCCATCGGGTTCAGGTAGTCCATGCGATCCGTCATGACCAGGGCCTGTTCCCAGGTCTTGGCTTCCATGTTCTTCTCGATGCCGGTGTGCAGGTAGCCAACGTCGGGGATGCAGCTCACGACGGTCTCGCCGTCCAGTTCGAGCAGCACGCGCAGCACGCCATGTGTACTGGGATGCTGCGGCCCCATGTTGAGCAGCATCGTCTCGCCGGTCAGAGCGCGTTCCGACACCAGCCCTTTTAGCTCGTCAACCGTGCCCTGCCAGGTTTCTTCTACCGGGCTGTCGATGACGCCTTCTTCGCCCGCCAGGTCTCTATCGACTGTATCGACCATACCCATCCCTACTCTTTCGCATACGGCTTCAGGCGGTTGATGTCTTCATAGTTAAAGCTGAACTGAACCGGCTCGTAGCCCAGCGGGTAATCCTTGCGTTGGGGGTGGCCCTCCCAATCTTCCGGCATCAGGATACGACGCAGGTTGGGGTGGCCCTCGAAGACAATGCCCATCATGTCGTAGGCTTCGCGCTCCTGGAAGTTTGCGGCGTTCCAGACCGGGGTGATGCTCGGCAGGCGGGGATTGTCGCCGGGCAGGTAAACCTTGAGCCGCAGGGTTCGGTTGTAGATCATCGAGTATAGTTGGTAGCACACCGCGAAGCGGGGTTCCTGGGGGTAATAATCGACGGCGGCTACATCTTCGAGGAAGTTGTATTCCAGCCCTTCTGTGTCGCGGAAGAACAGGCACACGTCCACGATTCTGGCCGGGTCCACCACAATCGTGGTTTCGCCCCGAAACTCGACCACGTCCTGAACGGCATCGCCCAGGCTGCCCCGTGCCATATCAACGGGATTGAATGCGTTCATAGCACCTCACCAGTTCGGAAATCGGCGGCCTGTGGTCTTTCTGACCACTGACCGCCGATACTAGACGACGAGTGGGTAATACGCCACATCACGGGCTGGCTTACGAAGCCCAATCGGCAATGCGCTCGCCCTTGACCTTCTCGTGCAGCGTCATGATGCCGTGAATCAACTGTTCCGGGCGCGGCGGGCAACCTGCCACGTACACATCCACCGGAACAACTTCGTCCACACCCTGCACGACAGCATAGTTGTTGAACACACCGCTGCACGACGCGCAGTCGCCCATCGCCAGCACCCACTTCGGGTGGGGCATCTGGTCGTACAGTTGGCGCAGGACGGGAGCCATTTTCCGCGTCACGCGCCCGGCCACGATCATCAGGTCGCTCTGGCGCGGGCTGGGCCGCATCAATTCCATTCCAAAGCGCGACAGGTCGTAGTTGGACGCCTGCGTACTCATCATCTCAATGGCGCAGCACGCCAGGCCGAACAGCATCGGCCACATGGCGTTGGTGCGGCCCCAGTTAACTGCCGTTTCGAGCGTTGTGGTGACAACACCCAGGTTGCCAAGTTTGCCTGCTATTCCCATTCCAAAGCTCCTCTACGCCAGGCATAGATGTAGCCTACCAGCAAGATCACGATAAAGACGCCCATTTCGATCAGGGAGAACAGCCCCAACTGCCGTGCGACCACTGCGAACGGCAAGAAGAACACGACTTCAATGTCGAACAGGATGAACAGTACGGCGATGAGATAGAACTTCACGGGGAGACGACGCATAGCCGGACCGATGGGCGTCATGCCGCTTTCGTAGGGTTCCAGCAGGCGCTCATTCGGACGGCGCGGCCCCATGATCCGCGAAAGGAACAGGATGACGAAGGACATCACAGTGGTCAGGATGAGCAGAACCCCGATAGGCGCGTACTGGTCTAGCATCGGCAAGACCCCCTGTTGCTGGCGGCACAAAGTTGATTGGGAAAATCGGAGCAATCAGGATAAATCATAACATAGTGCAAAAAATGTGTCAAACCATTTTAACACCCGACGCGGGCACTTTGGCAGACTCAAAATTTGCCCGGGCGCGGTGCAGCATCACCGCGAACGATCACACTGAGCATCTGTTTGTGGATCAGCCCATTGCTGGCGACTACTTCCCTCCCCTGAAACACGCCGTCGGGCTGCCCCTGAAAGTTGCTGATACGCCCACCGGCCTCCTGGACACACAGCAGGCCGGCCATCACATCCCAGGGATTGATGCGCCTTTCCCAGTAAGCATCGAAGCGGCCCGCTGCGACGTAACACAGATTCAGTGCTGCCGATCCCATCCGCCCGACGGCCTGCGCACGCATGAGAAAGCTCACAAAGGTGTCGATATTGTTGTCGGGATTCGTCCAGCGATCATAGGGGAAGCCGGTGACCAGGGCAGCCTGCGACAGGTCAGAAATGTCCGAGACGTGGAGCGGCTGGCCGTTCAGGGTTGCGCCTTGCCCGCGCACCGCGCGGAAACATTCGTTGCGCGTCGGGTCGTAAACTACGCCAAGCAACGGCTGATCATCTGGCCCGGCCAGCGCAATGCTGACCGAGAAGATGGGGATACCGTGCGCAAAATTGGTCGTGCCGTCCAGCGGATCGACGTACCAGCGGAAGGAAGCCGATTCACGCGGCGCGCCAGCCCCGCCACCCTCTTCGCCGACAATATGATGATCGGGGAATGCTTCGCACAATCCGCCGACGATCAGCGCCTCGGACTGCCGATCCGTTTCAGTCACGAGGTTGATCGCGCCTTTGAAGCTGATGTGGCGAGGGTGTTGAAGGGCTTCGAGCAGAAGCGCCCCTGCGCGGTGGGCCAGGTCGTCGGCAACGGCCAGCGCAGCATTGAGGTCAAGGGTCATTCAGGGTTCTCCGGGGAAGGGAAAGGCCAGCATCCCCGGAGTATACCCCACCCGCATCAGTAGCTGCGCCAGCGCCAGCCTCGCCAGCCGCCGCGCCGCCAGCCCAGCGCGACAGACAGCACCGCCACAAACAGGGCAGCACCGATGATCGTCCAGACCACGTCGATGCCGAAAATGGAGATGATGCTTGGCAAATTGAGGACAGAGGCCAGCCAACTGCCGAGCAGCGCCCCGACCAGGCCAAACAGCACGGAGGCCAGGCACCCGCCGCGCGTATAGCCGACGAGCAACTGCGCCACTGCGCCGCACAGCCCGGCGATCAGCAGGGTCAGGACGAAGGAGGGAAGGGTAATTGAGGGAATCGTAATAGTCGGAGTTGTCATTTGGTATTTTGCGCACGAGCCTGGCTTTACAGACCCGTCTCCTTTCTGACGCAGAGTTTAAGCAACTCATTGTAGGCAGCGGATGGTAAGCCAGGCATGGGGCGCGGGTGAAAACGCGATGAGAATATGTGTTCCGATCTTCTCAGCGTAAAAAGACGAAAAGATCGGCTGTCCGGTCAATCAGCCTTTGGCGCTCAAGACCTGCTTGATGTCGGCGGCGGCGATCTCCGGCTGGGTATCGTAGGCGTAGACTCGGCTCAGGTTGCCTTTGGGGTCAACCAGGAACCACGACGCCGTGTGGGCCACTGTGTAGTCGGTCTGGTCAGGGTCTTTCTTTTCGATGCTGAACGTCGCGCCGTACTCCTTAGTGATGTTGCGCAGCGTCGGCTCGTCGCCCGTCAGCCCGATAAAGTCCTTGTCGAACAGGCCGAGATAATTCGCCAGCACTTCCGGTGTATCCCGCGCCCCATCGACGCTGACGAACACAAACGCCACCTGACTGGCGGAATCGCCCAGCGCTGCCTTGACCTGCTTGTACCTGCCCAGCGTCACCGGGCAGACGTCCGGGCAGTGCGTGTAACCGAAGCTCATCAACACCGCTTTGCCCTTCCAATCGCTCAGGTGAGCCGGCTTATTCTGGCTGCTCGTCAGTGTGAAATCGGCCAGTCTGGTGGGCGGTTCCAGCACCGTCACGCCTTCGGGTGCGGGCGTCGGCGTGGGCCTGGCCGCCGCACACCCGACGATCATCGCGCCGAGCAGAACCGCACATGCGGCGCGCCAAATCTGCTTCCACATTCGACAATCTCCTTCAACTCACTGCCCCTCTCCACAGCGTAGAGAGGGGTTGGGGTGAGGCACAACTACGGCATTTTCACCACCGCTTTAACGGTCACTTTGGTTCCCGACTGGAAGGTGAGCGTCAGCGAGATGGTTTGCCCGGCCATCAGGCCCTGCTTCAGCTTCATGAGCATGACGTGGTAGCCGCCCGGTTTCAACGCCACGCTGCCGTGCGCGGCAATGTCGATGCCCTCGACGGGCTGCATCTGCGCAACGTTATCCTTGACGACGGTCTGATGCACCTCCGTCATTTCCGCCACGTCACAGGTGACACTGAGCAGACGATCCGGCTGGTCGCCCGTATTCTCAATGACCATGTATGCAGCGCTCGTGGCCCCACCGCCCATGTTCATCCCAGCCATGGCCTCCGGGGTCGCTTTCCCGTCGGCCTGTCCCGCCATCGTGGGCCGGGCGAACGCGCCGCTGATCTTGATATTGCCGGACGATGCCATTCCGGCCTCATCCGAATGTTCATCGCCATGATCGGCTTCGGGTGTCGCCGCCTCGCCCTCCCCGCCCTTATCGGCGGGCAATTTGACCAGATCGAGCGTTTTGTCCTGGGGCATGCCGACCAGCGCCAGTGTGTAGAACGTGCCTTCGTCCACGTCAAAAGCCAGGCTGATCGGCTTTTCGTTCAGGGCACTTTTCATATCGCTTCCGGCTGGCGTGATCACGAAGTCGAAAGAGCTGCCTTCCAGCGCCAGATAGTTCGAGGCAGCCTTAAACTTCAGCCCTTTGACCATCAGCGTGTTGCCGATGTAAATATCGACGGGTTGAAGGGCGGGCGAAAGATGGGCAATACGGACATGCGGGCCACCTTCGTGCGCCGCGCTCCACACCGACGGCCACACCGCGATCAGGCACAACGTCACGATACTCAGAAGTTTACCGAGTTTCATCGAATATTCTCCTCACAGATTGATAGCTGCGCCCCTCTCAAGACAGGGCACAGGACACCGGAAGTCCTGACTGCAACGGCTAGACTGCGCTATTCAGTCCTGAGGAGCGGGGCGGCTGGTCGGGGGGTGGCAGTACCCACTCGGCGGGCGGGGTCGGGTCGGGCAGGCCGAAGGTGCGGCCCTGCTCAGGCAATTGAACGATCAGCGCGGCGGGAAGTGCCATCAGGAACAGACTTTGCAGCAACGTGACACTAGTCGCCATTTCGTGGTTGTGCAGTTGGTGACCGTCCGCCTGGACGGAACCATGATGATCGGCCTGTTCCAGGTGCAGCATCGCGTGCATAGTGGGCGCGTCGAACAGCAGCAGACCATGATATTCGCAGGTCATGGGGGCGGCAACCGTCAACCAGAAGACCAGCAGCACGACAAGCTGCTGTCGAAAGAAGCTGCCCAATTGAAACCCACCCTCACGATATCGCATCATGAGCGTAAGATACCATAACGGCGTGGTTCTTACGAGGGATTTTGACCCCTGCAAGGGCCGTTTTCTATGCAACAATTGTTCGTATTCCGGGGCACAACGGGGTAAAATTGGGCGTGTTGGGCGATAACCAGCGGTGTACCCAAATTGGAAGGCCATGAGCGCAGCACTATCTGAATTACCGGACGATACTTTTGCGACAGGTTTACCCGTCTGCTACGAGCTTCTGCTGTACCTGTCCAGCCGGTTGGCCCGCCTGAATGCGGGGGAAACGCTGGAGTTCATCACTGATGACCCGGAAGCGGACGACCAGATTCCGCCCTGGTGCGAAGCACGGCACTATACCCTGCTCGATAGCCAGCCGCTCCCGGATGGGCGGCGACGCTTTTTGATACGGAAAGGTTAGCCCTCTGTTCCATGCGTTTTCGCATGTTGGTGATGTTGATCGCGGCTCTGTTCGTCGCCGCCTGCAACGCCTACCAGCCCAGGCCAACGCCTGTGCAAAGTCCGACTCCCAGGCCCACTGTCGTGCCCTCGGCAACTGTCGGGCCACTGAGCAACATTGAAGTCGAGAAGTTGGGGCTGACGATGCTCGCGCCGTCTACCTGGAAAGCGCCCTCGCCGCTCAATGACAGCAGCGTCGTCCTCTCGCCGGACGGCTCAACCGATACCTCGCCGACAGCCGGGCCGTTCCTGCTCATCATGTCCGGTGATTCGAAGTTCTTCCACAGTAAACTGAGCTTTCCCGAAGGGCTGACCGACCCGGTTGATCAGTTAAGCGCCCTGATCAAGGCCATGAACATTGATGCCCCCGAGATCGGCCCGGTAACGCCTTACGAGGGCGCACAGTACCCGGCAGCCATTGTCCACCTGTTTGAGCGCGGCCTGGAACGGACGATTGTGCTGATGAACGCCGGCAATGATCGCTGGCTGTATGTCGGCGCACAGTCGCTGGAAACCTATTTCAAGTATTACGAGGACGCGGTCTTCAAACCGGCCACCGACTCGATCCGGCTGAAGTGACGGTTGAAGTAACCCTGAGACCGATTGGCGGGCAAGTCCTATGCGCCTGATGCACCTGTCCCTGACCAACTTCCGCAACTATACGCGGTTGGAACTGTCGCTGCCACCCGGCCCGATCCTGCTGCATGGGGCCAACGCTCAGGGCAAAACCAGCATCCTGGAAGCGGTTTACTATCTGGCTACGTCGCGCTCGCCCTGGACGGTCACCGACAAGCAGTTGCTCAACTGGCGCGTCAAGGACGAGTTCATGCCCTACGCCCGCATCAGCGCCGAGGTGGGCAATAATCGCCGCCCGCTGACCAAAATCGACATCACGCTGATCAAAGACCAGCCTGGCACAGAGGCGCGTTTTCGCAAGGATATCCGGGTCAACGGCGTCACGCGCCGGGCGATGGACTTGCTGGGCGAGATCAACGTCGTCATGTTCCTGCCGCAAGACCTCGCCATCGTCGAAGGATCGCCCGCAGACCGCCGCCGCTACCTGAACGTGACACTGGCCCAGACCGATCCGGCCTACGTCCATGCCCTGCACAACTACGAAAAAGCGCTGGTGCAGCGCAATGCCCTGCTGCGGCGCATCGACAAGCGCCAGGCCAGCGCCAACGAGCTGCCCTTCTGGGATGAACAACTGATCGCAGCCGGTTCAATCATCATCGCCGGGCGGCAGCGCTTGCTGCGCGAGCTTGAAGGGCTGGCCCAACAAGTTCACGCCGACCTGACCGCGCAGGCCGAAACGCTGGAATTGCAATACCAGCCCAGTTTTACGCCGACAGCCAAAGCCAACGGCCAGCTTTCGTTCGGGGTGCTCGGCCTGGATTTGCACCGCCAGTTGGAGCCAAAGGAGATCGAGCCGCAGTTCCGGGCAGCCCTGGCCGAACACCAGCGCGAGGAGATCGCACGCGGCATCACGCTGGTCGGGCCACAGCGCGACGAACTGCGTTTCACCGTCAACGGCTATGACCTGGGGCTGTACGGTTCGCGCGGGCAGGCGCGCACGGCAGTGATGGCGATCAAGCTGGCCGAACTGGACTGGATGCGCTCGGTGACAGGCGAATGGCCCGTCCTGCTGCTGGACGAATTCATTGCCGAGCTGGATACAGAACGCCGTGCCTATTTGCTGGATCGGATCGACGGCGCAACCCAGGCTATTCTGACCACCACCGAGCCGGACATTTTCACCAGAGCGTTCCTGGACAAAGCCGCCGTCTGGAAAGTTCATGCCGGGCAGATTACCGTCCCCGCCTAGCGCCGCTATATCAACTTTTCCGACCAGAAGTAGACGCAGCCCTCCGGCCCGACCCGCGCCGAATGCTCCACATTGCCGGGGATCAACAGTTTGTCACCCGCCGCACACGAAAAGGTTTCGTCCCGCACTGTGACTTGCATCGTGCCCTGCAGAAAGGCGAGCAGCTTGGTTTCCGGATGGGTGTGCGGCGGGTAAACCGCACCGGGTGGATCGGAGATGCGCAGGGGATCAAAGCCTTCGTCCCGTACTTTTTCGGCGATCTTGGCCGTCTGTAGACCTTTGTAATACGCGCGCTCGAACATCCTCACATAACTCCATACCCGGTGGCGGACAAGAGGAGCTATCGGTTTGTCTGGAATCGCCTCCTCAAACTGCGCAGCAACGTAGGGTGCAGGGCAGGACATCCGGCTACTGCGCAGTCGGCGCTGGCGGGCTTTCGACATTCGGCAGCACGGGCAGTGTGGCGTAAGGGCCAAACAGGATGGCCTGCGTCTGCCACATGATCCAACCCTTCTGGCCTTTGAACTGGATTTGCAGCCAATCGCCACGCTCATTGCGGGCCAGCACGTTGACATACGTGCCCTTGCCAAGCCCACCCAGGGGCCGGAATGTGGCGGATGGCCCGTCAAAGACAGTCACCGCCGCCACCCTGATCTTGGCGACGATGCCCACACCGGGGACGGCAATATCCGTGTTGGGCGGCAGCGGGTCCTTGGCCGGGCGATGTTTGCATTGGTAGCGTACCGGCGAAATCTGGGGCGAAACAGGCACACCAGCGCTGTCCACCTCGTAGGCAGTGACGGCGATGGTCGAGCCTTCCGGCAATGCCGGGAAGGTCAGACGCATACCGATAGCCTCGGCCTGCCCTTGCGTGGGGAAGACCCGGACGTAGCGAACCGGCTCGCCCGCTTCACCGAAGACCCCGTTGCCATTCAGGTCTACGGCGAAGGCGGCCCAGAACGGCGACGTGCCCTCGGAGAAGGTATCGTACAGGATAAAAGCGGTCACCGTTCCGCAGGTGCGCGTGTGCAGCACCAGTTCGGTCACGTTGGCATGGGCCGGGGTCGGCATCGCCAGCCAACCGATCAGTAGCATAATACCCAGGGCCAGGATAGGAAAGCGCTTCATAAGGATTCCTTTCGGTGAGTCCGGTTTTACCCGCCGTAAAGCCTGCCTGTCCATTGTACCCGGACACCCCAATTTGAGCATCCAGGTGTTGGCCCCAACCACTCTCAAACCTTAAGACTCAGTGCAGAAAGGGGTAAGAGGGTGGGTTTTTAAACAAAGTTTGTGGGAAATTTAGGGAAAGTTCTTGACAAGTTAGATTTTGATCTTTATACTGCATGTTATTAGTCCTAATGGGACTATGTCAGAACCCCACCCGCAAGAGCGCCACCATTCCCCACAAGTGGCGCTCTACTGTATCCACCTATGATGCAGTCCTGACTCCGACGCGATCAGTCCTTCTGCCGCTCACGGGACATGGCCCGCTCGATCCACTTGACGCCCATCGACAGCAGCAGCGTCATGACCAGGTACAGGAAGGCGACGACGTTGTACGTTTCCAGCGTTTTGAACGTGCGGGCCTGATCGAGCTTGCCCCACTGCGTAAGGTCGGTCACGCCGATGACCGAGACGAGCGAAGAATCTTTGAGCATCGAAATGAAGTCGTTGCCAAGCGGCGGCAGCACGTGCCGGATGGCCTGCCGCAGAACGATGTGGCGCATCGCCTGCCAGTAGGTCATGCCGAGCGCGAGGGCCGCTTCCATCTGGCCCCGCTCAACCGACTCGATCCCGGCCCGGAAGACCTCGGCCAGAAAGGCCGAATAAGCGATGACCAGCGCCACAATCGCCCGGAATTCATTCTCCACATTGCCGGTCTTGAGCGCGGTCAGCGACCTGCCAATCTCGCTGAGGACGTTGGCCTTGAGCATTTGCGTGCCGAGCGCATTGATGCCTTCCACAGCCAGCGGGATGGCGACGAAAGCCACATAAAGCACCAGAACCAGCGTTGGCACGCCCCGGATGATCTCCACGTAAAAGGTGGATAGCTGGTAGATCACGGGGTTGGTCGAGACACGGCCCAGGGCCACAATCAGGCCGACCAGCAGCGCAAACAGATAGGCAATAAACGTCACGCGGAGAGTGATGTACAGGCCATTGGTGACTCTGGAAAGGATGCCGAAATAGGTTTCATCGGTCAGCAATGTCCAGGTGAACAGCACGCCGATCAGTGCCGCCACCAGCGCCCACCAGGGCAGGCGGCTCAGGCGATCTGGTAGTGGGTTAAGCCTGACACGGGTCTGGATGTCTTCTTGCAAGGTGTTTTGCCTGAAGCCCCTCTCCGGTTGGAAAGGGGCCGGGGTAAGAGTCCACAGTCTACTTCGATGCGGTGGCAGCGGCGGTGGCTGCCGCAGCCGGAGCGGAAGGCTGCGAGGCCGAGCCGACCAGGAAGAACCATTTGTTTTCGGCGTAGGCCAGGTAGCCATCCTCCCGCATCGACTTGAGCGCAGCATTGACCGGCGCTACCAGGTCGCTGCCCTTCGGGAAGATGAAGCCGAGCGGATCGCTGCTCAGGGTTTCGTCCAGTACCTTGAGCTTGCCGGCGTTGGCGCCGACAAAGCCCCGGCTGGAAGCCACGTCGGTGATCACGGCATCCACGTCACCCTTGAGGAGCGCCTGCACCGAGATACCAAAGTTGTCGTAGAGGACGATGCGTGGGCTGGTTTCGCCCTCCTTCACGCCGAGCATCCCTGTCGCCGTGTAGAAGCCGGACGTTCCGGCCTGTGAGCCGATCTTGAGGTCTTTGTTGGCGACAAAGGATTTGCTGTCAGTGAAGCGATTCTCGTCGGCGCGCACCAGAAATTTCTGCTCAACAGTCATATAGGGATCGGAGAAATCGACCTGCTGCTTGCGCTCGTCGGTGATCGAAATACCGTCCATGCCCACGTCGTACTGCTTCTGGTTGATAGCCGTGATCATGCCGTCCCAGGCTGCGACTTTCCAGGTCAGTTTGCAGTTCAGACGCAAGCAGATCTCGCCCCACAGCTCGTACTCCATGCCCACGCCCTTGCCATTGGCGCTGACGTAGGTGAGTGGGAAGTAGTCTTGCGCGGTCACAGCCACCACCTCACGGCCTTTCAGGTCGGGCAAATCGGCAGGGATAGTCGGCCCCTGCGCCCGTACAGTCGATAGTGTCGCGGTCAGGGTCAGCACGATCAGGACTACCATTAAATGTTTGCTGAATCGCATAAAGTCTTATCTCCTCCACGCGGAACGAAACGCACGCAGACTATACCACAGCCCGCCGAGGTGGTGGAAGAGGCGAGTTCACCTCGCCGCCGGGGATCAGGTAAGCGCCAACCCGCTCCACCGAATTCCGTTGTTCACCTTGCACAGATGAGCGAAACACCGTATGATCGCCCAGTCATCAATGGCCCGGAGTAAGCGCTTCAACCGCTATGATTTCCGACACGCCAACCCTGACTGTAGACAACATCAGCAAACTGGCTCTCCCTTTGGGAACCCAGATCGTTGCAGGCGGTGACTCAATTGCGCGCCCTGTCCGATGGGCCGTCGCCGTGAGCGTGGATTCCCCGCTGCCCTACCTGGAAGGGAATGAACTCATTCTGCTCATTCCTGGCAAAAGCGACGGAACTGCCATTGTGCGGGCCTGCATTCAGGCCAATGTGGCGGCTGTGATTAGCCTGGCGGCGCTGCCACCGATGGCGCTGGCGATGGCTGAGATGGCGCATCTGCCGGTGTTGCAATTGCCTGCCAACAGCCGCATTCGTGAGGTGGAGCGGGCCATCGTGGGCTTGCTCCTGGATCGGCAGGGGTACATCGAACGGCGCAGCACCCAGGTTTACCAGCAGCTTGTGCAGCTTGCCTCGGAAAACGTCGGCCTGGATCGGATTGTGCATGAACTGGCGGAGTACATCAACAAGGCGGTGGTAGTGCAGGATAAGCGCCTGCGCATTCAGGTGTCGGCAGTTCCGCCACAGTTCGCCGCCGATTGGGATGACATTGCGGAACTGCTCAGGGATCGCAACAACCTGCCCGACCAGCTTCAGGATCGACACCGCCTGCCCCGGCATACCTCGCCGGGCGTGCGCCAGCAAATCCGTGAGGACGGCCTTTCCCGGCTGATCACGCCCATTGTCAACCAGAACGTCGGGCGCGGCTATCTGTCATTCATCGCGCCGGGCGACAGCTTCGACGACGTAGACAGCGTGATCGTTGAGCACAGTGCCGTCGTGTGCGCACTGGAAATGGCCCGCGCCAAAGCCATCAGCGAGATCGAAAAGAAGCTGCGCGGCGATTTCCTGGATAGCCTGATGATCGGCTCGGTGGCCGAGGCGGAAGCGTTGGCCGAGGGAGATCGCTTCGGGCACGATATGACCACACCGCACATTGCGCTGGTCATCGCCTGGTATGGCGACAAGCACCCATCCAGCCGCCGCCTCGAAACGCTGGTCAACGGCCTGATCTCTGGTCGGCAGATTAACGCCCTGGCTCGACTGCGCGAGAACGAACTGCGGCTGTTCTACGCCAGCGATTCGTCCACGCCCGTGCAGGCCGCCCGCCAGTTGGCCGACGAAATCCGCGCTGAAGCCCGGCGCGAATACCCGACGGCCAGACTCGCCATCGGCATCGGCTCACTGGCCTTGCGCGTCAACGACTGGCGAGCGTCGTACCGCGAAGCGGCGCAGGCTGCCGACATCGCGCGGCGGCTCAAGTCCGACTCGCCCATGTACATCGGCGACCTGGGCATCTACACCTTCCTGGCCCACCCTGACTACCGTGACGACCTGCGCGCCCTGCGCGATAGCACTATCGGCAACCTGATCAACTACGAAGAAGGCCAGCGGGCAGACCTGCTGTTGACGCTGGAAGCCTTTTTCCAGTGTCACGGCAACCACACACAAACCGCCGAGCTGCTCAGTGTGCACCGCAACACCCTGTTCTACCGCATGAACCGGATCGCGGAGATCACCGGGCTTGACCTGAACCAGCCCGACGTCCGGCTGGCGGTGCATCTTGCGCTCAAGATACACCGCCTGTTAACCGCTGACGGTTAACCGCGCCTCTGTTAACCGCTTTTTAGCGTTGTGCTAAATGCACAAATAAAGTTCTAAATTTCTCATACACTGTGGATAAACGTTTTTGAACGGTTCGCCGTTAGAATGTCCTCAACCATAACCGGAGCAGTCGGTTCCGGTAATGTCAGGGGAGCGTTTCTATGGCCGACCAAGTACTCAACTTCAACTACATTGCCACGCGCAGCCCGTCGTCGATGCGCAGCACCAAAACCGACTGGTTGCAGGCGTGGTTGAATGGCGAAATGCCCGACGCGCTGATGCTGGAACAATACGGTTTCCAGGCCCAGCAGTTCTACGCTGTCGTCATCTACCGTCCGGAAACCGATGCGATCACCGGTGAGAAGCTCGCCCTGCTCCTGCAAGGCGAAGCTGCACGGCGGGGCATTTCTGGCCCTGTCATGGCCTACAACAACGCGGCGGTGCTTTTTCACCCCGTCGAAGAACCACGCCAGACGATGCGGCTGAAGCATAAGACCGAAGAGATTCGGGAACAGCTTGGGGTGCGGCTTCACAACGTAACAGTGTGCTGTGGCGTCGGGCGGCCTGCGCGCGGCCTGGACAATCTACGCCAGTCGTTCCGGGAAGCCGAGGATGCCGTGCAGATGTGCCGGGCGCTCCGCACGCAAACGCGCTCCACATTTTTTGGCAATTCGAGCCTGTACAGCTTGCTGCTCGCCCTGAAGAATCCCAGTGAATTGCAGCGCTTCTGCAAGACCTGGCTGGCCGACTTGATCGAGTACGACGAGCAGCAGCACAGCGAGCTACTCAGCACGCTCAACACCTATTTCGCCAACAACGGCAATACAGCGCTGACTGCCAAAGAACTGCGTATCCATCGCAACACCCTGGCGTACCGTCTCAACCGTATTGCCGAGATCACCCGCCTCGACCTGGACGACGCCGACGTGCGCCTGAACCTGCACCTGGCCCTCAAAGCCCGCGACGTGTTGAGCGCGGGACAACTGCACTAAGAACCCACTTTCCTTCGAGAGACAAGCGATGAAATATGGCCCGGCGTGTGAACGCCGGGCCAATGCTATCCGTAGGCGACCAACATCGCTTTAGCCCCCGCAAGAGGCCACGCAGTTACGGCCCAGGCTATGGGCCGTAGAACGCCATAACCCTGCTCATCACCTACACAGTGCCCAGAACGATGCAGGCGTTTTGCCCTCCCAGTCCAAAGCTGTTGGATAGGACTCGTCGCAATTTACTGTCGCGGGCCTCGTTCGGCACGTAATCCAGGTCGCAGGCCGGGTCGCGTCGCCGGTAGTTGATCGTCGGGTGCAGCACCTGGCTGACTAGCGACTTGATCGAGACGATAGCCTCTATCGCGCCGGACGCGCCCATCGAATGCCCCAACATACTCTTCGTGGAATTGATCGCCAGTTTGTAGGCGTGATGCTTGAAGACACTCTTGATAGCCATCGTCTCGATGGCATCGTTGGGTACGGTGGCCGTGCCATGTGCGTTAATGTAATCCACGTCTTCCGGGTTGATGCCCGCATCGTTGAGCGCCCACTTCATGGCCCGGATCGCGCCCTTGCCTTCCTCATCCAGCACAGCGACGTGATGCGCATCGGAAGACTCGCCGTGCCCCAGGACTTCCGCATAAATGCGCGCGCCGCGCTTGTAAGCGTGCTCCAGGCTTTCCAGAACCAGGATGCCGCAGCCCTCGCTGTACACGAAGCCGCAGCGATCCGCGTCAAAGGGACGGCTGGCTGCTTCCGGGCAGTCCTCGAAGCCCTTCGCCAGCACAGTCATCGCGTCGAAGCCCGCCAGCGCGTAGTCGGTCAGCACCGACTCCACGCCGCCCGCCAGCACCGTGTCGGCCTGACCAAGCCGGATCATGTCCACACCGTCGCCGATGGACTGTGTGCCTGTTGCGCAGGCCGTCGAGAGGGCGCTGATCGGCCCGGTGGCGTGCGCGTAGCGACTGACGTAATGCGCGGGCATATTCGGCAGACCACTGACCAGTGCAAATGGATTGATCCGACCTCCTACCGTCAGGTAGCGATGGGTGTGCTCAGCCAGCACTTCATAGCCGCCCAGCCCGGAACCAACCGCCACGCCCGTCCGCTCTGATTCGGCGCACAACTGTTCATCGGTCAGCCCCGCGTCGGCTATCGCCATCTTAGCGGCGACGACGGCAAACTGCGACGCACGCGCCATGCGCCGTACTTCTTTATGCTCAATGTACGGAGTCGGGTCAAAGTCCGTCACCTGCCCGGCGACCTTGACTGGCAGGTGGGAAGTATCGAACGAACGAATGCGGCGGATTCCGGAAATGCCAGCCTTCAGACTTTCCCATAAACTATCGACAGGACCAAGTGATGTTACCGCGCCCATCCCGGTAACGACGACGCGGGCGAGTCCTTTGCGTGACCATTCCATAGCGTCAAATCCTTTAGGAGTTATCAACTGCTCGAAATGCGCCAAACATGGCTGGTTGCAGATCGGTGCTCACGTTCCAAGCAAAGAACATTACCTCAGATCAGGGCTAAATATCGAGTGATTGTAATAAAGTAACACATGTGCTCGGAGAGAGTTTCGCGGGGCGGGGTGGCTGTCGTCGCCACCTTCTGACACTTGTATCAAGCGCCCCGCCCCACGTATACTTTCGTGAATTTAGGTCTCCGGAGTCTCTGCGCGGTAAACCCATGTCCGGCTCCCTCCGTCTGCTGCTTGCAGCATTGTGCTTGGCGGCGGCCCTGGCGCTGATCGCCGGGGCGGGCTTGCCAGAACGCACTCGCGCCAATGCTGTAGTGCCTTATACCTCGCAGGCAATGCCTGTTGCACCAGAAGTGGGTGCGCTGGCCCCGCCCGTCGATGGGTGGACGGTTGCGGGCAAGCAGTTTTCGCTGGCTGCTCTGCACGGCAGCCCCGTCATCATCAATTTCTGGGCGACCTGGTGCGGCCCATGCCTGAGTGAGATGCCACTTTTGCAATCCGCATACATAGCCCATCGTGCTCGCGGGCTGCACATTGTCGGGATCGACAACGGCGAAGCGCCTGCCGCCGTACTGGCGTGGCAGGCCCAGTTTGGCCTGACCTACGACCTGGTGATTGATCGGGATGGTTCGCTTGCCAGCCTGTACCGCGTGCGCGGGCTGCCGTCCACGTATTTTGTCGGACGAGACGGGCTGATCAAGCGCATCGTGTATGGCCCGCTGGATGTGGCGAGTCTGGAAGCGACGTTGAGGGAACTGGAAGCCACCTCCTGACTTCTGAGCAAAACTTGCAATTGCTGACCATCGTTCGGCGTGCTAGTATGGACGCCTTCGGTAACGGGTCGATTATGGAGCGGGTGTCAAGCATTGTTTGCACTGGTCATCAAGCACAAGCGTATCTTCTCATCGCTGATTACTTTGCTGGCGGTTCTTGGCCTGCTGACGCGCGCCGGCGCGGAGCAGCCAACGGTTGTCAAGCTCGATTTCGACTACATCCGCCAGGGTACGGCAGGCGTGATCCTCTTGACTGGCCCGGACATCGCGGCGGCTGTGGCGTCGGCGCTGGATCGCACCTACCCGTTTTTCCCGACCAGCCAGGGCTTTGTGTGTCTGCTGGCCGTGCCGATGGAACAGCGCATCAAGGACTATCCGCTACAGATCACCGTCACCCGGCGAAATGGTTCGACGGCCACCTGGGAGGGCACGCTCAAGGTGGCCTCAGGCCAATTCATTGCGGAAGACCCGACGCAACTCATCATGCCCGCCAACAAACTCAACTTGCTGCGTGACGATGTGCAGCAGAGTGAAGATACTCGTCTGCTGAATACCTACAGCCTGGTGACGCCTGTACGTTACTGGGAAGGTATGTTCACCCCGCCAGTGAATGGGCCGCTCAGTTCACCCTTCGGCAGCTTCCGCACCTATAATGGTACGGTCACGCGGCGGCACACGGGTTATGATTTTCGCGCCCCGGCGGGCACGCCTGTTCTGGCCTCCGCCAGTGGACGGGTTGTGCTGTCGCGGCCACTGGATATTCATGGCAACAACGTCGTCATCGATCACGGCTGGGGCATCTACAGCGAATATGCCCACCTCTCGGAGCGGTACGTCGTGCCGGGGCAGTTCGTATTGCAGGGCGACGTGATCGGCTTGAGCGGAAACACCGGACGCAGCACCGGGCCGCACGTCCACTGGGAGATTGCCGTCAACGGCGTGTGGGTTAATCCATTGACGTTTATGCAGACCAAACTGCCCAATTGAACGGCTGTGGACAAGCTGTGGATAACTCCAATTATGGTGTGGACAAGCTGTGGATAACTGCTTTATAATCTGCTCCTGGCGCATGGCTATTCCAGACCACCGGTGGCCTGATCCACCTTTGTGCCACCCTTGCCTGAGGCCGTGCTGGTCGGCCCGATAATGCACCTCGATAATGCACGAGGTGCGCCGCTGTGAACTCTGTGGATAACGAGCCACGTTATCCACAGAACGATGTGGACAGTCTGGCAACGCCTTATCCCTACCTGTGGGCGGGTGGAAGCGCCTCGCCCCCATTAGTAGGGGTATAGAAAACGTTAGCGCCTGGTTTGAGTTGAGTTATCAACATATCCACAGCCTCTGCTACTGCTACGACTTTATCCTCATTCCGAGGTGTTGATAATCCGGAAGCATTCCCACTTGACACTCAGTTTTGTTTGCACTACTGTAAGGGACAACCGAGCGAAAGAATGAGCTTCGCTCGAAGAAAGACCGATGTTGATCGCTTTCTGATGGTTTGGGAGTGTCCTCTGATGTCGGAGTTGCTCAACCTTGAGGATGCCCGGCGCACGCTCCGTCTCCTGACGATTGCCGCCCTCGATGCTAATCGGATGTTGTTCAGTGGCCTGCAAAACCCTGAAGTCGAACCCTCTGCCGAACAACGAGCAGCCTTGAATCGCATCCTGGAGCATCTGACACATACCCGTGAAGGCTTCATGCTGGCCCTGCGCACCTCTGACCTGACACTGGCCTCTGAACTGCGCGCCCTGATCGACTACTTGATCGATTGGAGCTGGCTCGACGAAATCGGGTTGCGCTGGACCACCGACGAACCGCTTGAACGGTTGAGTGGACAGATAATTCTATATCAACATGCGTTGATCGCTCTCGGCGTGATGCCGCACCTGCCACGACAGGCTGTGACCTTCCCCAGCGGGCAACACAGAGGTTATGCCGATGTGCCTGTCCCGACAACGCCTGGGGAAACGCTGAATCGCCTTGAGGAACTCGAAACCACGATCTGGGCAGCGACCAGCGATCCGGTAGGGAAACTGCCGCCGGGCGCAGTGCGCCGGACCTACGGTTTCTTTGAAGCAACCACCTGGTTGGTTGCCAACCACCTGCGCGACGTTGTCGGGTGGTAGCACCAGGCTGCCACCCCGAACAACTGGATCACTGCTTGGTACTGTCGCCCGACAACGCTTTTCGTGGCGTTTTTATAATCCACACATAGACACTCCATTGTCTTCTGTTATACAATAATTGAGAAAGGACGCATATCGACACTCACTTCAGCTCACGAACAAGAAACTAAGGGGTTTGCAACTTGAGTCATGGATGACAAAGCACCACCTCAAGTGAGCAGTCAAAGTGAAGTAGAAAAAACGCAGCGCGAGCTTGAAGCCCTGAGGGCTGCCCATACCCGTACACTGTTAGAAAAGAATCTCCTGCAACACGCCGTCTCCGATCTGGATGACCAGCACAACGCACCTGATGCGATCCTTTCTTTGGACGCTGAGGGGCGTGTCGTGTATGCAAACTCCTATTTCCTGGAAATGATGGGCATCCCTAGCCTTCTGGAGATGATCAATCTGCCGCTACCCGCCGCAATGTGGGCAGATCAAGTAGAGGCCGCTCGGTTCTTCCAGGATGTGCAGACCAGTGGGGCAGTGCGCGAACGTGAATTAAGCCTTTTTGACCACAGCCGCCAACCGATCCGTGTGACGTGTTCAGGTATCACCACCAAAACTGCCGACGGCCAATTTGCAGGTATCGAACTCGTCCTTCGTGAGATGAGCAAGGCGCATATCTTCCAGCGGGAATTGCTGCAAAGGAACGCCCTGCTGGAGGCCATTCTTGCGAGTGCACCGCATGCGATCCTGGTGCTGAGTCCCTCGAACAACTTGCTCCGGGCCAACCCGGCAGCCCTCAGGCTCTTCAAGCTAGAGCCAGGCTTGGAACACCCCTCCATCGAGTCTGTGATGAGAAACGTCCAGGTTTCGGCGGATCTGATCGACTCTATTCAGCAGATGCTCCAGCGCGGCGAGACGTTCCGATGCGATATCCATATCGGCCCGTCAGCGTTCATTTTGCAGGGCGCGCCTTTGCAAGATAATCAGGCCGGGTGGGTCCTGATGTTGAACGACATCTCTTCACTGAAAGAACTCGACGCACTGAAAACCCGGATGTTGCGGATGGCGTCTCACGACCTCAAGAATCCCTTGAGCATCATTGTCAGTTATACGCAAATGCTGCTGGGCCTGCCCAACAGCGAGGAACAGAGAACCTACCTGAACGCCATTCTGCAATGTACGACCCGAATGTTTGGCATCATCACCGATTTGCTCGACCTGGAGAGGGCTAAGGCCGGGCAACTCATCCTAAAGTCAATCGAATTGAAGTCTTTCCTGCAAGAGATTGTCGCAGAATATGAGACTCAGACTGCGGACAAGGAGCAGACCTTATCCATCGAACTGCTTCCGGACGAACTAACAATCGATGGAGACGTGGAGCAGCTCCGTGAAGCGCTTCGCAACCTGCTTGATAATGCCATCAAATACACCGCACCCGGCGGTACTATCCAGGTGACCTTGCGCCAGGAAGGCAACCATGCCCGCATTGAGGTCGCTGATAATGGCTGTGGCATCCCGTCTGGGGCTTTAGAAAAGTTGTTCCAGCCTTTCTTCCGAGTGCGCACCAGCGAAACCATCAACATTCCTGGCACAGGGCTGGGCCTGAGCCTGGCAAAGTCCATCATTGATGCGCATAATGGGCGCATCTGGGTTCAAAGCCAGGAAGGACAAGGCTCTTGTTTTTTCGTGGACCTGCCCATTGCGCGGTCTTGAGCGCCTCACCGCTTTTTCCTGGCAACGATTTGCATGACGGGATGAAAACGCGATAATCGTCCTCATTGTACAGTGGTCTTTCCCGTTACATTCACACCCGCCCGGAGGGCAAGCGCACACTATGCACCTGGATTACGTCAAAGCCTTGTTTGATGGCCTCAATTTCACTGTTCGACCCGAGGCGTGCACTCCCGACCAGGTACAGGCATTGGAAAAGCAGTTAGGCATTATCTTTCCGGGGCCATACCGCGAGTTTCTGTTGTGGATGGGGCAGAGCCGAGCCGGAATACTCTTAGGATCAGATTGGCTGCCTGACGATTTGCCATCGCTCAAAGACAAGGCCAAGAACCTTTTGTCCAGCAACAATTTTCCGCAACCGCTCCCAGACGATGCCTTTGTGTTCTGGATGAGTCAGAACTACGTATTCACATTCTTACGGCTGTCGCAGGGCGACAATTCCCCGGTCTATCGCTATCACGGCACACTCGACACGACTGCATTTACCCCCATCAACCAGAGCTTCGCCGAATGGCTCCAGATGCAGATTCAGACGCATGTAGACCGTATGAAAAGTCTGGGTGAACCCTGGTAAGCGATGGGTTCGGGCTGGATCACGACGTGCCGAGTCAGTATACTATCCGCCATGCATTGAATGCTCCCGTAGCTCAGGGGATAGAGCGCAGGTCTTCGGAACCTGGCGTCGGGGGTTCGAATCCCTCCGGGAGCACAGCAGTATACAAGGGTTCCGCAGCATTTTCACCCATCTGCTGCTGATAAAATTCTTCCAAACCAACCCTGAGCTGTAGGAATGACTCAGCCCAGGGTTTCATTTTGAATCCAACAATCCGCCGCGTTTCCAGGTCGTAGATAATCTCGGAAAACAGGCTGTGAACAAATGCCTGTTTGTCTGCCGGGGTTGCGTCATACCAGTTCGTTTGCATGTCGGCAATTCGGTTGGCGGTGATTTCCAGCATCATGCGGATTTCGGCCTGTTCGCTGAGCTTGGCCTCCAGCATAGCGATCTGGTGTTCACATTCCTGCACGTCCTGTTCCCATTCGCTCTCGCTGAGACGTGCCCGGCGGAACATCGTATCAGCGTTCTTCATCCGCTGTTTCCACTCGGCAATTTCGGCCAGGATTTCGGCGCGCTGATCCGGCGTTTGTTGTTCCTGGTTAATCTCGGCAAACCACTTTGCCATGACCGGCAGCGTTTCGGGCTTCACCGCCAGATGGCTCACCAGCCGGGCAAAGTCATTTTCCAACGTCTCGGCCAGGACAGATTTGTTCATCGCCCCGCAATCGTGGCTGATTTCCTTGTGCCGGTAGCGCGGGTTGTTACGACTGGCATGGAG
This sequence comes from Chloroflexota bacterium, assembly GCA_021325095.1. GTDB lineage: Bacteria > Chloroflexota > Anaerolineae > Aggregatilineales > UBA2796 > JAJPHV01. The sequence continues at coordinate 4,340 of JAJPHV010000065.1, read as the reverse complement.
ACCTGTCAGGTAGCTTTTCAGCGATGGATTTTCCTGCTCGACGGCCAACCGCTCGCAGTGAGCGCAAAAGACCACTTTGGACAGCGGGTAGATGGCTGAATCGGCGTGAACGGCGAAATCGGGCGTATGCTTCACATCCCGCGAGCGGATCATGCGAACCCGGCCCACCTGGTAGCACAAATCAACGTCGAAGATTGCGCGTTCAGGATTGAGGGCAACGGTCTCCGGGGTCACGTTTTTCGCGCGGCGGTTCTTGGCGCGGCTGCCGACGACTGCGCCACCGTACTCCACCCAGTTCGCTACAATACCCCGGATATTTTCCGCCTTGAAGAAGGCAGGCTGGCCGGTTGCATCTCGGAAGCGGTAGCCTTCCCGGTTAAGCGTCTGGGCAATCTTGCGGCGACCATGCAGGTTCTGCCCGTACAGCCTCAACACCCGTTCGGCGGCATCGACATAGCTGCGCCAGACTGCGCCGTCAGGTGGGGTATCATCCTGGTGGCCTTCCGTGAATGTACCATCAGGCAATAACCAGACTCCATACGGGCTGCGTTCCAGGAACCCGCTTTTGCCGTCTTTCCGGGGCCGGATGGTGCCGAAAGGAATGCCGCCGACCACGATGCCTTTGGCTTTGCGGTAACGGGCGCTTTCACGCTGCCTGCGGGCGATGTCTTCCGCGTAATACTCGTTGAACAGCGCCTCCATCATGATCCACATGGACACGGTGACATCGTTGATGTCGAGGCTTTTCTTTTCCCCAGCCTTCACCAGTTCAAGCTCGTGTTCCTTGCACATTTCCAGGAGATGGCCCATGCGGAAGCCTTTGCGGTGAAAGCGTGACAGTTCATTCGCTACCAGCGCGACGACATCGGGATCGGCGATGCGGTTCTTGAGCGCCATCCACGCGGGACGACTCTCTTCCTTGCGCCCGGACTTGTGTCCATCGGTATCTTCATAGAATTCGGCGGTCCAGCCTCGGAAATCGCAGTATGCCTGGCAGTTGGCGCGCTGCCGCTCCGGGCTGTTGTCATCGTCGGCAGTTTGGGTCATCGACAGGCGAACATAACACAGGGCGACGTTACGGGAATTGGATTTTGGGGACATTTCAGACTCTCCTTGAATCAGTAGCACATCAGCCACCGACCGGATAGAGTCTGGCGGAGGTCGCTGCGCTAGGTACCTTAGTGCATCGGCTAGAGTGTCGAGGTGTTCGCTGCACCTCGATACTCGCATCACCGACAAGCTTACTGCCGTTCAGGAATGGTGTCAACTTCAGATTCGACCGGTTCTGCATTCGCCTCCTGGTTGAGCCGGTGGGCAGCAATCGCGTTGGAGATGTTGACAAATTCGGTGAATCCCCAGATGACATCGGGCGTATTGAACGTCTCATCCGCCCCCTGTCCCAGTTCCTTGCAAATTTTGCGTGCACAGGCTGCCACCGCCTCTGCCGGGGGCGGACAATAGACAGTACGTGTCTTCAAAGGTGATGACTCCCTGGTAAGCGTCGTTACCAACAACCGATCTTGTCCACGTCGATACCCAGGTTCCCAAGATCGCCGATCCTGGGGATGGGTTTCCCCAGGATCGCTCAGTATTTGGGGCAGTAAAGATCGGGCCTGGGGCCGGGGCGTCCGTCCGGTGAAGCGGTCACGCGCCTGATCTGGTTATCCTGTTCGAGCGCGTGGAGCGTTTCCATCACGGCTTTGCGCGGCGCACGAAAATGCTTGTAGATGCTACGCAGGCTCAAGCCTTCGGGATGGGCGTTCAGCAAGCGCAGGATGCGTGTTTCCAGCCGCGTTTCCTCGCTCTCGGCCAAGTCATGCAGGAACCGGTGCGCCGATGCGCGCCAGGTCTCGACGATCTGCTGTGCCCAGAACCAGTGAGCAGGCTGCACGATAGGGCGCTCGTCGCGGCTGCTGTCAGCCCAATCCAGCGCGGCCAAACAGATGGCGATCTTCAAACCCTGAACGTGTAAGCGGCCATAGGTAGCACGCAGGCGATCATCCAGAGCGCTGTCGGGGGCGGTCATGGCGCGCAGCGCTTGCTCATAGGCAAAGCAGTAATCCCAGACGTTGGCGACCAGCGACCAGCCTGAAAAGTCACTCTGCTCACCGGGCAGCAAAGGTTTTGGTAAACGCTCATGCAAATCCCGCAACCGAACGACCAGGTGATCCGGCGCGATACTGGCTTTCTGCGCAGGCCGGGTGGCATAATCGACCTCCGGCGTTAGCAGGGCAAAGCGAGCCAGGTTGCCGTTGTGCCAGTCATTCACCGTCAATGCCGTGCTGAGTTCGGCGGGCGTGGCTGCGCCGAGGATGCTCAGCGCTGTATCCCGGATCACGACGATACCCCGGTTGTTGGTGTTGGAATCCAGATAGGCTGGGCAATCGTAAAGTTGCATGATCAGTTCCTTCAACCCGGCCATGTAATCGCGGCCCATCGACTTGAAGAGCGCGGAGAGTTCGTCGCGCAGGATGCCGCGCTGCGCGGCGAAGACATTGCCTTTGGTGAGGCGTTCCCGGTCTGGGGCGGGGATGGTGTCGAAGTTGGGCGGCAGCACGCCGCCCAGCATGTTCATGAAGTTTTCCGGGCTGCCCGGTTGAGGCAGGATCATGTGTGGCATGGATGCCTGGGCCAGTTCGTGAGCCAGGCTTAACCCGGCGGACTTGCGGAAGTAGGTCAAACGGCCACGGTCATGATATAAAGATTGGGATAGACCTGCTGCCGCCAGGGGTGTTGATATGGAGCCGCTGCCCAATGGCAATCGCTGCCAGGTACAGGCCGACCCCTTCATGGAACAGCAGTGGCGTTTCGTTGGCGGCGCTGCCTGCTCACTGGACGCAGTCTTTCAGCCAGCCGCCCACAGTAGCTGCTGCGTCCGCCTGTTCAGGAGTCGGCCTAGCGTCCTGGGGCAGCGAGGGGGCAATGATCGTGTCTGCTTCTGTGTCACTCGGCGGTTCGCTCTGCGGATCTGCCGCCAGAACTTGCCGCATCAGGTCGGTTCCCAGGATTTGCCTCAAGAAGGCCATCTCATCGGGCTTCTTGAGATCGAGCCGGGTAAGCATAGCATAGACCAGCGAACTCACCGGCTGGTCTACCCAGGGACAGCCGACCAGCGCCCGCGAGAGCGCATAGGCGTCTTGTCGTGATAAGGTGAGTATCTTCATGCCTGGCCCTGGTCTTTCGCTTCGTGCGCTTCTTCCTCGGCCAGTCGCCTGGCGTAGCGGTCGAGCGCCTCGGCCACGATGAGATGCACCAGGTCGGCCATTTTGCGGCGTTCCAGATGGGCGGCCCTGGCAAGCCGGTCATGTTCTTCCTCGGTAAGCCGGAAGCCGCAGAAACGTGATTTGGGTTTTGTCTGGTTGAACATGGCGTACTCCTGTCAAAGAACGTGCTGAATGGATGAAGACAGGATACCCGTGTGGTCGAATGGAACTGCTCAAAATTGTGCGGATCAGGCGATCAATTTTGAGTCGCAGGGGATCAATTTTGAGAGGATACCGGAAAGCGCCACATCCATCGCGCCTGTCGGCCTTTATGCTATTTGAAGTCACTGCAAGTGCCGGAAATATGCACTTTGTGCGGCTCCAAAGCGGGTGTCCATCAGCGGTGGACACCCAACAGAAAAGTGTCCATTGTGAGTGGACACCTCGTTAGGAACGCCTCACTGAGCCGAAAATCGGGTGGGAAGACAGTGTCGTACGGGTTGCGAGCAATGGGAAGACAATGGCGTACACCGGAAGCACAAGCAGCAGTGGCTATGGAGGACAAAATTCTTCTTTGAGGCGGCTTCGATTCAGTAGTAGAGGGCGGTGCTGGAATCAACCAGTGAGCGCATTTTCACCTCGCGCGAAACCAGTGTAAAATCGCACCAAAAGCGAAGTTGTGGGTATGAGTGGTCCGTGTCGGCAGGGTACACCGTGCCGACACCCGCTGAAGCACCACAAGAGCGACGCGGGGTGGCGCGCGTGAGCGCGGCACATCAGCCCCCTCCGGCGTTTGAGGAGGCCAGTTTTTAACTGGCGACCCACCCACGACGCGCACGGTTCAGCACTGACGTGCTTCACCAGCGGTCTACGCGCTCACAAGTTCGCGCGGCGTGGGCCGGGTTCATGCCGCTGCCAGGCGGCATGATGACCGCATGGCGGGCATGAGTGCGTCCCAGACGGGCAGTAGTTGTGGAAACGACTCGCGTTCCATGTTCTACAGGTGGAGGATTGACTCTGTGGACGATCTGGGGTAGAGAGGTGAGATTATCTCGCACCAGGGAGCAAGGAGGACGTGAGGTAGGATAGGGGTATGAACACAAAAACCCTAACCAACTCACGACCTCAACTGGAAAC
>JAJPHV010000023.1 GCA_021325095.1 Chloroflexota bacterium | reverse complement strand
TCCGGGCGGACTGAAGCGAATCACATCACACGTTGTTCGTTTGTGCAAGTGTTCGTTCGTTGGAGAAAGGAGACGTGGCGCATTCCCCACCGGGCTTTAGCCCGGTGGGGAATGCGCTGTATTCTATGGCGTGCCCGTAACCTGGGCTATGGCGTCGTCGGCTGCGACTTCCGCCGATTTGCGGCCCAGCAAGACGTCCTCAAAGCCTTTTTGCAGTGCAGTGGCGACTGAAGCGTCCACCATGTCGAGGGGCGGTACAGCGGGTAGTTCCAGCAGCGATTGCGCGAACTGCGCATACGGATCGTCCGCCCAACGTTGCAGGGCAGAACGCCGTGACGGTAAGACCCCCAGTTCGTGCAGCAACAGCCCCTGCTGATCGGCCTGCATCAGCCAGGCCAGCACGCCAAATGCCCTGGCTTGCTTGTCAGGATCGGCAGTCGTCACGACCCACATCCAGCCGTCCAGCACCGAAAGCGTGGAATCGCCCGGCGAGGCAATAGGAGTCATCGTTGCCGAGATCGCCGGGGTGCTGGCCCGCATCGCCAGATAGCTGGTCGAATCGATCTGGATCAGGCTGGCTTTCCCGGCTGCGAACAGCGGCCAGTACTGTGCTGCGCTGCTGTAATCGAGCAACTGCGGACCGACGATTTTCATTTCGAGCGCCTGTTCGTAAAAATGCAGCACCGTCACCAGCGGTGCACGATCCAGGGTCGCAGCGCCCTTATCGGTGGCGATGCGCCCGCCCGCTGCCAGATACTGTGCCAGAAAGGTCACGTTGACCCCTTTGGATGCGCTGGCCGGAAACAGGAATGGCTGGCCGATTCGCAGCACATCGTCCAGGGTGTGCGGTGGCGTCGGAATGACCGACGAACGATACACCGCGTGCTGCACTTCCAATGCGTATGGAATGCCGTACTGCACGCCACGCACCTGCCCCAGCATCATTGCCGGGGTGAACACGTCATCTGCGCTGAAAATACGCGGAGCGATGGGTTCGATCAGCTTGGCGCTGGCGGCCTGCACCAGGTCGCCGCGTCGCAGTAAGGTCAGGTCAGGCATGGCCGAAGGCGCAACAATACTGCCACTGCGCAGCGTCTGGTAGATCCCGCCCACGCCGTCGGCACGTTTGATGCGCAGCCGTACCGTCCTGGCCTGCGATGACTGATACGAGTTCACCTGTTGGTGGAGAAGGGCAGCGGCAACGGATTGATCGCCGGGGTAGAGCGCCGACGGCCACCAGACCAGCACCGTGCTGGGGTCGGGGGTGATCGTGGCCGGGGCAGTTGCCACCGGCTCTGTGGCGTTGCCGACGTTGGCGGTAGCCACCGCCGGGCGGAGTGTAGGGCTGGCGTCCGAGAGCGGCACTTCGGTGGCCGCGCTGCCGCACGCTGACAGCAGCGCGCACAGCCAGACTCCAGCGGCGAACACGCAGCGCTGCCAGAGTAAAAACAATACCGCGTTTTTACCCGCGCTCGTCACAGTACTTCCCGTAGGCCGCTGCGTCCAACAGGGAATCGAGTTCAGCGGTGTTGGAGGGCTTGATCCTGATGAACCAGGCTTCGTAGGGTTGCTGGTTAACCTTTTCCGGGGCACTTTCCAGGTCTTTGTTGACGGCGGTCACAATGCCGCCGATAGGCATGTGCATGTCCGAGGCCGCCTTGACGCTTTCCACTGTGCCGAAGCTCTCGCCTGCCTTGAACGATGCGCCGACTTCGGGCAGTTCCACGTACACGACATCGGACAGTGCATTCTGCGCGTAATCCGTGACGCCGATCAGCGCTTCGTCGCCGTCCAGCTTGATCCACTCGTCGGTGCGGGTGTATTTCAAATCGGCAGGAATATTTGATGCCATTGTTGTTGGCTCCTTGTGAGACAGAGGAAGTGAGACAGGGAAAAGAAGCACGGAGCACCTACCTCGCCCCGTACTCCCTCTAGCGCGCCTGAAACCGCCTAGATTGTAGTGAGCGCGATGGCGGATGTCAATCGCCCTGGCGCTTACGCCGCGCCATTCGTGCTGGCTGGCGCGGCAACTTGCGGCGTTCGGCCCGGTGTCAGACGGCGCAGCGAATACGACTCGGAGAAGCCTTTCAGCGTCGCGGTGAAGGCTTCGACCTGCACGCCGCGCTCCTGCAAGACTTCGTTGACTGTCGGGTCGCTGGCAATTGCTTCGGAGATCACCACGTCGTCGCCCTGGCTCTGCCCTTCCAGCCGCGCCGCCAGGTTGACCACCGAGCCGAAGTAGTCCAGCCGCTCGTTCAGCGTCACGGCGATGCACGCGCCCTGGTGGATGCCCATCTTGAGCACCAACGGCGCGGCGGGATGCCCGGCGTTATATTCCTGGATGCCGTCCAGGATGTCCAGCGCCGCCGTGACCGCATCCGCCGGGTCACGGAAGACGGCCATGATCGCGTCGCCAATCGTTTTGACCAGCCCGCCGTGATGCCGCGCCACGCCGTCGCGCAGGATGCTGAAGTGATCCATCACCCGCCGGAAGGCAGGTGCATCGCCCACCGTGCGGTACAGGGCCGTCGAGCCTTTCAGGTCAGTGAACAGGATCGCCAGACTTTCCACGCTGATCGACTCGCCGGGGCGTAGTGCTTCGCTCGAAAACAGATCGCGGAAGGTTTGTAGCGAGGTCACTTCAGCGGCGGTGCTGGCCTGGTCCGACCATTCGGTTTGCTCAAGCAGCACCACCTGTGGCCGGTCCGTGTCGTTTTGGAGCGTGAATGTCACCATACCCGCGCCGATCTCGTCCGGCAGCAGGTGCAGTCCGCTCTCGTCCAGGATCACCGCGCACACCTGGTTTTTGGTGTCCGTGCTGGCTTCGAGCAGCGCCCGCCCGCGTGACATCTGCGTCATATCGGCCAGTGTGCGCGGCGTAATGCTCTTCCCGGCCATCATCGGCGCACGCCAGCGGTAGCGGCGCACTTCGAGCGGCAATTTGAGGATGCGCTTTTCGCCCGGCGCAAGGTACTGCTGCAAAAGGATGTGCGGCGTGTTCTGGGGGCTGCCGACGCAGTATTCGTTGCGCACGATCTTCTTGATCGACGAATTGACCTGAAAGGTCGCCTCGACGGAGCGGGCAAAATCCACCTCGTAATCGATATTGCAGGATGGGCAGTGCGCGCCGTGCGAAAGGTCATGGAGGCCCTGCGCCCGGTGCTTGGCGCCCCGGCATTCGGGGCAAAGCATATCCCAGGAGAGGTCAAGCAGACCGAGTCTGGTGGCGCGCAGGAACAATTCCAGCGTGGCGTAACGGTCTGCGTCCCAGAGCGTGGCGAAGTAGAACGGGCGCATCCGGAACAACTGGTCATCCGGCGCGTTGCTGATGTGCTCAATCAGGCGGCTGACCAGAGCCGGATCGTCACCCGCACTGGTCAGGGCCGTGTTGAACTCGCGCAGGCGTGCCCGGCCCGCCGGGCTGATCGGCGTGCGCGTGGTCTGGAAGGGCCGCGCCGCGCTGGCCTGAACGTAGGCGTCCATCTGCCGGAAGGCTCGCCCGAACAGATAGCGCTGCAACAGCCCGATCTGGATCGGGATGCCTGGGTAGCCGAGGATGTTGCCGGGCTGCGCCCAGACCTCATAGGTCAGGTCGGTTCCACCGTCGTCGCGGGCATCCAGCCGCGTGCTGATGCGGATGTATTTGAGCGGGCCGACCAGGTAGTTGTGCACTTCGCTGAACTCGCGTTCCCGAATCCACTCGAAGGGCATCTCTTCCCAGACAATTGGAAAGCCATATTTGCGCATCCGCCCAATGCGCCGCGAACCGCCTTCCGGCAATGGCTCCTCGGTGAAGGCCGCTGCGGGGAAACCTGTCACTGCCCGGAACCGATCCGTGTCCGAGACGTAGGGCCACAGGCTTGCCACATCGGAACGCAGCGACCAGCGCCAGCGGTAGTGAAAGGTGATTCCGGCCATCGGCGGGTTCTTCCCATTAACTCAGAATTAATGTCTTGCTGATGCTACGACCAAAAGTTGAAGGATGGATTGTGTTCGTCACCTTCATCCCATTCTGCATTATAATACAGGGTGAGTGCATGTCTCCAAAGGCTGCCGACATCATCAACAGGATTGCATCATGGCCGAACGACGCATTGCCACCTGCCCGACGTGCAAACATAAGAGTGAATTTGAATATCTGGGTGTACAGTACTGGCCCCTGGAGACTGCGCTTGCGCTTGGGCTGCCCGCAGCCGTCCGCCTGTGGAGCTGCCTGTCCTGCCTCACGACCCTCAGCGAACAGAATGTCTGGCCGCAGGAAATCCCTTACCCGACCACGTTGCGCCGTTCCGTCGGAACGGACTGAGACAGGGGTTGGATGACTCTCAAAATCCACATGCTGACGTTGGGGCTGGTGCAGACCAACTGCTACATCGTGGGCGATGAGCAGACCCACGACGCGGTCGTGATTGACCCGGCGGACAGCGCGCCCGAAATCCTGGCGGTGGCGGAACGCGAGGGCTGGACGATTCGGGAAATCCTGCTCACCCACGCCCACTTTGATCACGTCCTGGCGCTTGGCGATCTGAAAACGGCCACCGGCGCGCCTTACCGGATGCACAAAGCCGATTTACCTCTGCTCGAAACGCTGCCCCAGATCGCGCAAACCTTTATCGGGACAAGCGTGCCGCCTGCGCCGCCGCCGGACCGCTTCGTGGACGAGGGCGATACGATCCAGGTCGGCCCGATCCGCCTGGATGTGCTGTTCACGCCCGGCCATACGCCAGGACACGTCAGCTACGTCTCGCACGAGCACGCCGTCGTCTTCAGCGGGGACTGTCTGTTCCTCGGCTCCATAGGCCGTACCGATCTGCCGGGCGGCGATTACAACACGCTTATGAAGTCCATCGTCGGCAAATTGCTGCCCCTGGGCGACGAATACACCGTTGCGGCGGGCCACATGCAGACCACCACCATTGGCCGCGAGCGAATGAGCAATCCCTTTCTGCTGGAATGGATGGGCGACGCCGGATAACGCAGCATGAATGACGGCACGGCGCGCCTGATCAGCGTTCTACGGCAGTTGCCGCCGCCTCGCCGGGTGCTCGATCTGGGCTGCGGCGACTGCCGGGATGCGGCAGCCTACTACGAAAGTGGCTGGTCGCCCGATACCCTGCTGGTCGGCCTCGATCTGGATTTTCACACGCTTCGCCAAACCAACAAGCGTGCCATCCATCCCGTACAAGCGGACCTGATGCACCTCCCGCTGCGCGCCCGCTTCGACCTGATCCTGGTACGCCACCCCGATGTAGCACGCCAACCCGCCGCCTGGGAATTTGCGCTGAATCATCTCATTGGCTGGTTGGCCGATCCGGGTTCCGTCCTGATCACCACCTACAGCGTCCTGGAGGTGGATACGCTTCGGGGCTGGCTGGCCGGGAACACGCTCAAGCTGTTGGCCCTCGACACATCCAGATTGGCCGCGCCGGGACTGGCCGGGCGAGACCGCTTCGTGATGGCTTACTTCACGACAGGCGCTTCCAGGCCCCATTCACCAGCCTGAAGGTCACGATGCCCGGCTTGCCATCCTGCGAAACCTGGATATTGGCACGCGCCACCCCATCCGGGCCGGGGCTGATGGCAATGGCCTGCACCTGGGGTGTGGATCGGGCAGGCAGGCCCATGCGCAGCCGCATCTGCTCAAGGGCCTGCGGGTTGGCCGTATCCCAGAGGCTTTGATAACTGGCAAAGTCCCGGCGTTCCAGCAGTACCTTCTCGATGTCGAGCCGCCGCTGGAAGAAAGTCCGCCAGTCCACTGCCAGCGTTTCGAGAGGCTGCTTGAGCGCTGTCCCGACAATGCTGATGTCCGCACTCGGCGAAAGTGCCTGCACGACGGCAATCAGCGCGGGCGGCCCATAATGGTCACGCAGGCTCTGGATGAAACTGAGCCGCTCCGGATCGCCGCGCCCGGTGAAGGTTGCAGCCAGCCATTCAATCGTTATCTGGCGCATCCAGGCCGCGTCCGCAGTCTGGATAGGCCGTAAATTCCCTGTTGCGATGTCAAACAGCCGTTCGGCCACCTTCAGCGCCACGGCGTCCTCGACGTTCTCCGGCAGTGCAACGTCCGCACGGGCGCGGTCCCCGGCAGCCAGCGGCGAGGGGATGATCAAGGTGTTGGGCCGCACGTCGTCCCAACGCACCTGCCCAATCGGGTCGGCAATGATCTCGGCACTGAATTTCTGCTGCTCGCGGCAGCCCAGGTAGCCGCAGCCCTCCGACCACCAGCGATCCAGGCGCGGAGCCAGTGCCTGGGCCAGTGTCGTGTCAAGCTGGAAGTATTTCAATGTGGATACTTTGCCGGTGATCGTTCGGTCATCTCCCCAAAAGGTGTAATCTGAGGGGACGTGCCGCCAGCCATCGCCATAGCGCCAGTAGAACCACACGGTGCGGTAAGGAACACCATCCAGCACTTCCTCGACCAGCACGCGCCCGCGTGGGCCGTCCACCGTGGCGTCGATCACGTTGCCCGTCAGCTTGAAGTCGGCGCTGGTCTTCAAGTCCTGGTAGCGTTTGAAGCGCGCGCTCTGCTCATCGTACCACGTTCCGCCAGGGGCCGTCCGTTGTATAGCCAGGAAACTGCCGAAGTCCCCGATGCGCAGCGCCGCTGTTTCGGCCTGCACCGTATTGATCAAATCCTGGCGCAGCTTGTTGTCCACCGTGTACAAGCGCAGCCAGATCGCCCCGCCGATTGCCAGGATGAATGCTGCTACAACGCCAACAAAGAGCAGCACGCGCAGCCGCTTGAGGCGCCGCCGCCGCCGCTCATTCGGGTCTTCGCCTGCCCGCTCATAGGCGCGTTCCGCCTCGATCTGCCAGTCCAGTCTTACACCCACCGCGCCCTCTCCTGTACCGCACTATGGGCACAGATTATAGCAGCGGAGCCACGAAAGTTCTCTGGCGCGGTGCTGGCATGTGGAGATGACCCCATCAGGAACAGCTTTCCGGCTCCCCTCTCGGGTTGGAGAGGGGACGGGGGTGAGGTCAATCACTTACTGGCACAAACGCACGAAGTAGGCGTGCATTCGAGTATCTGCGGTCAGTTCGGGGTGGAAGGCGGACGCCAGCAAATGACCCTGCTGCGCCGCAACGATTCGCCCGTCGTCCAGGCGTGCCAGCACATCAACCTGCGGCCCGGCCTCGCGGATAACTGGCGCACGGATGAACACGGCACAGTAATCGCCACCGCCGATGCCGTTGATCGCCAATGGCTGCGTAAAGCTGTTGATCTGCCGCCCGAACGCATTGCGCTCGACAACGATGTCCATGACACCCAGGTGGGCCGCTTCGCCTCGGATACGCCTTGCCAGGAAGATCGCTCCCGCACAGGTTCCCCACGTGGGGTACGTCGCCGCAAAATCCCGCAAAGGCTCAAGCAGCCCGGCAGACAGGGCCAGCCGGGCAATCGTCGTACTTTCGCCGCCGGGGATGATCAGGCCACGCAATTCAGTCAGGTGAGCAGGTTGGCGAACTTCTACAGGCTGGACGCCAACTTGCCGCAGCATGTGAGCGTGTTCAGCGAAATCGCCTTGAAGGGCGAGCACACCGATTTTCAGCATGGGCTACCAACCCCGCACTGCCAGCCGTTCGGTGCTCGGCATGGCGCTTACGTTGATGCCAACCATCGGTTCGCCCAGGTTCCGGCTCACTTCGGCCAGGACCGCCGGGTCGTTATAGTGCGTCACAGCCTCGACAATCGCCTTGGCGCGGCGTGCCGGGTCACCGCTCTTGAAGATGCCACTGCCCACGAAGACCCCGTCCATTCCCAACTGCATCATCAGCGCCGCGTCGGCGGGCGTGGCGACGCCGCCCGCCGCAAAGTTCACGACAGGCAGGCGCCCCGTCGTTGCGACTTCGTTCACCAGGTCGATGGGAGCCTGTATCTTTTTGGCATAGCTAAACCGTTCGTCTTCGTCCAGGGCTGTCAGGTGGCGAATCTCTCCCTGAACGGCGCGCGCATGTCGCACTGCTTCCACAACGTCGCCGGTTCCGGCTTCGCCTTTGGTACGAATCATCGCCGCGCCCTCGCTGATGCGCCGCAATGCCTCGCCCAGATCGCGGCAGCCACACACGAAGGGCACTTTGAAGCGGTGCTTATTGACGTGATTCTCCTCGTCAGCAGGGGTCAGCACTTCGCTCTCGTCGATGTAGTCGATGCCAATCGCTTCCAGGATTTGGGCCTCGACAAAATGACCAATACGGCACTTCGCCATGACAGGAATGCTTACGGTAGCCATAATGCGGACGATCATGTCCGGATCGCTCATGCGGGCCACGCCGCCCTGCGCCCGAATGTCTGCCGGAACCCTTTCCAGGGCCATGACTGCGCACGCCCC
>JAJPHV010000050.1 GCA_021325095.1 Chloroflexota bacterium | reverse complement strand
TGTGTAGCTGGCATTTTCGGGTTGGTACAGCAGCGTCAGGAGGGGGCGGTCACGGCCAGTGTGAGCGCAAACTACCCCACCATCTCCGGCGTGCCGGGCTTGGCAGCACGACCAGCATGGTCCAACAGGACGCTGCGTAGACGACGTTCCTGGCGAACGTCCACACGAAGTTTCGGTGCAACGCTTGGCGACGGGGCACAGACGGCGTCCTGCTGGAGGAGCGTGGGCATGACCGACGTGCGACGCGCCAGCGCGGTATCAAGCCCTGGCTAGGCGGAATGATCGGCCTGAGCACTATCCTTTGGCTGCTGCGCATTTGTGCCACCTGATTCCGGGCGGCCTCCACGAGCGCTGGTCGGCAGGGCTGGCACAGGCCGCTGCCCGTTGGCGGGCGGCGGGCCTTCCTGAGCGCTTGGCCCATAGTAGCCATAGTAGTAGTGATAGTAGTATCCATAGCCTGCGTAGGCATCGCGCGGGTTCAATCGGTTGAGGACAATACCTGCCACCGGAATTGACAGCGACGAGAACTGCTCGACGGCGCGCACGGCGGCAGCGCGGCGGGTGCGTCCGGCTTCTAGCACGACGATCACCTCGCCGCCGACGATGCCGGCCAGGATCGTGCTGTCGGATACGGCCAGCGCGGGCGGCGAGTCGAGCAGGACGACGTCGTACTTCATGTCGGACGACAACATGCGGATCAGTTTTTGCATCTGCTGCGTGCCCAGCAGTTCAGCCGGGTTGGCGGGCTGCGGCCCCGCCGGGATAAGGTCCAGGCCAGGGACGCGCGTTTTCTGCGCCAGGTGTCCGACCATCAGACGCGCATAAGCCTGGTAAAATTCGTCTTGCGTTTTGGCGCTTGCACCCCGGTGTTCGCTGGGGGCGCTGAGATCGGCTCGCTTGTCCTGGCCTGCCGAATTGTCCTCCGGCCTGCTAACGAGCGGAGCCAGCGCGTTGTCTTTGGAGACCAGCCCCGATAGGATGTTCGCCAGCCCCGAGGTGTTGGAGGTCTCGAAGATCAGATGCTGCACCGGACGGCGTAAATCCGCATCGATCAACAGCACCCGCAGCCCGGTTCCGGCGAAGATGGTGGCGAGGTTGGCCGCTGTCACGCTTTTGCCTTCGGTGGGGTTGGGGCTGGTCACAATGTAGATAAATCGCCTGTCTTCTGCCTCATCTTTAGTCGCGGCATACATCAGGTTGACGCGCAGCCCGCGATAGGCTTCCGCAATCGTCGAACGGGGGTCAGTCCAGGCGATGAGCTTGTCATTGTAGGTGCGCTTTTTCCCAAACGACGCAATGCTGCCCAGCAACGGCACGCCCGTCAGCGGCAGGATTTCGGCGGGCGAGCGGACACTGTCGTTGAGGTACTCGATCAGGAACCCCGCGCCAGCCGCCAGCAGTGCGCCCACCAGGGCCGCCAGCAACGTCGTCAGCAGCACATTTGAATCGACGGGGTTGGTTGGGATTCGGGCGCGCTCCACAATCGTCAGCGTGTTGGAGTAGTTCTGCTGCTCAAGGGCCGTCAGCGTGTTGGAGAGCTGCGCCAGGTTGGCCTGCGAGGAATTGATCTGGGTGTTCAGCGCGTCTCGGCGTGCTTCCAGGTCTTTTATTTCCTGTGCCGGCAGGCTCTCTTTGAGACTCTTCTCAACCGTATCCAGTTCGTCACGTGCACTCTTGAGCTGCGCCTGCGCCCTGGTGAGTTCTTCGCGCAGCAGCCTGACCTGAGCCTGCTGTTCCGTCGTGAGATTGGTCGGGCTGTTCACGATAAGCTGGTCGGCCAGTTTGTTGGCGATGTCGGCCACCACGACGGGGTCCGTGTACGTGACCGTAATGACTAGCAGCGACGTATTGGGGATGATCCGCGTCTGGAACAGTTTTTCCAGCTTTTCCGGTGGAAAGGGCAACTGTAATTCCCTGACGGTGGCATCCAGCACCGGGTAGGTCGTCACAATCGCCGCGTAGTTTTGCGCCAGTTGTTGGCCGACCTGGATCAGGCCCGTGTTGGGGTTAGCTAGGCTCAGAAAAGAACCAACCTGGATCGTGGTTGATGCTTCGTAACGCGGCGGCTGAGTGCGCCCCACCACGAAACTTGCGCTTCCAAAGACAACAACAGCCAGTCCAATGAGCCAGAACCAGCGACGGAGAACACGGATGTAAGCTGTTAGTTCCATTGAAGGTGCACATTCTGCTCGGCTGTATTATTATGAATGAGGATATTAACGTCAGTTCTGAATGGGAGCAAACGTTTAGCCTTCAATAGATAGACCAGTCCGCCTGAATGGCTCGTCATTGGCTGGCAATGTCGATCTGGCCTTTCGTAATTGGCTCTTGGGAATTACTATGCACCTAACCGACGATCAGGTCCGCCGCCTCGTCCAGTTGCTCAACCCGCACTTTCAATCCAGGACCCAGCGTCAGACTATTCTCGGGCAGGTTTGCGGGGATAACCCAGCGCTGGCTGAAGCAGTCGATCTTGATGGCAGCCCGGACGAGTTCACCACGTCGCTAATTCACTTGCTGAGTGGACGGACTTCTTCCGGTTCCAGGGCTGCCCCGCTCCTGCACCTGTTGACGGCTCTGCAAAAGAATGCGCCTTCGCCAGAGTTCGTCGCTGCCGTGCAGCCATTTATCCTCGCGCTCAATGCCCACGACCCACGCGGTGGGCCAACGCCCCAGGCAGCCGCCCAATCAACGCAAGCGAGGCGGCGTTCCCTCAAACGGCGGCATCATTCACCGGCCAGACGGGCCCTCCACCGCTTCAGTCGACTGTTGCGCTGGCGGATTATCCTGGTCATCGTGCTGATCGCCACCATCGTTCCGGCTGCCAGCTTTCTGGTCATTGCGACCGATGCCAGTTCGCGTGTGCAGGAATCGCTCTCCAACATCAAACGTGTCACCAGCACCCTCGCCAACCGCAGTTTCACGCAGATCACGCTCGCCGACTTTCAAAGACTCCAGGCCAGCGTTCAGGACTTGAGCAAGAGCCTGGACAACGCCAGGCAGCAAGCTGGCCTGTTGCAGCGTTTTTCGTCCCTGAACCCGGCTCTGGGAACCAATTTCGACATCCTGAGCGGGGCCGAACAGGTGGCGCTGGCTGCACAGAATATTCTGGACGGCCTGCAACCTCTGTTGTTCTTTCTGCTGGGCGGACAGGGAGCACAACCCCTCTCGGCCCAGATCTCCTCGGACGAACGCCTGATCGAATTACTGCGTGTCGGCCAGGGCAAGTTCTTAACGGCTCGTGATCAGCTTGAAGCAGCGCAACATACGATCAGTGCGCTAAATCTGAATGGCTTGTCGCCGGATTTGCTGCTGCAAATCCAGGAATTGAGCCAATATCACGCGCAACTCACCAAAATTGACCAGTTCCTGGTAGAAGGGCCGGACCTGCTGGCAACAATCTTTGGCGTGGATGCGCCGCGCAATTACCTCGTTCTTGCGCAAAACAGCGACGAGCTACGCCCTTCGGGCGGCTATATCAGCACCTACGGCTGGATGCGTGTGCGGCGCTTTCGCATCACCGATTACGCCTACAGCCCGACCACGCCTCTCAGTCCGAATCCGCCTCCTGCCGAAATGGCTGGCAATGTCACCGTCCCGGATTGGTGGATTCAGTATTCACGGCCAATTTATGCGGCCTGGGATGGTAGCTGGTATGCGGATTTTCCCAGCACGGCGAAAATGGCGGCATGGTACTATGATAATGGGCAGAATCCGCGCTCACCCGTGAATGGCGTGATCGCCATCGATTTGTTGGGTTTTGAGAAAATCCTTGAGGGGTTAGGCAGTGTCACTGTCCCGGACTACAACGAGGTCATTACTGTCCAGAACTTTCGAGATGTCGTCTACCGCATCCGTGCCGAACGCGAAGGCCATAAAGAGTTTCTGGCAGCCGCCTACAAACAGATCTTTGCCAACTGGCAAACGGTAGATGAACAGCGGAGCGTCCCACTGCTGAACGCCGTCCTCAACGCCCTCCAGGAAAAACACATCATGATCTATTTTACGGACGCACGCCTCAACGAGTTCATGGATTTGTTGGGCTGGTCGGGTGCACAAACGCCTGGCAACTATGACTACCTGATGATTGCCGACGCCAACCTGGGCAATAAATCCAACCACTCCATTTTGCGCTCAGTCACTTATGATGTAGCCATCCAACCCGATGGCAGTCTGCAGAGCCGTGCTGCTATCTCCTACGATTATTCCGCCACGCTGGCCGAAAAAGACCCCGCGGTGCGGCCTGAGCACTACGGCAACCAGAAAGATTACGCCAACCTGATCCAGGTCTTCGTCCCTGAAGGCAGCGTCCTCACCGGCACAGACAACCTGAGCGCCAGTCCCAAAACTGTGAACATGGCGAACCTGACCAGCCTGGTTGACACACTGACCGTGAAATTCGATTCCACAGAGCGCTATTCGTTTTCGTATACCACGCCCAGGCTGGTCGAGCCGTTCGGTCCATACCGGCGTTACCGACTGCTTCTACAGAAACAGCCTGGTACACCCGGCGACGCGGTTAGCGTGCAGGTGTCACTGCCTGCTGGGGCCACGCTCATCAGCGCCTCCCCAGCCGCCGCGGCCAGTTACACACTAGATAACCCGATTCTGGAGTTCCGTCTACAGCTACAGATTGACCAATGGATCGAAATCATCTTCAAGTAGACAGGGCATGGGTGGGTAAACATCCATATTGAGGTGCATAGTGAAGTCTGTTGAGACGCAGCGAGAAAAATGACCTGGCGGTGGCATTTTCTCCTGAAGTCTGGCCGGACGGCGAAATTTTCGGTGTCGCAGGCAGCGCTCTCTGCTCTTCAAAGAGAGATCGCCGGTTGGTACGAGATTTATCGTCCGATGCCGGACGGGCCACCGACGGGTGTGGGACGGGTCGGTGGGTTGACCGCGCCTTCGATCACCGTCTGGCAGCTCAGTGCCAGCGGCCCCATGGGCAGGCAGTCCGCCGGACAACTCAGCACGGATTCGCCTATCCCACGCCGGTTGGTTTCGCAGAGGCCGTTGCCGCACGAAGTGATGGGGGTGAAGTCGGCAAGGCAGTTCTGTAGGGTCTCAGCCAGGTCATGGCGACCATTGCCGCAGGTGGCCGGCGCGAGTGTAGTCTTCAACGCATCCTTATAGGTCCTGCCCCAATATTCGCGGTACTCGCTCAGGAATTCCGGCAAGGTCATCTCTTCCGTTGACAGGGCCTCAATGGCATCCAGGATTTCTTGCAGTTCCGTTGTGTCATCATCGGCCCCCAGATCTTCCAGGTTCACGTCGGGCAATCCCAGATATCTCCTCAGGAAGACGCGAATCTGTGGGTTCACATTGCTGCGTACTAATGCTCGCAAGAACTCCCGTAACGCCTGGATGTTGGTTGGCTTTGCACTCAGTGGCTCGACGACCAACTGCGGGCTGGTGCTGGCTTTGAGGAAATCAACCGTGCAATTGATGATCGCCGAATCGGAGCGTGGAAGCGTAAACTTGATAAATAGCAAATTGTCCGGTGTGACCGTGAACTTGCGCCGGTCAGCAGTCTGTACCTCCACCGAGTGCTCCTGGCTGATTATGCCGACGTTCAGGTCGGGATCGACAAAGGAGAAGAATTGCGTGCCGCGAATCGTGATCTCGGCTGTCGGTAGCGCAAGCTGGATACGATCATTGGGGCGCACGACCTGTTTCACGTCGGCGTAGATCGTCCCGACGACTTGCTTCAGATCGAACAGCTCTCCAGGCCCATCCTGCATAGAAAGCCGATCCAGTTCGACCAGTGAAGTTGGATAGATCTCAACCGTTATACCTGTGACGACGTTGAGCCGTGCCATGCCATCAGCATCGGTTCGTATCTGGTCGCCCGCCCGAATAAGCGCTTCCTCTTCCACGTTCGTCCATTCGGTTGAACCATGTGGCAGCACCTGTACGAGTCCGGCAACAGGAACCAGCACGGCTGAGAAGCTTTGGGCCTGAGACGCGGCTCTCATCGAATTCGGAACGGCAGCGGCTGCGGTAATTACGAGAATTAAAGCGATTGTGGCTGCTCTCAAAAACCGATGTAGACCCATAGACTGCCGCCTTTCAGTGCCAGGACATAGGCCGTTATGAAACGCACTGCGACATCGCTGTCGGTCAGATTTGGATGATAGAGTACACCTATCGCGGCCTGCTCGTTCAGGGATCGATTTCCCTGTGTCGTTCTATGCTACGTGTTTCATAATCATCATGGTATC
The DNA here is from genome assembly GCA_021325095.1 of Chloroflexota bacterium. Taxonomy (GTDB): domain Bacteria; phylum Chloroflexota; class Anaerolineae; order Aggregatilineales; family UBA2796; genus JAJPHV01. The sequence continues at coordinate 9,712 of JAJPHV010000050.1, read as the reverse complement.
ACTTCACAAGCACGCGGTCAACTACACGGACCAACCGGGTGGATTGACGAATAGTGGGAGCGCCAAAGCGGCTGACCAGGTTCGGTCCAAAGCGCCGTGCCGGACAGGGCGCGAGCAGGGGCTGGCAGGCTGCGAGACAGGAGTGCTGAAGGGTTCGAGGGCAGGTTGGAGCGTGCCGGCGGCGACAGAATAGGCCTATTCGGGGGAATTGGTGAGCGCAGGGCAGCCGTTTGGCACGGCTGATCGCGCAGGGCTATAATCAACACGCAATTTATCGTATACGTCACGGCTGCATACAAAGGGGAAAGTATGTACAAAGCGCAATTATTACAACGGCTGACTGACCATACGGCCCACGTCGGCATTATCGGTCTGGGTTATGTTGGTTTGCCGCTGGCTGTGGCCTTCGCGGAAGCAGGTTTTTCGGTCACGGGCCTGGATGTGAGCCAGTCCAAAGTGGCCCAACTCAACAGCGGCGAAAGCTATATCCCCGACATCCCCACCACGCAGCTTGCGCCGCTGGTGAAGGCCGGGAAACTGCGGGCGACGACCCGCTACGAAGACTTGCGTGACATCGACGCCGTGAGCATCTGCGTCCCCACCCCGCTGCGCAAGACCAAAGACCCTGATATGTCCTACGTGATCGATGCCTCGGATGCCATCGCCGGGATATGCCATGCCGGGATGCTGGTTGTGCTGGAAAGCACCACCTACCCGGGCACGACGGACGAAATCCTCATTCCTCGCCTGACACGAAATGGCCTGAAAGTCGGCGAGGATATTTTCGTCGCCTTCTCGCCGGAGCGGATCGACCCCGGCAACAAGAATTTTGGTGTGCGCAACACCCCCAAAGTCATCGGCGGCGCCACGCCGGACTGCCAGGAAGTGACCTGTCTATACTACGGCATGATTGTTGATCAGGTGGTCCCGGTTTCGTCTACGGTGGCCGCCGAAATGGTCAAGTTGCTGGAAAACACGTTCCGTGCCGTCAACATCGGCCTGGTCAACGAGATGGCGTTGATGTGCAACCGCCTGAACGTGGACGTGTGGGAGGTCATCCGCGCCGCGTCCAGCAAGCCATTCGGCTTTATGCCGTTCTACCCCGGCCCTGGCATCGGCGGGCACTGCATCCCGATTGACCCGTTGTACCTGAGTTGGAAGCTCAAGACGCTCAACTACACGGCCCGCTTCATCGAGATGGCAAGCGAGATCAACACGTCGATGCCCGTTTACGTGGTCAGCCGCGTGGCCGAGGCGCTCAACGACGATGCCAAAGCGGTGCGCAATGCCAAAATTGCCGTGCTGGGCGTGGCCTACAAGCGCGACGTGGACGATCTGCGCGAAAGCCCCGCGCTGGACGTGATACAACTGCTCGAAGAGAAAGGGGCGGATGTCAGCTATCACGACCCCTATGTGCCGTCGATGCGCCTGGAGCATGGTCGGGTTAAGCGCTCTGTCGAACTGACAGCGGACTGGCTCAAAGCCGCCGACTGCGTGGTGATCGTCACCGACCACAGCAGCTATGACTGGCAATGGATCGTTAACAACAGCAGGCTGATCATGGATACCCGCAACGCGACGGCCACCGTCCGGGCCAATGGCGCGACCAATGGCAGCCGGATCGTGCGATTGTAAATGTGAACCTGATGGTTAGTTCGCTTTACACGTGTATTCCCTCGCCCTCTCTGCCCAGCGGAGAGGGATGAGGTAAACCCCATCCCCCCGCGCTATGCGTATCTTCGTCGCATCGGGTATCTTCCACCCCGACTCCGGCGGGCCGGCCACTTATCTGTACCACCTGCTGCCCGAATTGCAGGCGCGGGGTCACGAAGTGCGTGTGCTCACCTATGGCAGCGCGCCGATAACGGGCTATCCGTACCCCGTGACCCGTATTCCGCTGCAATCGTTGCCGATCCGCCTCATGAAATATGCGCTGGCCTACCGCAAGGGCGCAGCGTGGGCAGACCTGATCTACCTGAACAGTCTGGCACTGCCGCGTTCCGGCGACCAACACAAGCCGCGCCTGATGAAGGTCGTGGGCGATTATGCCTGGGAGCGCAGCGTCAATCATGGCTGGATCGCGCCGACCCAGGACATTGACCTGTTCCAGCAGCGTCGTTGTGGCTTGCTGGCGGAATGGGCCAAAGGCAGCCGCAGCCGAGAAGTGCAGTCGATGGATCGCGTGATCGTGCCGAGCGACTATCTGCGCCGCATGGTCATGGGTTGGGGAGCCAGCCGCGTGCAGGTCATCTACAATGCCCTGGACCCGGACATCCCCAGGCCCGCGCTGTCCCGTGCCCAGGCTCGCCAGCAAGTCGGCTGGCCGCAGACGGCCCACTACCTGATCACGGCGGCGCGCCTGACCGCCTGGAAAGGCGTGGATTTCCTGATCGACGCGCTGGCACACCTGCCGGATATTCGGCTGGCGGTAGCAGGTGATGGCCCGCAGTTCGAGGCACTCCGGGCGCGTGCCACTGAGAAGCAGGTCGCGGGTCGCGTCGAGTTTCTGGGCAAGATTGCTCATGAGCGGCTGGCACTCTATTTGCGCGCTGCCGATTATCTGGCGCTGTACTCCGGTTACGAAGGGCTGTCACACACCATCCTGGAAGCACTGAGCGCAGGAACGCCTGTCATCGCCAGCAACCGGGGCGGCAACCCGGAGATCGTGCGGGACGGTGAAAACGGGCTGTTGGTACAGCACCCTGATCTTGGCGCGCTCATCACCGCGCTGCGCAGTGCTTTCGCGGGCGATACGCCGCAGCGTCTCGCCGCCGGGACAGCGCAGGGCCTTGACCGCTTCTCCTGGCCGTGCCTGGTCGAACAGACGGTCAAGGCGCTCGTGGAAGTTGCCGGGGCGACGTCATGATTTTACCACGCCGAAATTTGCTGATATTGAGCGGCGATAATTCGGTAGCACGCGGGCAGGACAGCACCTTCTACCAGATGCTTCAGCGCTTCGCGGACTACTGGAACCAGATCGACGTGTTGTGCCCTGGTGCGCCAGATGCCTCGCTGCGACGGATACACCGGCGCGTATTCGTGCATCCCTCGCCCTGGTCAAAGCTATTCCAACCGCAGTTCATCGTTCGCAAGGGGCGCGAACTGTTCGCAGAGCATGAGTACTCACTGGTTGTCAGCCACGACTACGGCCTGTTCCTGAACGGCATAGGGGCACGAAGACTCACGCAGCGCACCTCCATCCCTTACGTCAGTGAGATTCATCACGTGGAAGGCTATCCACGCGCGGTAAACAGCCGCGAACGGCTGTATCGGTGGCTGGCGATGCGCTATATTCGCCGGGTGTGGCAGCACGCGGCAGCTATCCGCACTGTGAACCGCGTGGAACTGCCTGCCTTGCTCCGGGAGCTTGGCGTACCGCCGGAGAAAATTCTGGTGCTGCCGTCGCTATACATCGATCTGGACACCTTCCGCCCGATGCCCGACGAAGCGCGTGAGCACGATGTGATTTTCGTCGGGCGGCTGGCCGCCAACAAGGGCATTTTTACGCTGCTGGATGCCATCGGGCAGGTGCAGGTGACGCACCCGGATGTCCGGCTCGGCATCCTGGGGCGTGGCCCGCTGCAAGCCGCGATTGAAACCCGGATCGCGGCGCTGGGTCTGAACGATCACGTAACCATCGTCCCCCGGGTGGAAAACGCCGCAGCACTGGCACAGTTCTATAATCGTGCGGGGATGTTGATCTGCGCTTCCACCAGCGAGGGCGGCCCTCGTGTCACTGTCGAGGCGATGGCCTGCGCTGTCCCGGTTATTTCGACGCCAGTGGGGATCATGCCCGAACTGATCGAGGACAATGTCAACGGAATGCTGTTCCATTGGGATGCAGCAGAACTGGCAGACAAGATTCGGCTCCTTCTGTACGACAACGCGCTTCGCCAACGCATCGGCCAGAGAGGGTGCGAGGTGGCGCAGCAGTTCAGCGCCGACACAGTGATCGAACAGTATGCGCGGGGCTACCACGATCTGATTGATCGTTGGCAGGCGCGGAGAAAATCCTGATGCGTGTAGCGATGCTGGTGCAGAAGGTAGACGAGCGCGACTGGCTGATGTCCTTCACGCTGAAATGGATTCGGGCACTGGCCGCTCGCGTGGATCGAGTGGATGTGATCGCGCTGGAACAGCGTCAGGCTGACCTGCCCACCAACGTGTTTGTACAGTCGATGGGCAAGGAGCGTGGCTATGGCCGTGCAGGCGAACTGTTGGCCTTTTACCGGGCGCTGATCGGCATTGTCCGCGACGTGGACGTGCTTTTCAGCCACATGACGCCGCGCTACGTCCTGATCAGCGCGCCGCTTGCCATCCTGTTTCGCAAGCCGCAAGTGTTGTGGTTTACGCATCGGCAGACCAGCCTGGAATTGCGACTGGCGACGGCTTTGAGCCGTTACGTCGTCAGCGCCGTGCCGGAGAGCTTTCCGCTGCCAACACCCAAGCTGCGCGCCCTCGGTCACGGCATCGACACGGACTTCTACGCACCTGACCCCACCTGCGTGCCGGACAATCCGCCGTTGATCGTGTACGTAGCGCGGCTCATGCCCATCAAGCGGCAGGATGCCCTGTTAAGGGCTGTCGGCACGGGGATTGAGGCACGAGTGGCGCTGGTGGGCGACGTTCCGGTAGGCCACGACGCCAGCTACCCCGATACGCTCAAAGTTCTGGCCCGCGACCTCGGCATTGAGGACCGTGTCATGTTTACGGGCGGGCTGCTGTCCGAGGCTGTGCGCGACCTGCTGCGGCGGGCGACGCTGGCCGTCAACCTCAGCCCACCGGGGCTGTTCGATAAGGCAGCGCTCGAAAGTATGCTGGTTGGTGTGCCTACGCTGGTCAGCAATCCGGCCTTCAACGGTCTGCTCGGCGAACATGTGTCGCGTCTGTCCGTCGCCGACCCGAACGATACACAGGCGCTGGCGGATCGTCTGCGCGCGCTTCTGGCGCTCCCGGCGGGTGAACGCCAGCGCATGGCGGCGGACATCCGCGAACGGGTCGGGGCAGCGCACAGCCTGGATGGGCTGATGGATAAGCTGGCGGCGCTGATGGCGAGCTTGAAATGAGGTTCTTATATCTCGCCAACATCCGGCTGCCGACGGAAAAGGCGCACGGCTTGCAGATCATGCAGATGTGTGAGGCGTTTGCCAGCGCAGGCGCAGACCTGACCTTGATCGTGCCGCGCCGGGTCAACGCCCCGGAGATGAGTCGCATCCGCGACGCATGGGCCTATTATGGGGTCTCCCGGAATTTTGCGGTGCGCTACCTGCCATGCCTTGACCTGTTCCGGGTCTTGCGCCGCAACGAACGGATTGCCTTTGCCATCCAGACGTTGACCTATCTGCTGGCGTTGATCGGCCTGCTCCTGTTCAGCCGTGCCGACATCTATTACAGCCGCGATGGGCTGACTCTGCTGCTGTTGAGCCTGTTCAAGCCGCGCCGAACACTGGTCTACGAAGCTCACCAGCTGAGTAAGTCGCGTGGCGGGCGCTTCGTGCAAAGTTGGTGTGTGCAGCGGGTGGCATTGGTTGTGGCAGTCACGGGCCAACTGGGCAGCGATCTGCGTCTGCGCGACGCGCAGCAAGTCCTGATCGCGCATGACGGAATCCGGCTGGAACGTTTCGCCGACGTGCCCGATCAGGCGACAGCCCGTGCCCGCCTGAATCTGCCCGCCGAGGCGTTCATAGTCGCCTACGTCGGCCAACTGCACACCATGTCGATGTCGAAGGGCATCGACACGCTCATCGAGGCGATTGCGAAATGCGCGGATACCCCTATCTTCCTGGCACTGGTGGGTGGCCCTCCGGCGATGGCTGAGATGCTCCGCCAGCACTGGATCGCGCTCGGCCTGCCCACTGAGAGATTTCTGTTCCTGGGCCGGGTTGAGCCGTCGGCTGTGCCGCTGTACCTCTCGGCGTTTGACGTGTGCGCCATGCCCTTCCCCTGGACGGCACATTTCGCCTATTACGCCTCGCCGCTCAAACTGTTTGAGTATATGGCGTCGGGTCGTGCCATCGTGAGCAGCGATCTGCCCGCTGTGGCCGAAGTGGTGCGGAATGGCGAGACGGCGCTGCTGTACCCGCCCGGCGACGTGGCGGCACTGGCGGCAGCGCTCCGGCGCTTATATGCTGATCCTGCGCTGCGGGAGCGGATCGGTACAGCAGCGAAACAGGAAGCTGCACAATACTCATGGCAGGTGCGTGCCGAACGTATTTTGGAAGCAGTAAAAGCCTGATGCGCGTAGCAATGCTCTCCGCTGCACCCGTCAATGCGCATGGCTGGGGACGCCATACGCGCGATCTGGTGGCCGCGCTGGCCGCGCAGAACGTGGCGATCACGCTGATCACAACCCGCGACGCGCCCGCCAAGCCCGATCTGCCCCTGGCAGCCTATCATCGCATCCTGCCCTCGGTGACGCCTGCGCCGCGCTTTTCGACACTGCGCCTGCTGGCGGCGATCCCGGCTGTGTACCGGGTGTGCGCGGGTCACAATGTCGTGCACGTCCTCGCCGAACCTTACGCGCTGGCGCTTCCGTTCGCCCAGCACAGCGTCGTGACGGCACACGGCACGTATCTGCCACGCACATTGGCCCGGCCTGGAGTCGGATTGCTGTACCGCCGCATTTACCACAAGTCGCGGATCATCTGCGTCAGCAGCTATACGGAGCGGCAGGTACAGTCCGCCTTGCCTTCCGCCCGCACCGTCGCCATTCCGAACGGCGTGGACGTGGCGCGCTTCCGGCAGCCCGGTCAGCCGCCCGCCAGGCGCGGCCCGACGGTGCTGGCCGTCGGGCAGTTGAAAGCGCGTAAAGGCTATCACGTGCTGGCGAAGGCTATGCGCTACGTCCGCGATGCGATCCCTGACGCCGAAGCCGTTTTCATCGGCAGTGACGCCGACGGCGCGTACTGCGACTCGTTGCGGGCACAGCTTATCGCTGACGGTCTGACCGAGGCCGTACACATCCTGGGCCGTGTGCCGGACGACGTACTGCTCGGCTGGTATCATGCAGCGGATGTGTTTGCGCTGCCCGCCCTCAACGTCGATGGGGGCTTTGAGGGGTTCGGACTGGTTTACCTTGAGGCCAGCGCAGCGGGCCTGCCCGTCGTCGGAACGCGCGACTGCGGCGCCGAGGACGCGATCCGCGACGGCGAAACCGGGTTCCTCGTGCCCCAGAACGATCCCCAGGCAACAGCGCAAGCGCTGATTCGGCTGCTTCAGGATACCGATCTGCGGGCGCGCATGGGCGCGGCGGGGACGGCATGGGCGCAGCAAAACACCTGGGATCAGGTGGCGCGGCGGGTCATGGAAGTTTACGTCAGCCTTTCCCCCGCGAGGCAGAGAAGAGACTGACGTGGAGCGCACATCAACTGCTCTTGGTCGGAATGAATTGCCGGACGGCGGCAGCCAGCTTGGACAGCGGCATGGTTTGTAACCAGACACGGCCCGGCCCGCGCAGGGTCGCCAGAAACAGCCCTTCGCCCGCGAACAGAATATTCGTGATGCCCTTCACCATCTGGATGTCGTAAGTGACTGTCGGTTCGAACATGGCGATGTGCCCGGCATCGACTTTCATGACCTGGCCCGGCGCCAGGTTATATTCTTCGCATTCGCCATCGATCTGCGCAAAAAACAGACCCGGCCCGGTGATCTTTTGCAGCACAAAGCCTTCGCCGCCAAACACCCCGGCCCCAAACTTCTTGGTAAAGGTTGCCTCAAAAGTGACGCTCGGTGTTGCTGTCAGGAAGGTGTCACGCTGCGCAATGATCTGCTGCCCCGGTGCGAGCTCCATCGGGAGGATTTTGCCCGGATTATCCGTGACAAAGGTGATCATGCCACCTGGCGCGTTGCAGGTGTAGGTAGTCAGCAGCAGGCTGGAGCCAGACAGCGCCCGTCCCAGCATACCGCCCAGGCCGCCCTTGCCAGAGGTGGTCATGTCGATCCCGTCGCTCATCCAGGCCATGCCGCCTGCCTGGGTGTACAACGCCTCGCCCGACGACAATTGCACTTCTAGCATCTGCATAACCGTGTGCTTGACTTCGTATTTCATGACGTAGACTCCATGTCAATAATAAGGCACTGTCTGCGTCCGGCTCCCAGGTCGCACAGGGGTACGGACATGCTTCAACTATAGTGCGGCATTCGGTGTATGAGAAATCGCCGTGATCCGCTTTTGGCGGGTCTGTGCCAGGACTGGACAAGGCGCGGCGGCTCTGGTAGAATGGCCCCGCTACACGAACCGTGGGAGGGAATACCGTTGGCTAACCACAAGTCCGCACTCAAACGTATTCGCACATCTGAGCGCCGGCGTGTGCGCAATCGTATCTACATCAGCCGCGCCCGCACCGAGATCAAGAAGGCGCGTGCCCAGATCGGCAGCGGCGACCTGAACGCCGCCCGCGAGGCAACGCTGGCCGCCATCCGCACGCTCGACATGGCCGCCGCGAAGGGTATTTTGCATCGCAACAATGCTGCCCGACGCAAGAGCCGCCTGATGAAGCGCCTCAATGCGCTTGAGGCCGCCGCGAAGTAACCGCCTTTCGGCCCAAATACGCCGCACGGTTACGTTAGCCTTTTCGTTGATCTCCATCGAAACAGCCGACTGAGTTGGCTGTTTTTGTTTCCGATAATCGGCGCTACGGCTTCAAGATCGGCCCGCTCTGGACGACCTCGAAGGCGCTGCCGGGAATACGCTTCAACTGATCCAGGTCGGCGTCATCCCAACGCGCATCGGTTGCCCCCGAGATGTACCAGCTTGTGCCCGTATCCGCCACCAACATGCCGTACTTTTTCAGCGCTTCGAGGATGACCCTGGCCTGCCCTCTCACCTTCGAGATGTCGTAGCTGGCTTTCAGGCGCAGCCGCAGCCCCATCGGTGGATCGTCGGGATCGTTACTCGATCCGTAGTGCGTCGCCGGGTGAATGAAAGCCCGCTGCGTCTGCCGGACGGTGAAGCGCAGCGCGTGGCGAATTGCCCCCGCTTGCACCTCGTCATAACGCACCAATCCGGGGAAGATCGGCAATCCCGCCTGATCGGTGGATGTCCACGTGTCGGGCCGCAGCGCGTTCGAGCGCAGGTCAAAGACTGCACCGGAACCTGCCTCCCAACCCCCTGTAACCTTCTCGGCGTGGTACAACTCGTACAGGATGCAGTTATCTTTGTCGATCACGATCACGTGCCGGTCATTGCCGCCTTCAACGGGCGCATCGGGCGGGATCGGGAATGGTCCCGGATCGCTCTCGTCGCCGTATTCAACGTAACTGATCGGCACTTTGGGTTGTGTACCCGCCACGACGACGTAGGGAAAGCCATAGTCCAGGTTCGACCCAAAGTCGGCGTGCAGAAACGTATCGCCGTCGCGGTTGATGCTGGCAATGTACCGCGCGGATCGCGGATCGATAGGTGCGCCGGAGATGTCCTGGTTCCAGGGGTTATCGGCAGGGAACACCGGGCAGCCCTCGATGGTCGGGCCGTCGCCTGGCGCAGCTTCGGGCGTGGCAGCAACAACCGATGTCACCGGCCCTGGCGTGCGAATAAACGTTACCAAACAGACGAGCACCAGAATCAGCACTACGTACCTTATAGCCATAGAATACAGCGCAGGGGACACCGGGCTAAAGCCCGGTGGGGAATGCGCCACGTCTCCTTTCTCCAACGAACGAACACTTGCACAAACGAACAACGTGTGATGTGATTCGCTTCAGTCCGCCCGGA
>JAJPHV010000080.1 GCA_021325095.1 Chloroflexota bacterium | reverse complement strand
CTCCAGACGCCCCTCTCCACAAGGTGGAGAGGGGTTGGGGGTGAGGCAAACTACCGCCCCTCGCCTCCTTATCTAAAAGGTATTGCCCCTAGCCGACCCTCAGCCGAAACCAGACCATCACCGCGTTGCCGCTGTCGGCGGAGAAGGGTTCCCAGCCGTCCTTGAGCATGGCGGAGATGGCCGTCTGGAAGTCGCTGAACTGCTTGCGCTGTACCCCCGATGCGTCATACATCGTGACGTTTGGCCCCTGAACGACGGCAAGTTTCCACATGATGAGACCTCCTTATGATAGCAATCGCAGCCCTATGGACTAATAATCTTCGTCGAATGTCTCCGCAATCTCGTCCAGAAATTCTGGCCGAAGAGAGTAATGCCTTTCTGACAAGAGGGCCTGGTGCTGCCATGCCTGTCCACCGGGGTCGTAGTTTGTCCAGAGTGTTTCTTCCCGTAGTTGCTTGATCGAGTGGGCATGTTTGGCGGGCGCAGTAGTGCGATACCAGTCCCCATACAACTCGTCCATCAGATCGCACCGATAGCTCGATACCGCCACCTTGCCCTTCACGCTTCTCAGGGCAGCGGCCAGCGCGCGATGTTCATCGTCGCTCATCTCGTAAGCATAGGCTTTGCTGTCACCGCGTGAGGCATGGGGATAGGGTGGATCACAGTAAAACAACGTTTGTTCGCTGTCGTAGCGCTTGATCACGTCGATGGCCGGGGCGTTTTCGATCTGGACGCGCAAAAGTCGCTGTGCGATCTCGGCAAGCCCTTCTACGCTGCCCAACCAGCGAGACACCGCGCCAGCCATCCCGGCACGGCTGGTCAGCAGGCAGTTGGCCCACCGCCCCGAACTGGCCGTCTGTGCCAGCCCCGTCCTTACCTGCCGGGCACGGACAAAGAAGCGTCTGGCCCTCTCCACGTCCGAAATCCCTTCGGCTGGCCCAGATATGGCGAGTTCAAATTCCTCACGCGAGAAAGGCGTCAGGCCAATCGCTTCCAGCAGCGCATCTTTTTGCTCGCGGAGCACACGGAAGAAGTTGACGACCTCGCCATCTACGTCGTTGTAAGTCTCAACAGGCGAGGGTGCGCGGTTGAGCAAGACGGCAGCCGAGCCACCAAACGGTTCACAGTAATGCTGACATTCCGGCAGAAGCGGCAAGAGCCAATCCAGGTGGCTGTATTTGCCGCCATACCATCCGAAAGCGATGAGTTTGCTCATGCAGCCATTCCCCGGTCAGAACCAAGCTGAGGGTGATTGTACCAGGAACCGTCGGCTCATCGCAGCCCATTCACTCCCGCCCGGCGCGGCTCGTCTCGATGAACGACGGCGTGACCTGCGCTCGCCACACGAGGGACATCAGCGCGGGGAAGTGCCGCTCCAGCCAGATCGCGGCGCGGGTCGTCGGGCCGCCGAAATAGATTTCACGCTTGCCGTCCGCCAATCCCTCGATAGTACGTTGGGCCACGTGTTCCGGCGAATCGATCTTGTACCCGGCTTCCACCAGCGTTTTGGCGACCTCCGGGGTGATGATTTCGCTGTACGTCCAGTAGGGCAGCACCGAGACAACTTCGATGCCCGTTCCGTCCAGTTCGCGCCGCAGCGCGTCGGACAGGGCGATGATCCCGTGCTTGGAGGCGCTGTACGACGCATAATACGGCGTGGCAATGGCCCCCGCCACCGACGCCACGTTGACGATCCGGCCACTGCCGTGCGCCAGCATCGACGGCAGACACAGCCCGATCAGGCACAGCGCCGAGGACAGGTTGGTGTCGATCATGCGCCGTATGCTGTCGGGCGGGATGTTGTGCAGCGGGCCGCTCGCGTCGATGCCTGCGCTGTTCACCAGCACGTCGATCTGTCCGAAACGCTGCAAGGTCGTATCGACCAGGTTCTGCAACTGAGCGTCGTCCGTCACGTCCGTCGGCACGGCCAGCGCGTCGGCAGCATAAGGGGCGATCTCGGCACGCACGGCCTCAAGTAACTCATCACGACGGGCCGCCAGCACGACCTTCGCGCCGCGCCGGGCAAACGCATTGGCATAGGCGCGCCCGATCCCCGACGAGGCCCCGCTGATGACGACCACACGCTCGTTCAGGACGAGACGCGATGGCTCCGGCTGCAAGCGCTGGTACAGCCAGTACGCGCCCGCTGCCCCGGCCAGCATGATCCAGGCCCGCCTCATTCGCGCGTCCTCTCTCGTTTTGTAAAGAGGTGTTCCTCCTGGCGCAGCCAGTCATGGTGAGGCCGTAACAGGGGTTCGTTCAGCGCCCGATCATACAGGTCGGGGCGATGTTCAATCGCTTCACGCAGCCAGCGTTCGCCCGCTTCGTGATCGCCCAGGGCCGTGTACGACACGCTCATCCGGTAGCTGGTCATGGGCAGGCGTGAGGGATCAACCAGCGACAGCACCCGGTCGATGGTGATCGCCTCGTCGTACTCCTCGCGGATGACGTGCAGCGCCGCCAGATTGTTCCATGCCTGGCTGAGTTCCCCGACGGCGATCTCCGAGGCACGCTGGGCCGCATCCAGCGCCGCGTCAAGATCGCCTTTGGCCTCGTGCGCGCCGGACATCAGCAGCCAGGCGTCGTAGTAGGTCGGCAGGATGTCAATCGCGCGCTGGCAATGGCTGATCGCCAGGTCCCATTCGCCCACGTCCATATGATCGAGCGCAAAAGCCCACTGCTCGGAAGGGTTGGCCGTCCATTGCTTGTGCCGGTTCTTCGTTGGCGGGTGAATATGATGCTTGTCATCCATAGGTAATTTGCGCAAGGGGACTGTCGCCTGAGGCGATAGAGGAATTGCGCGCTGCTCCTTTCTGGGCTAGAATCTGCCTCAACACTTGCCCCCAATATACGGGGTCGGCCACAAGGCTCTTTACCAACTTCAAGTTCGTCGGCTGTGCAGGGTAGTCCTGCGTGTAAGACTTGAAACGTCGTAAAGACCGCGTGACCAGGTCGGCTCGGACTGAGCCTTCAGGCGTCAACGTAGGGCAGTGGCTCATGCGTTGCCTGAGAAGCCGCTGTTGAGGCGGGTACTTCGCTAAGAAGCCATCTGCTTTAGCTGGTGGAGTAGTCACTAATTTTGCCCTCTTGACCTCACGGCAACCCGACTTTAGAATCGCTCCCAAAAGACGTGGAGGATTGTATGCCTGTTTACGAATATTTCTGCCGCACCTGCAACACGCGCTACGATAAGCTGCGCCCGCAGCGAGAAGCGGATGCGCCCATCGCCTGCCCGACCTGCCACGAGGAAAACAGTGTGCGCACGCTCTCGCTGTTCGTCACGGTCAGCGGCACAGCCGATGCCCGGTCAGCGACCCGCGATTCTTACGCGGCGGGCGGGGGCTGTGCCTGCGGTGGCGCGTGCGGCTGCGCCAGCAAGAACTAACGATAACTTGATTGTAGTGGGATTGGCGGCAAGGGCAAATCGGGCAAACATCAAGCGGCGGTATCAATACCGCCGTTTCGCGTTTACTTTTATGAAAAAGGCGAACCTACACCCCTCTCCGCAAGCAGAGAGGGGAACGGGATCGAAATCAACGCATGAACAGGACGGGCCGGACGCGCTCGATGGCCCAGTCGATCTCGTCCTTCGTGATGACCAGCGGCGGCGCAAAACGAATGGTGTTGACATGCGTCTCTTTGCTGAGGATGCCCTGCTGCTGAAGCGCCTGGCAGAAACGCCGCGCCCCGCCCGCCTCCGGTTTGAGTTCGACGCCGATCAGCAGGCCGCGCCCGCGTACCTCGTGGATGTGTGGGCTGTTAATCTCGGATAGCCGATCCAGGAAGTAAGCGCCCATCTCGGCGGCGTTAGCGATCAGGTTTTCCTCGACCAACACACGGATCGCGGCGCGGGCCACCGCCGCCGCCAGCGGATTGCCACCAAAAGTGCTGCCGTGATCACCGGGGTTGAACACGCCCATGATGTCCCTGCTGGACAGCACCGCCGACACCGGGTAAAAGCCGCCGGACAGCGCCTTGCCGACAAGCAGCACGTCGCCACGAACGTTGTCGTAGTCCTGCATGAACAGCCGGCCCGTGCGCCCCAGCCCCGTCTGGATTTCGTCGCAGATGAGCAGCACGCCGCGCCGCTTGCAGATTTCGGCCACACGCGCCAGATAGCCCGCAGGCGGCACGATCACGCCCGCCTCGCCCTGGATCGGCTCGACCAGGAAGGCGACGGTGTTGCCCGTGATGGCGGCTTCAAGCGCGTCACTGTCCCCATAGGGGATGATGCGGAAGCCAGGCGTGAACGGCCCGAAGCCATCGCGGTACTGGGCTTCCGTGCTGAAGCTGATGATGGTGGTCGTGCGTCCGTGAAAGTTGCCCGCGCAGACGATGATCTCCGCCTGGCCCTCCGGCACGCCCTTCACCTTGTAGCCCCACTTGCGGGCCATCTTGATCGCGGTTTCCACCGCTTCGGCCCCGCTGTTCATGGGCAGCACTTTCTCGTACCCGGTCAGCTCGCAAAGCTCCTTGTAGAAAAGGCCAAGCTGGTCGTTACGGAAGGCGCGCGAGGTGAGCGTGACGCGGCTGGCCTGCTCGATGAGCGCCTGCCTGATCCTGGGATGGGCATGACCCTGATTCACGGCGGAGTACGCGCTCAGGCAATCCAGATAGCGTTTGCCTTCCACGTCCGTCACCCACACCCCCGATCCTTCGTGAATGACCACATCCAGGGGGTGGTAGTTGTTTGCGCCGTATTTCTCTTCGAGTTCGATGAAGTATTCAGGGGTCAATTCCATGATCTGCTGCATATCTCATCTCTCCGGCAGGTGGCTAGTAAGCCCTCTATTGACCTTCTTGCATATTATATATAATATACAATTTGTATCCGCCGCGCAACCCCGCCACAATACCCGCAGTGCGGGCCAGTGAGGAAATGCAATGTATATCCGGCGATGGGCGATCTTGTTGTGCCTGGTGCTTTCGGCGTGCGGCCCGGGCTTCAGCATTACCGTTTCGGACGGCGGGAACGGCAGCGCCGCCACCTCGGTGGTTGTCGTGCAGCAGCCTCCCATGCCGGCCAACCTGCCGCGTGCCCAGGTGGTCAAGGTGGTGGACGGCGACACGGTGGACGTGCAGTTGAACGGCCAGGTATCGCGCCTGCGCCTGATCGGGATCAATACCCCAGAGACGGTTGATCCGCGCAAGCCTGTGGAGTGCTATGGGAAAGAGGCGTCGAACAGGGCCAAAGCGCTCTTGAACGGCCAGACGGTGCTGCTGGAAAGCGACCCCAGCCAGCAGGATCGGGACGTGTATGACCGGCTGCTGCGCTACGTCTGGTTCCCCGATGGGCGGCTGTTCAATTTGCAGATGATCGCGGAGGGCTACGCCTACGAATATACGTACAGTGTGCCGTACAAGTATCAGGCGCAGTTCAGGCAGGCGCAGCAGGACGCCCAGGCACGCCAGTTAGGGCTGTGGTCGCCGCAGACATGCAACGGGCAGAAGTGAGCATAAAGCAACTTCTCGCAGGGTATCACACATCCCGCCGTGTCCGGGACTTGAGTTCGATCTCCTGGTACTTGTACTCGTTGCGAATGTGCGCGTTGAAGTACTTGCCCTTCGACTCGGCGGCCATCAGTTCCAGGTAGACCGACACGGGCACGTCATAATACTGGTAGATTCTGCCGTTCTCGAACTCAATTTCCAGCACCATCGAGTAGCCCGCCGACTCGATCACGCTCGATTCAACGTCCTGCCGTTCCATCCATCACTCCTTCTAGCGACACAATCAGGTGCATTCCGACAGGCGCGATCCGGGCAGGACATTGCCGGAATGCACCCGAAAATTAGCACTCGCTGTACCCGCAGTTGTAGCACTTGCGGCAGCCTTCCTCCCTGACCAGCGTTGCCTCGCCGCACTCCGGGCACAGGTCGCCAATCGGCTTCAGCGGCAGTTGTTTGTGGGCAGGCGTGGACAGTTCGGCGCGCGCCTGTTCGTCGTAGGGCAGCCTGTCCTCGGTTTCGTCAATGTACTCCTGCAAGACCTGGGCCACACCGTCGGGCAGGCTGCGCACCCGCGCCGCGCCAAAACCGATGGATTGCGAGCCGCCGATCCCTTCCAACTGGCGAATGATCTCCTTGAGCCGTTCGCGCGGCTTGATGGGCGAGGACATCCGCAGATTGAGCGAGATCAGGCGGCCAATCGCCTCCGAGATGGCGGCAGTCTCCGACCCGGCCTTCGAGGTCTGCATGAACAGCTCGAAAGGCTGGCCTCTGCCCTGGCCGTTCTCGTTGATCGTCACGTAGGTCGTGCCGAGCGGCGTCCCGACGCGGTAGGTGTGGCCGTCCAGACGGCGCGGGCGCGGCTTCACGGCCTCCGGGAACAGCATGGGCGGCTCCGAGTTCTCGATAACGGGCGCGGGCTTGGCGACGATTAGTGCCTGCTCATCGCCCTGCTTGGCTTTGGCGGTGGCGTGCGTCTCCAGCACCACTTTCTCGCGGCTGCCGGTCACGTACACGGTCAGACCCTTGCAGCCGAGCTTCCAGCCGAGCATGTAGGCTTTCGCCACGTCATCGGGTGTGGCGTCCGCAGGAGCGTTGATCGTTTTACTAATGGCATTATCAACGAAGCGCTGCATGGCCGCCTGCATTCGGATGTGCTCTTCAACGGTCACGTCGGCGCTGACCACGAACGTGTGCCGGATGTGCTCAGGCACACCGGCCACGTTCTGGCAGGAGCCTTTGAGGTTCACTTCCTCGACGATGGCCTTGATCTGCGCATCGTTCAGCCCGGCTTCGCGCAGCGCTTTCTCGAACAGCGGGCTGGTGTACTGTAGTTGCAGGTCCTGGCCCTTGTCGTTGACGTGGCGGATGTAGGCCAGCGCGAATACCGGCTCGCAGCCATACGCCTCACAACCCGACACGGTGGCGATGGTGCCGGTTGGCGCGACGGTCATCTGAGCACCGTTGCGGATGCCGTGCTTCTTGATGCCCTTGACGATCTTCGACCAGTCCAGCTTGGGACGCCCCCAATCGCGGCTGTACGGGAAGAGCGGCGTGGGCGGTTCCCACTTCAGGTTGTCCGGATCGTAGATGCTGCCCTCGATGGCCGGGAACGCGCCGCGCTCCTTTGCCAGATCGATGCTGGTCTTCATGCAGTGATAGCGCACAAATTCCATGATCTGCCCGGCGAACTCCTGGCCTTCCTCGCTCCCATAGCGCACGCCGAGCCGGTACATTAGGTCGCCCAGGCCCATGACCCCCAGGCCGATGCGCCGGACGCGGTGGGCGGCTTCGGCCAGCTGTGGCACGGCAGGAACGTAGCTGTTGGCGCTCACCACGTCGTCCAGGAAGCGCGTCGAGTCGACGGTCAACTGCTTGAGCTTGGCCCAGTCCACCTTGCCGTCTTTCTCCAACGTCGCAAGGTTAATACTACCGAGGCAACAGTTCTCAAAAGGCCCTAAAAACTGCTCGCCGCATGGATTCGTACTTTCCAATTCATAGAGGTGTGGCACAGGATTCTGCCGGTTGGCCGCATCCAGGAACAGCACGCCCGGTTCGCCATTGTGGTGCGCCTGCTTGACGATCATATCGAACAGCTCGCGGGCGCGTACTGTCTCCCAGACCTTACCGTCCTGCGGGTTGACCAGATCGAAATTGCCATCCGCTTCGACAGCGTGCATGAAGTCGTCGGTGATGCCCACCGAGATGTTGAAGTTGGTGATGTGGCTTTCGTCACTCTTGCAGGTGATGAATTCACGGATGTCGGGGTGAGAAACACGCAGCACGGCCATATTCGCCCCGCGCCTGGACCCCCCTTGGGCGATCTCCCCGAATGCCTGATCGTACACGCGCAGGAACCCGACGGGGCCAGTCGCCTCGCCGCTGCTGCTCCTGACCAGCGCTCCCTTCGGACGGAGCCGCGAGAAGGCAAAGCCGTTGCCGCCGCCCGTCTGCTGGATCAGCGCCGCGTTGCGCAAGGTCTGGAAAATGCCGCTCTCGGTGCGGCCCATGTCGTCGTCGATACGCAGAACGAAGCAGGCCGCCAACTGGCCGAGCGGCGTCCCGGCCCCGGTAAAGGTTGGGCTGTTGGGGAAAAAATACAGGCTGGTCAGGATGTCATAAAAAGTGCGTGCAGTCTCTTCGACATTGGTATTGAATTCGGCCTCGCCCAGCGCCACGTGATAGGCGACTCGCCAGAACATCTCCTGCTCGGTCTCGATGGGCTTCCCATCCTCGCCGCGCCGCAGGTAGCGCTTGCGCAGCACCGTGCGCGCGTTGTCCGTCAACCGGATGGGACGCGCTTTCAAGTCCTCGGGGATCGGCGCAGTGGGCAACATATTGGTTCCTGGCAAATCTAAGCTAACCCTGGCTAAATGCATGGCAATTCTCCCTGGTTTTTGCCGTTAAGACGGTTGTCAAAATCCTAGGGCGTCCTTGTGACAGGTTACGCCCCACCCGCGAGAGTTGGTCACTCGCCGCCGTCGGGGGTGGCGGCGCCGCGTGACCCCGATTACACTAACGCTCTGATGGCCTGACGCTCTGTGCAGGCGTTTTGCCTGCTAGCACGTCACGAACCCGGCGAGGACGATCCGTAGATGCGCCTGACTCCAGTGCAGTGCCGGCCATCTGGCCGACGGTAGAGGTGGATGGATGTTTCGAGACAACGGTTTCATGGTCTTCGGTTGTCCCCCCCATCGGTTCCGACGTGCTGCGGTTTTCGGGCTGATCCTGCTGCTCGGCCAGGAGCTTGTCGATCTCTGCTCGGACGCTCAACAGGTTGTCCAGACCCAGATACACGATAGCATAACGGATATACGCAATCGGATCGAGGTTTTTTAACCCCTCGATCACCATATCGCCCACTACCCGACTCGACACTTCAGATCGGCCCAGTGACTGCAAGTAGGCTTCGATGCGCGATGTCAGCCGTTCGATTTCGGCGGCAGGGATCGGGCGCTTGGCACAGGCATTCCAGATGCCGCGCTTCAGCTTTTCGCGGTCAAACTCTTCCCGATCTCCATTTTCTTTGATCAGCACCGGCGTGGCGGTCAGCGGGCGTTCGTAGGTGGTAAATCGTTCACCACACGTCTGGCACTCTCGCCGCCGCCGGATACCGTTCTTGATGTCCGTCGTATCCAGAACTTTGAGCTTGTCGCTGCCGCAATAGGGACACTGCATAACGCACTCCCCGCCGAGTGCGAATCCGTTGGCTCGAATCCGCCAAGACACGTGCCCGTCGTGACACGCCCCAATAGCGCCATATATGGGGGTACTATGCCTTCATAGCCCTATATGTGGCGGTAGTTGGAACACTACTTTATCATAACCTGGCGTTAAATTCAAGTGGTCTGATCGTAGCGTTTCGGTTTGTTTTTCGTAGGTTTAGACAGTTTACAGGCTTTAAGGGCTTTTCACAAGTCCAGATCAGGTTAAGATCGTCCGGCCAAGCGTTAAGCTCCTGATCTTCTCACAACAATCGAGAAATTAATTTTTGAAGCCCAAGATTCTAGACTGTTAAGAAAATGAGCCTGTATGAATTTTATAACTTTATCGAACATACGTTTTCAAACTTTTGATGCCGCTTGCCGCCCGCTCAACGCCGCAATGAGTCGCAAACGGAATGCAAACGTCCAAGACGGAAAGCCTACGGACTCGTCGTCGCGCCCGGTTGGCGTGTGTTGGTGGGCGGCGGTGGCGGTGGCGTAGATGTGGCCCTGATCACGGGCCGGGCGGTGGGCGCGGGCTGGTTCGGCCCGCTGGTCGGAGTGGGCGCAGCGGCGGAGCCAGGCGGCCCCCACGTCGGATCGGCAGTGATCGCCACAAGCAGCGCCTGGCCGTCGGGCAGAGGCAGCCAGTACAGCGCGATGCTCGGCGCTTGTCGTCGCAGGTCGCCTGGCGATACGTTGCTCTTGAAGGCTTCTACCAGTTCGGAGGCGCCCCTCACCAACGTGAACAACACCCCCGAACCGTCGGGGCTGGGCACGATATGGCCGATAGCACGGCCCACCGCCGCGTACAAAGGGGCATCTACACCGCTCGTCAGATCGATGCGATGCAGCGTAACGTCATAGGTTCGAGTCTGGAACGGCCAGACGCCGAAGGCTTTGAGGCCGCGCTCCTGCATCGACGGATCGTCCAGCGTCACCGTCTCTTTGAGCGTCGCGGTGGCGTAAAAGATAGCTTTGCCGTCGGCGCTCCATGCCACCTGATCGGGCGGCGCTGCCGTTGTCACTGCGCTCAAGTTCCCGTCCGGCAGGTGCAGCCTGACCAGGCCGGGCGTCTCGTTCGGCCCGCCGACAATGCCCAGCAGTTCCGTGCCGTCGGGCGAAAGACGGGCACGACGCAGCCTGTCGTTGACAACCCCGCCGTTCCCGCCCTTCGCCGGGAGCTGTCCGACCCCGATCCCATCGCAGCCCAGCGAGAAATAAATTACGCCGGTGCGTGCCCAGGCCAGCAGCAGTTCATTGCCCGCCAGACCTGTCTCCGACCAGTACAACTGCTCGGCAGGATCAGCCGTATTGCCGCTGCATTCGCTCAGGAGGCGCGGCGTGTCGCCGATCTTGCGAGCGCCCTGACCATCCGGTTTGACTGCCATCAGCGCATAGACGCTGTGGTCGCCATCGTGTTGCCCCTGGTCAGCCAGGTAAGCCACCTCGCTCCCATCCGGACTCCAGGCGACAGGGTAGCGCGGGGCCAGCTTATCGGCTATCTTGCGCGCCGTCCCGGTCTTGCCCGATGCTACCAGCAGCGTCTCGCTGGCTGGATCGACAAAGGCCAGGCGATCCCCGCTTGGCGAGATGGCGATGTCTCGATACACATGATCGCTGGCCGCATCCGTTGTGATGGGTGTGCCCGGCAGATCGGCCAGCGTGCCCACGTAGACATTGCCCGCAAACACGTGCGCTATCATCGCCAGCGGCGATTGCTCCGGCTGCCTGACTGCCAGCCCACCATTCACCGCGCTGCCTGCGGCGCCGGGGCTGAACTGCTGAAGAATCTGGTGGAATGTCTCATCCCACTGGCTGAAGTCGGCCTGCGGCGCGAACTGTAAGATGCGGTAGCCGCGCCCCAGCGCCAGAAACGTTGTCACACGGTGCGTGCGCGGCGCACCGTTGGTACAGGGAGCGGTATACAATGCGCTGCGGCCATTGTTGCCAATCGAGGCCCGGTCTCCTTCGTAGTGGACGCCGGGCGTCGTCTGTGCATATTCATCCAGCAGCGCGTCCGCCGTCTTGTCCGCCGGCACTGCGCCGAGCGCCGTCACCGTCATGCCCGGCTGCGAGCAAACGGGGGTCGCGCTCATGCCAAAATAGATGTCAGTCGTGCGATCCACAAAATTCCAGCGATCCGGGTAGGGAATACTGAACAGCGGGCTGCGGTACGTTGCCAGGGAAACGACGGTCTTGACCGGGGTACTGGAACACAACACCACCCGCACCCCGTCGGCTGTTGTGTGCAGGTCGTAGGCCATGCCACCGAACGTGATGACGAATTTGTAGCCCTGGGTGGGCGCGGGCACATACGTCTGGCCGTCGGCGGGGCAGCCCAGCCCCGCGTCCGGGAACGTGGTCAGTTCGTAGGTAAAGTTATCTACCTTCGGGATCGACTTGCCGATCTTTTTGCCAAGAAAATCCGCTGCCTGTCTCAGCGCAAAACTCACGCGCGGGTCTGTGCCATCCTGTGCGCTGGCCGGCTGGATCACATGAGCAAAAATGCCCGTCACCACCAATCCAACCGCCAACCCGATCAGCGTCCATCGCCTTCCTCTCAAAACGTTTGCTCCTGTTCAGTTGTATATAGAATCGACCCCGGCCCCGGCGCTCTCCAACGACCCGGGATGGGGCGCCGGGCTTTAAGGCTGCGGCACGGCCCTTAGAGGCAATACCTTTAAGTTAAGGCGATATACCTCACCCCCTGCCCCTCTCTGCGCAGCGGAGAGGGGCAGCCGACCGGTCCAGACTCCCCTCTCCACAAGGTGGAGAGGGGTTGGGGGTGAGGCAAACTACCGCCCCTCGCCTCCTTATCTAAAAGGTATTGCCCTTAGAGGTCAATCATGTGCCCTTCAAGCCCCTCGGCCACCTGGCCGAGCGCTTCGCTCAGGGTGGGGTGCGCGTGGACATTGCGTGCAATCTCCGCCGGGGTCATCTCCCACAGGCGCGCCAGCGTCAACTCGGGCAGCAGCTCGGTCACTTCCGGGCCGATCAGGTGCCCACCCAGGATTTCACCGTACTTAGCGTCGCAGATGACCTTGACGAAACCCACGTTTTCACCCAGGCCGCTAGCTTTGCCATTGGCGATGAATGGGAACTTGGCGACCTTGATCTCGTAGCCCTTTTCTCTGGCCTGCTTCTCGGTATAGCCGAAGCTGGCGACCTGCGGCTGGCAATAGGTGCAGCGCGGCAGCATCACGTAGTCGAGAGGCATCGTCTCGGCGTTGGCAATCGTTTCGGCGGCGACAATGCCCATCGCCATGCCGACGTGCGCCAGCATCAGCTTGCCGGTCACATCGCCAATCGCATATACGCCCGGAACATTGGTGCGCATGTGATCGTCGATGTCGATCCAGCCCCGCTCGGTCAGCTTGACGCCTGTCTTTTCCAGTCCGTAGCCCTCCGTGTTGGGCTGCCAGCCTACCGCCTGCAAGACCATTTCCGCTTTAAGTTGTTCCTGCTTGCCATCTTTGGTCACGCTCACGGTCACACCGTTGGCATCCTCATCGATCTTATCCACCCGCGTGTTGGTGTGGACTTTGACGCCCATACGGACGTATTGCTTTTCCAGTTCCCTCGACACTTCCTCATCTTCCAGCGGCAGCATGTTCGGCAGAAACTCGACTATGGTCACATCCACGCCGTAGTTGTGCATTACGTAGCCGAACTCGACGCCGATGGCGCCCGCGCCCGCAATGATGATGCTCTTCGGCAATTTCTCGTCCATGATCACTTCCAGGTACGTCCGCACGCGATCCGTCACCTGCGTGTTGGGCAGCAGCCGGGTGCGCGCTCCGGTAGCGATCACGACGTTTTTGGCGTTCAGCGTTTCCTTCTGGCCGTCGTTGAGCGCGACTTCAATCGTCTTGGCCCCGCTGAACGTGCCCCAACCGTCATAGGTGTCGATCTTGTTCTTCTTCATCAGGCTGCGCACGCCTTTGACATGCCGATCTGCCACCTGGCGGCTGCGCTTGTATGCCACGCTGTAGTCCAGCTCGACCTTGCCGCCGAATTTGAAGCCGAAATCTTCCGCCCGGTGCGTCACGATGTGGGCCAGTTCCGCGTTGCGCAGCAGCGCCTTGGAGGGAATACAGCCCACGTTCAGGCAGACGCCACCCCACCACTTCTTTTCGACGATGGCGGTTTTGAGTCCCAACTGCGAAGCCCGGATCGCACACACGTAGCCGCCCGGCCCGGCGCCGACGACGACCACATCATACTCTTTCGCCATGAAAGGCTCCTATCGTGTTCAAGGCTGAACCTGCGCAGATTGTACCTGTTGGGGGCGGGGCCGCCAATCGACATCTTACCGCACTCAGATATAACGATACAGGCCGTCCCGAAGATCAGGTACAATCGGCAGTGATCTTCTACGCAGACCAGATCACGGCCTTTGCCAAATTGAAGCGCCATGTTGAGACGTTCGACGCCAGAGCATAGCCAATGGCGCCCCGCCCGGTGCTATCGTTTGGCGTGTTGATACTGCTGGTCATCAGGAGAAAGACCTCATGCCTTCACCTATCCATCTGATCGACTTGAGCCACACCGTCGAGGACGGCCTGATCACCTACAAGGGCCTGCCCGCGCCCATCATCTGCGACTACCTGAGCCGCGAGGAGTCGCGCAAAATCTACGCGCCGGGCACGGAGTTCCACATCGGCAAGATCGAGATGGTGGCGAACACCGGCACATACCTGGATTCGCCTTTCCATCGTTTTGCGGACGGCACTGACCTGGCCGGGTTGGCACTCGAACAGCTTGCCAGCCTGGATGGCGTGCTGGTGCGCATCCCGGCGGAACAGGGACGGGCGATTGGCGAATCATACTTTGCGGGTCTGGACGTGCGCGGCAAAGCGGTCCTGGTGCAGACGGGCTGGGCACGCCACTGGAAAACTGACCTGTATTTTGAGGGCCATTCCTTCCTGACCGAAGGCGCGGCGCAGGCGCTGAAGGCCGGCGGCGCGACCCTGGTCGGTATCGACTCGTACAACATCGACGACACCGCCGACCTGCGGCGGCCTGTGCATACAACACTGCTCGGTGCAAACATCTTAATCGTCGAGCACCTGTGTGGCCTGGAACAGATTCCGGCGGGTCAGCCCTTCAAGTTCTTTGCCGTCCCGGTCAAGGTCAAGAATTTTGGCACGTTCCCCGTGCGCGCCTTTGCCGTGCTGGAAAGGTGAGGTCAACCAATGGAATCCCAATTTGAAATTGCTTCTGATCTGCTCTTTCGCTATACCTCCGACGGTGTGCTGATCCTGGACGCCGATGATGTCCTGGTGCGCATGAACCCGGCGGCTGCCGCCATGTTGCATTGCGCCCCGGAGGACTGCCTGGGCAAACATGCCAGTTCCCTCTTCAAAGATCAGCCCGCGCTGCTCGCCCTGCTGACCGAGAGCGGCCAGACCACCCGCCGTATCCCGCTGCCCGATAAGCGCATTGCCATCGGGATCGGGCACGATGAGGTTAATGGCGAAGAGACAGGCCCGGACGCGGCTGCTGGTGGCGGGCGGCTGGTGCTTCTGCAAGACATCACTGAACGCGAAGAATTGGAGTCGCGCCGCGAACAGTTGATTTATCGCATCTCGCACGATCTGAGTAATCCTATCTCGGCCATTGAAGGCTTCGCCGAACTGATCGGCATGTATGGCACGCTGAATACCGACCAGCAGAAGTTTGTCACGCGCATCCGTCAGACTTCGCATAAACTGCGCGACCTCGTGCAGACGCTGGTCGATCTCACCTGGGTCGAAGCCGGAATGCCCATGAGCAGCGTCCCCGTCTCGCTGGACAGGCTGATCAGCGAGGTCGTGGCCGAGCTGTCGCCACAGGCTCAGGCTAGGCAGATCAGTATCGCCGTCAGCACCCAGCAGCCCATGCCCATCGTCATGGGCGACCCGATGCGCCTCAAGCAGGCCATCTATAACCTCGTCCACAATGCGCTGTTATATTCCCTGCCCGAGCACCCCATCGCCATTCATGCCTACGAGGATCGCGGCCAGATTCGCTGTACCGTCGCGGATCGCGGCATTGGCATCCCGGAACACGAGTTGGGCCAGATTTTTGACCGGCTCTATCGCGTGCCCGACGAGCGTGTCCGCAACTTGCCTGGCGGCGGCATCGGCCTGACGATGGCGCAGGCCATCCTCAAACGGCATGGCGGCACGATCCGCGCCGAAAGCGTCTACGGGCAGGGCAGCACCTTCATCTTGACGCTGCCGCTGGCCTGAGCGATGGCCCTCACCCTCAGCGCCGCGCTGAACAGTGTTGCGGACTTTTACCGGCGCATCTACTGGGAATCCCCCACCGCCGTCACGCACACCACCCCCGGCTATACGCTCTCCTACAGCGGCGTCACCTGGCTCCATAGCGTCAACCACCTCTGGCTGCACCACCCCGACGCGCTGGATGATCGCCTGCTCGCGGCGGCTGGCGCATTTTTCCGGCGTTTCGGCGCGGAGTACAGCGTGGTCTTCGACGACACCATGCTTCCCGACGTGGCGGCGTGGCTGGTCTCTCGCCGGTTCGGAGAGCGCGTCAGCAACCCCATCTTTGCCCTGCACGGCCTGCCCCGCCCGCTGCATGTCAACCCTGCGGCGCGCGTCGTCCGTGCCTGCCCCGAACACCGCCCCGAATTGCTGCGTGTGCTGTACAGTGTCTTCTTCATCGGCCCCGAAACCGGGCGCTCCATCGTCCGGGACGAACATTTCAGTGATCCGACCATCCGCCATTACCTGGCCTACCTGGGCCAGGACGCCGCTGCGTGCGCCACTATCCTGATCACCGATTCAATGGTGGGCGTCTGGAACGTTGGCACGCTGCGCCCGTTTCGCCGTCAGGGCCTGGCCTCCGCCATCTTGATGCGGGCACTGGCCGAAGCCGCCGACGAGGGCTATACCGATAGCGTCCTGGTCGCCTCCCCCATGGGCCGCTCCCTTTACGAAGAAATGGGCTACCGACTCATCGGCAATACGTACAACTACGGCCCCCTGGACTGACCGCCTCCAGCCCGGCGCTGCTAACCCTTTTCCAACCATACTAGAACGTAAGTTCTAATTTACGCCCGCCCGCCAGACCCCTACAATTCCCTTCCCGTCTTCTCCAGTCGGAAAGGATATCGGCATGATCAACCATGTCAATCGGGGCCAGTGGCAAAAAGGTCAGTCCGGCAATCCCAAAGGTCGCCCGCGCAATGAGCGCGCCCTCGCCAATGCCCTGCGCGAAGTGGGTGAACACGACTCCTTTGGCGATCTCCCCAACAAAGCCTTCATGGCCCGCCTGGTCTGGCAGGCCATCGCCACCGGCCAGATTACGCTCGTTGGGGAGCGAACCCTTGCGCTGACGGCCAAAGAGTGGCTCGATCTGGTCAAGTGGCTCAACCTTCACGTCGATGGCTCAATCCACACCCAGGATGTCCCTACCGAAGCGGACAAGAGACCTTCCCCGCCTGATCGAATTGTGATTCGCTACGGGCCTCCCAATGAGCCAGCGCCCACCCTACCCCAACCGGGCATGGCTTCTGGCCCCGAGCATCTACCGGAGGAGTGAAGCTGGCCTGATCAGGATGCCTGTTAAACAGGTGATCAGGCGTAACCTGCCTGCTAAGAATGAGAATCAAGAGGGGCCTGAGAAGAGGGGCTGCCTGTTATTCGCCTGAAAAACAGGCGATCAGGTGACATTGCATCACTAATACCACTGGCACTTCCGCCCCATCTACCTGCCGCAGCGGTTCCGAGATCGCCGTGACCATCATGCCTGCTGCGCTGATCGCCGCGAAGTAGTCCGCCACCAGGTGCGGGTAGTGCTCGACGGCATACGTTGCCCCGTCCGGGGCGCAGAAGGTGCGCCGTCCGCCCTTCAAGTACAGATACGGGTGAAAGTCGCTGAACAGCGCCGTGCCGCCTTGCCGCAGCACCCTGGCAATCTCAGCAATGGCACGGCGCATCGCCTCCGGCGGCAGGTGGCCCAGCGCCAGCCCGCATATCACCACCTCGAAGCTGTTCGCCGCGAAGGGCAGGGCCGTCATGCTGGCCTCCGCTGCCGGGCGCAGGCCGCCGCGTTGCAGCATCGCTGCGCTGTTGTCCGCGCCCACAACTCGTCTGGCCCCGCGCTGCCCTGCGATCAGCCCGTAGCGCCCTGTGCCGCACGCCAGGTCAAGCACGCTGCGCCCGGCTACGTTCGGCAGCAGCCTGAGCATTTCCGCCTGCTCGATTTCCATCAGGCGGTTGTGTGCGCGTGGCGGATACGCCGCCGCCCACAGCGCATACGCCTCGACGGAGGGCAGCGTCTCGACGGCTGCGCGCGCCTTCAGCCGCCTCAGCGCTCGCCGTAGCCTGGCCCGCCAGCCGGTTCCCCCTCTCCACACCGTAGAGAGGGGGGCAGGGGGTGAGGTCAACTCAGCGTATCCGTGTAGAAGTCCGTTTGTGTGTCGGGGCACGGCGTTACAGGCCCCTTGCCGCCGTTCTGAGAACGTTGCCCTTTTAGCCGGAAATAGCAGTTCATCACGCTGCCCACAACCGGCAGCGCGTTGATGGCTCCTTCGCCGCCATGATACACGAAGGCAATCGCCATGATCTCCGGGTCATTGTACGGCGCGTAGCCGACAAACCACGCATGGGCCGGCCAACTGCCCGGAATGCACAACCCTTGCTTGTTGGCGATGTCGTCGCAGTATTCCGCCGTGCCCGTCTTGCCCGCCACTTCCACATAGCCCATCTTGGTTTGCAGGATGCGCGCCGTCCCGCCCGGAATAGTCACCGCCCCACGCATTCCTTGTTGGATCAGGCTCAGGTTCGCCGGGTCTACAAACGGCGGATGGTAATCCGGGTTGAACAGAAGTGGGTTGCACGAAAAGCTGTAATTGTAGCTGTACGGTACATTGACCGTGTATTCGATGTCCTGCCAGTCGTGGATTTCGTCGTTGGGGTTCGGGTCGCGGTCAATGTGGGCCGTCGCCTTGTAGTTCTTCACCAGTTCTTCGGTGCATTTTGGCTGGTTCGGGTCGTACAGCTTGTCCGTCGGGTCGTTGAACGGGCTGTGGGGATCGCAGATGCAGTCTATGCTGTTCTTGCCCTGGATATACATATCTTCCCGCAGGTTCAAGATGGCCGGTCTGCCGTCTGTTGGCAGAACCAGCGTGCGCTCCACCACAGGCGTCAGTGGCTTGAGCACGTTGCCCTCGGCGTCCAGCCAGCTATTGACTACCGTCGGCTGGTAGAGCGTGCCCCCGTTGGCAATGGCCGCGATGGCAGTGATCAGTTGCAGCGGCGTTACTGTCACGTAGCCCTGCCCGAACGACGCATTGTAGGTGTCGCCTGTTGACCAGCTTTCGCCATGCACACGCCGTTTCCAGTCCGGGTCGGGCATTCGGCCCGCTTCCTCACCGGGCAGTTCAATGCCCAACCGGGAGCCAATGCCGAACATCGTCGCATACCGATCCAGATCGACGATGCCCAGCCCGCCCGGCCTCAACTTCGATGCAGGGACTTCCGGGTTGCCCCCGCCGATCTGGTAAAAATAAACGTCACAACTCCACGCAATGCCGTGAATCAAGTCCACTTCGCCATGCCCCTTCCGCAGCCAGCATACGAAGCGTTGTCGGCTGCCCGGATCGTTCTTGGCGAAGCTGTTCTCGACAAACAGATCGCCACCGTCGAACAGCGTGGCTTTCGGGTCGATCACCTTTTCCTGCGCCACACCCGTCGCCGTGATCAGCTTCCAGACCGAACCGGGTGGGTAGCGAGCACTGATCGCATGGTTGATAAATGGCTTTTCCGGGTCGTTCAGCACGCGCAGGTAATAATCGGCGTCGATGACGCGCGCAAAGCGGCTGTTGTCGTAGGTCGGCCAGCTTACCATTGCCAGGATTTCCCCGGTCTTGGGGTTAAGCGCAATCACCGTTCCCGCCTGAGTCACGGTGCGCGTTTCTCTGGCGTTGATGTGGTTAATCATGTTGGCAATCGCTTCTTGTGCCAGTTTTTGCAGTTCCGTGTCGATGGTCAGGCGCACGCTCTTGCCTGCCACCGGCTCGTCACGCTTCACCACCCGCACCGGCAGCCCTGCCACGTCCACCACGCGCGTTTCCAGGCCGCGTTTGCCCGCCAGGTCGTCTTCCAGAAACGCCTCGACGCCCGCATACCCGACCCGCTCAAAGGCCGGGTTGTAACCTTGTTGGCGCAGCTTCTCGGCCTCTTCCGCCCCGATGGGGCCGAGGTAGCCGATGATCTGCGAGGTCAGCGCGCCGTTCGGGTACTGGCGCACCGCCCCCCATTCGACCTGGACGCCCGGCAGATTCTGGTTGTCCTCAAGGATGGATTGCGCGATGCGCTGATCCACGTCGGTCTTGACCACCACCGGACGATAGGGCGCAATGCCCTCGCCCTCTTTGACCATTTCTTGCAAGCTGCGGATGCCGCGTTTGCCCGCTGCGTCCGCAGCGGCCCGCGTCGCGGGCACATCAATCAGCGCCGACAGACGGTTCAACACGTCCAGCGTGGCAGTCTCGTCGTCGGGCAGGTTCGCCGGAATCACTTCCACGTTAAAGGCGGGGGCGTTCAGCGCCAGTTCGATGCCGTACCGGTCATAGATCACGCCGCGCGGCGCGGGCAGCGGCACACTCTGGATAGCGTTCTCCTGCGCTCCGGCCAGGAATTCGCTGTACCGCACGAACTGCCATTCATAGAGCCGACCGACCAGCACCACGAATGTCGCCACCATCACCACCGAGAAAAAAACCAGTCTTGGCCCTTGAAAGGGAAGTAGTTTACTGCGCACAGCCATGTCTCCGCTTACATTACACTTTCACCCCACCCTGTTCCCTCTCTCTGCGCTGCACAGAGAGGGGTGAGGTTCCTACAACGTCACCCGGCGAGGCCGGGACGCATTGAAGGCGACGCCCAGCAGCCGGAAGATGGGCAGCATCAACACGAAATTGAACACGATAGTTGGTAAGGTCACGTACACCAGCACGTAAGCGATTGCCACATTCCGGCCCAATATCGAGAGCAGCACAACCAACATCAGATGGTACACGACGGTCCCCATCGCGGCCACAATCGGCGGCAAAATCAGGTTGTTGCGGGCAATGGTTCCAAAGACCAGGTTCGCGCCAAAAGCGACCACCACCAGCGCCAGCGCCGACGTTCCCGTGGGGATGCCGCTGATCAAGTCCTGCACAATGCCGCCCACCATCGCCCATACGAGGCCCTCTTCCGTCCCGGCCAGAAGCATCCAGGACAGCACCGACATCAGGATCAGGTCGGGGCCGCCGCCGCCCACCCGTATTTCCGGGACAAGGGTCGATTGCAAGATCGCGGCGATCACCAGGATCGGCAGGCTGAGGTAGCGGCCCACAGCTTATTCGTTCATCCATCGACGGCAGCCTACCCGCCTCGCTAGAATCTGCCTCCCCCTCTCTGCAAAGCGGAGAGGGGGCCGGGGGGTGAGGTAAACCCAGTCCTCATACATTTTCTCACTGCCCCGGCGCGCCCGGTACGGCGGTTGGCGTCGCAAACGTGGACAGATCGAGCGGCTGGAAGCTGGTCACCACCAGCACGATCTCCAGCCGGTTGAAATCCACCAGACTGCGGACGACAGCCTCCTGGAACAGCTTGGAGTCGTCCAGACGCGAAGTCGTCACCTGCCCGATCACGATCCCGCGCGGAAACTTGCCGCCGATCCCGGACGTGACGACGGAGTCGCCGTCCTTGATCTCGTCGTTCAGCGGCACGAAGGTCAGCCGCAGGTCGCCGCTGGCCGTGCCGACCACGCTGCCCTCGCCGCGCGACGTTTGCAGTCGGGCGTTGACGTAGCTGTTGGTGTCCGTCACCAGCTGCACTTGCGCCGTCGTCGCCGCGACACGGAACACCCGCCCGACCAGGCCCAGGTCGGTGACGACGGGCATCCCGACGCTGATCCCGTCACGGCTGCCCCGATCAATGATGATCGAACGCAGCAGGCCCGTCGTGTCGCGCCCGATGACGTTGGCCGTCTGGTACTGCCGCGTGGTGTCCACGCCCCGATAGTTGAGCAGCGCTGCGATCCGTGTGTAATCCGCCTTGATTTCGCGCAGTTCAACGATCTCGGATTGAAAGTTGATCAGGGCGCGTTCCAACTCGGCGTTGCGCTGCTGAAGGGACTGCACGTCCGACACATCGTTGACGAGCCGGGTCACCCGTCGGCCCACGCCACTTGACGCGCCCTGCAGCAGACTGAGCGGAACTGACGCCAGGCTCTCGAACGGCCCAAGCAATCCGGCAGCGCTCACGGCCATCAAGCCGATGCAGATAAAGACGGCGACTCCAAAGACAATCAATCGACTTGGCCCGGTACGCATCGCTGTTACCTCCGCCTGTTACCTCCCCCTCTCTGCCTGCGGAGAGGGGGTTGGGGGGTGAGGTTAATCACCTAGTGTTGCGTGCTGCCGCGTTCCAGCCCGGCCAGCAGGCTGCGCAGGTTGTCGTAATCCTCAAGGATACGGCCCGCGCCGCGCGCCACACACGTCATCGAGTCTTCGGCCAGCCAGACGCGAATCTTCACCTCATCCGCGACTCGTTCCGTCAGGCCCTTGAGCTGGCTGCCGCCGCCCGCCATGCACACACCCCCTTCCATCAGGTCCGCCACAAGCTCCGGTGGCGTCTCGTCCAGCGCATCACGGATCGTATCGACAATGATGTTTACGGACCCGGCCAGCGCTTCGCGCAACTCAATCGAACTGACCTCAACCTCTTTGGGCAAGCCCGTGATCAGGTCGCGCCCTCGCAATCGCTTGGTGGCCTCCTGCGGTAGCGGGAAGGCCGACCCGATCTCCATCTTGGCTTTCTCGGCGGTCTGTTCGCCGATCAACAGGTTGTGCTTGTTGCGCATGTACTGGACGATGTCCTCGTCCATCTCGTCGCCCGCCACCCGGATCGAGCGGCTGATCACGATCCCGCCCAGCGAGAATACGGCCACCTCCGTCGTGCCGCCGCCGATGTCCACCACCATGCTGCCCCGCGTCTCCTGGATCGGCAGCCCTGCGCCGATAGCGGCGGCCACCGGCTCCTCGATCAGATACGCTTCCCGTGCCCCGGCGCTCATGGTCGCGTCGTACACGGCACGCTTTTCAACTTCGGTGACGCCGCTCGGAATGCCCACCACTACGCGCGGGCGCGGAATCGGAACCCAGCTTTGTTCGTGGGCCTTGCTGATGAAGTAATGCAGCATTCCCTCGGTGATTTCAAATTCGGAGATCACCCCGTCCCGCAGCGGGCGGACAACCAGAATGTGCGATGGCGCTTTGCCGCCCATCTCTTTGGCTTCCTGCCCATAGGTGATCGGGCGGCGCGTTTTCTTTTCGATAGCAGCATAGGAAGGCTCATTGATAACGATCCCTTTGCCACGAACGCTGACCAGCGTGTTAGCCGTGCCTAGATCGATGCCAATGTCCAGTGAAAACAGGCCAAGTAACCAGTCCAGTGGGCTGAGCAAATTGTTGAGTCTCCTTGTCGTGTCGCCAGCGCCGCCCAGCGCTGGCAGATATACATCTATACATCCGCCGGAAGGCTGACGCTATGCCAGCGCCGCATTATAACCATGCCCTATCCCAAATACCAAACCCGACCCGTCTCGTTGGGCGCAGTGGGCACTGGCAGCGCTAACTCTCTCCCTACATTAATCAACGCCTGAGCTATTCAGGGTATAACATTCCATAACGGATGAGTCGGTTTGTCTTGAGGAGGTAAAAATGCCAACAGGTACGGGTAATCCGGGCGATATGCCAGACAGAACCGAAAATACCGGCCCCAGGACCGAGCCGCCCGAAGTGGTCGCCAATGCCATCGACGACGTCAGCGACAAGGCCAAAGAGGTGGTAGATCGCGCCTCAGAAAGCTTGAAACAGACCTCGGCCAGCGCAGCGATGCAGGTTCAGCAGGCACAGAAGGCTATGGTTGAACGCGCCAACGAAGTCAAGGCCAGGGCCGCCAGCCAGCTATTTCAGGCGGCTGAAACGCTGCGAAGCGAAGTACGGACGGGTCAGGGCCAGCCCGTGCAGCAGGCCGAGGCGCTGGCTGCCAACCTGGAACAGTTGGGCCGTTACCTTGAGGCGCATTCTTTCGACCAGATCGAAAGCGATGTGCGCCACACCATCCAGCGCAATCCCTGGCAATCCGTAGGGATCGCGGTAGCCGTCGGCTGGATACTCAGCCGCATTTTCGGCCCTCGCCGGCGCTGAAGTCAACCTCGCCCCTCTCTGCACCACAGAGAGGGGCGCTTCGTTCCCAACCGCCACTCGATGCTATAATAAGCACCTCAGTTAGCCTTTCGCGTTGAAGGTTAATTGCCCTTCTTTTGGAGTCTCGTCGTGACCGATTACACCTGGCCCCCGATAGCGCCCGAAGCCGAAGTTCTGGCGCATTTGCGATGACGCTGGACATCGAACAACCCGACGCCTTGATCGCCTATCTGCGAGACACAGGCCACATCGCGCCAGACGAACAGCCAGCCGTCCGCGTGCTGCAAGGCGGTGTCTCCAACCGCACTGTCTGGGTTGGCAGACCATCCGGTGAGCAGTGGGTGCTGAAGCAGGCCCTTGAGAAACTGCGTGTGGCTGTGGATTGGTTCAGCAGCCCGGAGCGCATTCACCGCGAGGCGTTAGGTTTGCGCTGGTTGGTCCAGATCGCGCCGTCCGGTTCGCTCCCGGCCTTCGTCTTTGAGGATCACGCCAATCATGTGCTGGCAATGCACGCCATCCCACAACCCCACGCCAACTGGAAAAGCCTGCTGCTGACGGGAGATCTGCAAATGGATCACGTGCAGCAGTTTGGGCGTCTGCTCGGCACGATTCATCGCTGCGCCGCCGAACGCCGCGCCGCACTCGTGCCCATCTTCGAAGATCGTTCCTTTTTTGAATCCTTGCGGCTCGAACCCTATTACAGCTATACGGCTGCACAGGTTCCCGCCGCCTCTGACTTTTTGAACACGCTGATCGCTGACACCCGCGCCGCCCGCCTGACGCTCGTTCACGGCGATTACAGCCCAAAGAACATTCTCGTCTATCAGGCACGCCTGATCTTGCTCGATCACGAGGTCATTCACTGGGGCGACCCGGCCTTCGACCTGGGCTTCTCGCTGACCCACCTGTTGAGCAAGGCGCACCACATCGCGCCAATGCGCACCGCCTTTGCGGACGCTGCCGACTGCTACTGGCGCACCTACCTTGAGGCGCTCGGCCCGCTAGATTGGCAGGATGGATTGGAAGCACGCGCCGTCCGGCACACACTGGCCTGCCTGCTGGCCCGCGTCGCCGGGCGTTCGCAGCTTGAATACCTGGATTCTGCCGAAAAAACGTGCCAGCGCGAGGCCGTCCTTTCCCTGATGAATCAAACGCCCGCCTCAATCCCTGAATTGATCGAACAATTCACCGAGCGACTTGCCTGATGCCCACCATCCAACGTTTGAGCGCGCTGGAAATCCTGGACAGCCGGGGCCGCCCCACCGTCCAGGCCACCTGCCAGCTTGCCAGCGGCGCAGCCGCAACCGTATCCGTGCCGTCCGGCGCATCGACGGGCACAGCCGAGGCCCACGAACTACGCGACGGCGATCCGCAGCGCTATCGCGGCCTGGGCTGCCGCAAAGCAGTGCAGAACATTCGCGGCGAACTGAACCGTGCCCTGGCGAACCGTCCATTCCGCGACCAGGCCGAGTTGGATACGGCCATGATTGATCTGGACGGCACGCCGAACAAGTCGCGTCTCGGTGCAAACGCTCTTGTGGCCGTGTCGCTGGCCTTTGCCCGCGCCTGCGCCGTCGAGCAGGGCATTCCGTTGTACCGTCACTTCGCCAACCTGATCGGCCAGCCGGTGACTGCCTTGCCCCGCCCAATGATCAACCTGTTCAGCGGCGGCAAACATGCGGGCGGACAGGTCTCCATCCAGGATGTCCAGGTCATGCCGCTCTCGGCGCGCACCATTGACGACCTGTTGGCGATGACCTATGCCGTGTTCCAATCCGCCGCCGATCTCATGTACCGCCAGTACGGAATGCGCCTGCTGACCGCCGACGAGGGCGGGTTGGCGCCAGCGTTCTCATCCGCCGAGGAAATGCTCGACCTGTCCGTGCAGTCCATCCGCGCCGCCGGGCTGGAACCGGGCCGGGACGTGGCATTGACTGTTGACGTGGCCGCCAGCCACTTCCACGACGCTGGCTGTTACCGACTGGGCGCTGAGATACTGGATGGCCCCGCAATGGTCAACCGGCTCCTGTCCTGGCTGGATCGCTATCCCATCGCCAGCCTTGAGGACGGCCTTGCCGAGGAGGATTGGCCGCACTGGTCGATGCTGCTCTCGCAGGCCGGAAGCCGCACCCTGATCCTGGGC
This sequence comes from Chloroflexota bacterium, assembly GCA_021325095.1. Lineage (GTDB taxonomy): Bacteria > Chloroflexota > Anaerolineae > Aggregatilineales > UBA2796 > JAJPHV01. Next base: position 10,425 of record JAJPHV010000080.1, on the reverse strand, counting down.
GACGACCTGCTGTGCACCAACCCCGCGCGCATTCGCCGCGCCATCGACAGCCGCGCCGCCAACGCGCTGCTGCTCAAAGTCAATCAGATCGGCACACTGACCGAGGCGATGGAAGCCTGCACGCTGGCAAAATCCGCCGGGTGGCGTGTTGTGGTCAGCGCCCGCAGCGGCGAAACCGAGGATAACTGGCTGGCTGACCTCGCGGTGGGCTGGTCAGGCGATCACATCAAGGTCGGCTCGATCACGCAGTCCGAACGGCTGGCAAAATACAACCGCCTGCTGGCAATAGAGGTGGAAACCAGGATTCAAGTGGCCTGAGCACTCTGCGATTTTTGGGGTACTGTGCGGATTCCATACCATTTTTCAGGAAATTGGAGGCGAATCCTGCCCCACTTTATAGCAGCCCTACTTCTCCTTCAGCACCTTGCCCAACTGCCAGCCTAGCCCGCTGTAGCGCCGTGCCACGCGATCATTTTCGACAGCCATCTGGATGGCGCGGCGCGTACCGACCAGCACCACCAGTTTCCTGGCCCGCGTGATCGCCGTATATAGGAGATTCCGTTGCAGCATCCGGGCGTGCTGCGTGACGACGGGAATGACCGTTGCCGGGTATTCCCCGCCCTGGCTGCGGTGGATGCTGATGGCGAAGGCGTGCGTCAGGTCAAACGTCTCTTTCCAGGTGTAATCGATGATCCGCCCGTCGAAGTTGATTTCGAGCGTTTGTTCAACCGGGTCAATCGTCACGATCCGCCCTACATCGCCGTTATACACATCTTTCTCGTAGTTGTTGCGGGTCTGGATCACCTTGTCGCCCGTGCGGAAGGCCCGCCCATTGATCACGTGCTCGCCGTCATGGCCTGCCGGGTTCAACACTTTTTGTAGGCGCTCGTTGAGGACGTTGATGCCCACGTCGCCCTTGTACATCGGCGCCAGGACTTGCACCTCGTTCAGCGGATCGAGACCGAACTTCTTGGGGATGCGATTCTGCACCACGTCCACCAGCAGATCGACCACCGTGCCGGGTTCGCCCTCGTTGGTGCTGAAGAGAAAGAAGTCGCTGCCGTTGTTGCTCAGGTCGGGCATTTCGCCCTGGTTGACCCTGTGCGCGTTGACCACGATCAGGCTGTCGTTGGCCTGCCGGAAGATCGCGTCCAGCCGCGTCACATGCGCGATGCCGCTGTTGATCACGTCCCGCAGCACGTCGCCCGCGCCCACGCTTGGCAGTTGATCCACGTCGCCGACCAGCATTAGATGGCTGCGCGCCGGAATCGCTGATAGGAGATGGCTGAACAACTCCAGGTCAACCATCGAGGCTTCGTCGATGATCACGATGTCGGCTTCGAGCGGCGCGCTCTCGTCTATGGTGAATTCGCCCTCGACGTTATAGCCGAGCAGGCGGTGAATGGTGCGCGCCTCGCGGTGGGTGGCGTCGGCCAGGCGGCGCGCAGCGCGTCCTGTAGGGCTGGCAAGCGCGTAGCTGGCCTTGATCGAGTCCAGGGCGCGTATCACAGCCCGCAGTGTCGTTGTTTTGCCCGTGCCCGGCCCGCCCGTCAGCACAGAAACCTTGTGGGTCAGTGCGGCACGCACCGCGTCTTGCTGCTGTTCAGTCAGTTTGACGTGATCTTTACTGCGCGCCAGCTTGCCGAAAAAGGCATCCCAATCTAGCGATTTTGCCTTTTCCAGCGCTGTTTCCGGCTCCTTGACCATTGCCGCCAGATGGCGCGCCACGTTGATTTCGTCGGTGTAGAACTGCCGCAGGTAAATCGCCTCGACGTTGCCATCGGGTGTGGGCATCCGCTTGAAGGCGACCAGTTCCGCCTGCTTGATCAGTTGCGTGATGGCCTGGTCGCACAGTTCCGGTGCTACGTCCAGCAGAGCCGCTGTGCGCTCGATGACCAGCGGGCGCGGCGCAAAGATGTGGCCGTCGGTATTCAGCGTGTGCAGGGCGTGGATCACGCCCGCCCGCAAGCGGGACGGTTCTTCCGTGCCCAGGCCCAGGCTGTAGGCGAGCTGGTCGGCGACCTTAAAGCCCACCCCCTCGATGTCGAGGGCCAGCTTATACGGGTCGGCCTGGATTTCCTCGATGGTGTCATCGCCGTACTCTTCATAAATCTGGTGGGCCAGGGCCGCTGTGATGCCGTGCTCTTGCAGGAACATCATCACCTTGCGCGATTTGCGCTGCTCCGCCCATGACTCCTCGATCTTTTTGGCGCGATCCGGCTTGATGCCCGGTACTTCATGAATGCGGGACGGGTCTTTGTCCAGAATGTCCATCGCCTCTTCGCCAAAGTAGTCGGTGATCCGGCGCGCAGTGGTGTCACCAATGCCCTCGATCAGCCCGCTGGCGACGTAGCGCCGCAGGCTGTCCTTCGTGGTCGTGACCAGGTGCATCGTCTCGGCTTTGAACTGTTCGCCGTACTCGCGGTGAGTCGTCCACGTCCCGGTGAAGCGCACCGTCTCGCCGGGCTGCAATTCGAGCAGCTTGCCGACCACAATGATGCTGTCGTCGCCAAACGCGCTGGATTTCTGGCGCGGCTCCAGGCTCAGGACGGTGTAGCCGTTGTCGGGATTGCGAAAGATGATGTCTTCGACAACGCCTTCGATGGTTTCTTGCGGCATAAACCCTGTGGCTGCTGCTTGAACGGATGTGCTTATTCTACCGCGCTGTAGCTGTGTTGCTCAATGTCTTCGATACTACCTGTGGTAGAATGTTAGTGACATTGGTCACATGAGGCGTTATGGTTCAGCACAACCTTCGGATCGGACTGTCCGATTTCGTTGAACAATATCACCGCCAGCCGTTTGAACTGGTCAACGGAGAGGTTATCGCTTTGAGTCCCAACGTCTCGGGGCATCAATGGGTTTCGCGCACGCTGTTCCGCTTGCTTGATCGGTTTCTTCAGGAACATCCTATCGGGGAAGTGCTCTGGGAGACGCCGTTCGTTCTGAGTGACAACCCCGATTGGGTCAGAGGTTCCTACACGCCCGACCTGGCTTTCTATACTGCCCAACGGTGGGCAGACTACGTGAAGTCCACACCTGACTGGAAAGAAAAGCCCATCGTCCTCGTCCCCGATCTGGTTGTGGAAATCGTGTCGCCCAATGATCGCTACACAGACATCAACGATAAGGTGGATCGGTATCTGGCCGAAGGGGTGCAGAGCGCCTGGGTGCTTGATCCCCAACGCCGTAAGGTCGTGATTCATCACGCAGACAGCGATCAGCAGACGACCTTGCGAGAAAACGCTATCCTGATAGGCGATCCGCTGCTCCCCGGTTTCAAAGTCCCGGTCAGGGCACTGTTCGAGTAGTTCTCGCCCCAATTCCTTCCGCAATTTAACAGGCGACAAACACCGCCAGGCAGTGGGCGCATGATCTGGCCTGTCACCAAACACGATCTGCAATGGACTTATTTGGTACTATTGTTGCTATCTGAAATGCTTATCCTTCATGACTATGAAGGCTGTCTCTGTCGCAATCGATAAAGACGCTGCCGAGCCAATCTACCGGCAGCTTATTCGCGGCATCCGTGAGCAGATCGCCGCGGGCACGCTGCACCCCGGTGAGCGCCTGCCCGCCAGCCGTGACTTGGCCGACGCACTCGGCATCAGCCGCATCAGCGTCGTCAATGCCTATGCCGAGTTGCAGGCATTGGGCTTGCTGGCCGCGCACCCCGGACGGGGGACATTCGTGGTCGGCAAAGCGGAGCCGGGCGTCGATGCTCGCGTCCTGCCGTCGGTGGCCGCTAACCCCATTGCCCAGTCGATGCACAGGCTGGCGGGGCAGCCGGGGATCATTGCCTTCAGTGGCGGCGCGCCCGCCGAGGAATTCCTGCCAGCGCAGGCCATCCGCCAGTCCATCAATGCGGTGCTGGATCGAGACGGCGCGGCAGCCATGGCCTACGAGGAAACCGAAGGCTACCCGCCGCTGCGCCAGACGGTCAGCGATTACGTGGCCTCGTTGGGTATCCGCTGCAAGCCGGAACAGGTGCTCATCACAGGCGGCTGCCAGCAGGCGCTTGACCTGGCAATGCAGGCCATGCTCGGCGAAGGCGATGTGCTGCTGACCACCAATCCAACTTACCTGGGCATCCTGGACATCGCCCGTATCCGTCGCATCGTGGCTGTCGGCATCCCAATGGACGAGGACGGCTTGCGGCTCGACCTGCTTGAAAACGCCATCCAGATGCACCATCCCCGGCTGTTGTATCTCGCGCCAACCCACCACAACCCGACGGGCACGGTTATGCCCATCCATCGGCGGCGGCAGTTGTTGCAGATCGCGGCGGCGGCTGAACTGCCCATCATCGAGGACGGCGTTTACCACGAACTGAGCTACGCCGGGCAGCCGCCCCCCCCGCTGAAAGCACTGGACGACCAGGGAATCGTGCTGCACGCCAGCGGCTTCTCCAAGATTGTGCTGCCCGGCACGCGCATCGGCTACCTGATCGCGGAGCGGCCCCTGTGGGAACGGCTGCTGACGGTCAAGCAGGCTGCCGACGTTTGCACGCCGGGTCTGAACCAGCGCGCCATGCACCATTATCTGCAAACCGGGGCGCTGGTCGGCCACCTGGATCGTGTCCGGCACGCCTGCCAGGATCGGCGTGACGTGGCTTTGGAAGCTGCCCGGCGCTATTTGCCTGCCGATGCGCGTTGGTCAGAACCGCCCGGCGGCGTTTATCTCTGGATCGAGCTGCCCCGCGATGGGCCGACTGCCGCCGAGTTATACGTCAACGCCATCCAGCATGGCGTAGCCTTCGCCATCGGAACGATGTTTCACACCGATGCCAGCGGCGCGTATTTCATCCGCATCAACTTTGCTGCGCAGCCCCCCGACCAGATCAGGGAAGGGATGCGTCGTCTGGGGGCAGCCTGGCGGGCACTCGCGCTCAATCGGCCTGTGTCGGCTGGCGCGCCCATTTTATAGGACTGAGGGATGAGGACTGAGTGGATTTAGGGCCTCAGTTATGAGCATGGAGAGAGGGAAAACCAGATGAACAACAATCCATCCTTTGATGCGCGCGGTGTCGCCATCACCGCCGTCATGACGGCGCTGGTCATGCTCGGCGTGCTGATCCACATTGCGCCGACGCCCATCGGTGGCTACATCCACCTGGGCGACATTCTGATCTACTTCGCGGCCTTTGCCTTTGGCCCGGTGGTCGGCGGTGCAGCGGGCGGACTCGGGGCGGCGCTGTCGGACATCCTGAGCGGTTACGCTTCCTTCTCGCCGATCAGCCTGGTCGTACATGGCCTACAGGGCTACGTTGCGGGCCGCATCGCGCACGGCACGACATCGTCCACACGCCTGATCCTGGCAGTAGTGGTCGGCGGCATCATCACTATCGTCGGCTATTACGTGGGCGAGGTGCTGTTCTTCGGCTATATTCAGCCCGCGCCAGAAACGGCAGGGACATTGGCCTTCGGCGTCCAGGCGGCGGAGATTCCCTGGAATCTGGTGCAGGAAGCGCTGGGCGCGCTCGGCATTGTGCTCTATCTGGCCGTGCTGCGGGCCTACCCGCCGCTCGTCCGCAGCCGGAACGTCAGCCGCGCATGACGCTGGCGCTGTCGTGTCGCGGGGTGCGTTTCGCCTACCCGCCTGTACTGGCAGATGGCGACCCCATTCAGGTCTTTGACGGCCTCGATTTGACCGTCGCGCCCGGCGAGTGCCTGGGCGTGATCGGCCCGAACGGCGCGGGCAAGACGACGCTCCTGCTGCTGGCTGCGGGGCTGGCCCCGCGTTTCACGGGCGGCGCATTGGCGGGCGAAATCACAGTCGCCGGGCGCGTGGGCATGGTCTTCCAGGAGACGGAGGGCCAGCTCTTCAACCCCACTGTCGAGGCCGAGGTGGCCTGGGGCCTGGAAAACCTGGGCCTGCCGCCCGCCGAGATCACGGAGCGCGTCGCTTGGGCGCTGGACGCCGTAGACATGGCCGCGCTGCGTACCCGCTCGCCGGGTGCGCTGTCCGGCGGACAGCAAAAGCGCGTTGCGCTGGCGACGGCTCTGGCGATGCGTCCCGACATCCTCCTGCTCGATGAGCCTTCAGGTGGTCTTGACCCGTCGGGGCGGGCAGAAATCCTCGCGGCGCTGGCCGAGTTGAAGCGGCTCTATCCTGTCACCGTGATCATGGCCGAAAATGACGCCGACGTGGTGGCGGACTTCGCGGATCGGATCGTCGTACTGCATGGTGGCAGGCTGGCAAGAGATGGCACGCCGCGCCAGATTTTCCGTGAAATCGATTGGCTGGACGAGATCGGTGCGCCTGTACCGCCAGCGGCGCGCCTTGCCGCGCAGCTTCGTGTCCGCTGGCCGCACCTGGACTTTGTAACGGCGACGGACGCCCAGATGCAGTTGAGCAAAGTGGCCCTCAACCTGTGAAGTCAGGTGCTACAATCAGATCAAACTGTCGATCATATCGTTGTAGCTGGCAATCGGCTCCCCAATTCGAGCACAAGGCCGGCTGCACAATATTGAGTGAAGTGCGACAAGCTGATGAGCCATGTCCCTGCGCCACGCGATAATACCCCGAACTGGATGGTCGTCGCCTCGACCTTCGGCATGACCGAAGCGGCGATCATCGCGGGTCGGCTGCAAAGCCTGGGCATTCCAACCTTTGTGCAGCGTGAATCCGCCGCATTGATGATCTTCGGCGATGGCCCCGGCGCACAGGCAAAAGTACTCGTTCCCGAACGCTACTACGAACTGGCAATGGCGACCCTCGAACCCGACGAAGACATACCCTGGCTCGAAGATGGGGAGGACGACGAAGGCGATGACTGGGACGTTGAACAGGACGTTGAACGGGACGCTGACTGATGTACCGGGCATTCGCGTCGGGCACGCCCATGACCTGGATGCCCTGACGGGGTGCAGCGTGGTGCTGTGCCCGCCGCATACGGTGGGCGGCGTTGACCAGCGTGGTGGCGCGCCCGGCACGCGCGAAACCGACCTGCTGCGGCCCATGCACCTCGTCCAGCACGTTAACGCCGTCTTGCTGGCGGGCGGCAGCGCCTTCGGGCTGGCTGCGGCAGACGGTGTGACGCGCTACCTGGAAGAGCAGGGCATCGGCTTCGAGACGCCTTTTGCGCGCGTGCCGATTGTCCCCGGCGCGATCCTGTTCGACCTGGATATTGGCCGGGCGGATCGCCGCCCCGACGCCGCGATGGGCTACGCCGCTTGTGTCGCCGCCTCTGCCGACCCCGTTGCCCAGGGCTGTGTCGGGGCCGGAACCGGGGCCAAAGTCGGCAGCTTGATGGGCACACCTTTCGCCACCAAAAGCGGCATTGGCAGCGCCAGCCTGGACCTGGGCGACGGGCTGATCGTCGCAGCGCTCATCGCCGTGAATGCGGTGGGCGACGTGGTGGATCGGGACGGGACGATCCTGGCTGGACTGCGCACGCCGCCCGATGGCAAGGCTTTCACCTCGACGCTCAATCTGCTCCGCCAGATGCGGCAGGTTTCGCCTGCTACCCCCGGAACTAGCACCGTGATCGGCGTCGTGGCGACGAATGCAAAGCTCGACAAAGAGGCTGTCAATAAAGTGGCGCAGATGGGCCAGGACGGGCTGGCGCAGGCCGTCCGCCCCGCGCATGGCCTGTTCGACGGCGATACCTTGTTTGCCCTGGCAGCCGGCCAGATTCCTGCCAACGTGAACGTGATCGGCGCCTTCGCCGCCGAGGTGGTGGCCGAAGCGATCCGGAACGCTGTGCGCGCGGCGACCTCTCTGGGCGGTATCCCCGCTGCCCGAAATGTTAAGACTCGATGATGTTCCGCTCAAACCGGAATGATATACTCGTTAGGGTTCCGTGTTGATCTGGAGCAGGACGATGGCGGACATACGAGCAGAGATGCTCACTGGCGATGACTTGCTTAAAATGCCATCCGGGATGGGCGAGCGCTATGAACTCATCGACGGAGAGTTGATCACCATGACTCCTGCCAGTTTCCAGCACGGACTCGTCGCTCTTCAGATCGGATTCCTGCTCAAGACTCATACATCGCAGCGCAAGATCGGGCGAGTCGTTGGTGCAGAAACTGGGTTCTACACGCGAGGCGACAAAAAGACAGTGCGTGCCCCGGATGTCGCCTACATATCTTACGAGAAACTCCCGGAAGGGCCGCTGCCAGCCGACGCCTATCTCAACATCGCGCCCGATCTGGTGGTCGAGGTCGTGTCGCCCGGTGATCGCGCTGGCGAAATTGAGCAAAAGATTCAAGAATGGCCCAACTTTGGTGTCCGGCTGGTCTGGGTTGCGTACCCGGAGTCGCAGCGTGTCCACGTCTTCGCGGGCCATTCCGGCCAGTCTCGCATTTTGACTGCGCCGGACAAGATTACGGGCGGTGACGTACTGCCCGGCTTTGAGGTATCTGTGAGCGCGTTTTTTGAAGATTGAGTCTATGCCCTCACCCACACCGTAAGGCGCACTGATGACGAAAATCGTAATCGTTGAAGATGACCCCACCCTGGCGGAAACGCTCGCCGAGAACCTCTCCGAAGAAGAATATGAAGTCGTCACCGCTGCCGACGGCGAACGCGGCCTGGCGCTCATTCGTGCCAACTTGCCTGACCTGATTGTGCTGGATATTATGCTGCCCGTCCTGGACGGTCTCAGCGTCTGCCGCATCATCCGCAAAGACCCGACCACCTCCCACATCCCGATCATCATGCTCACGGCGCGCGGCACAGAAGTCGATAAAATTGTCGGGCTGGAAAGCGGCGCAGACGATTACATTGTCAAGCCCTTTGGCCTGGGCGAATTCCTGGCGCGGGTACGGGCTGTCATGCGCCGTGCGCCGGGCCGGGCCGCTGTGCAGGACGAGTTGATTTCGGGTGATCTGCGCATGGATTTGACGGGCCGCCGGGCTTACCTGGGCAGTGAAGAATTGCACCTCAGCCACAAGGAGTTCGATCTGCTGGCCGAGCTGATGCGCAATCAGGGCGCTGTGTTGTCCCGCGATCTGATCCTGACCAAGGTCTGGGGTTATGAGTTCTTCGGCGACAAACGCACTGTGGACGTGCATATTCGCTGGCTGCGGGAAAAGATCGAGCGCGACCCGTCCGATCCGCAGCGCATCATCACCGTGCGCGGCGTGGGCTATCGTTTTGAGGGATAGGCAAGGATAGGACAATCGCCATGAGCGCCTCCGGCGTCCTGGCCCTTGTGTTGGCGATAGTCGTCGTGGCGTTGCTGGTGGTGCTCTGGAACCAGCGCCGCCAGGCGCAGGAACACGCGCTCGATCTGGTTGGTCTTCGGCGCGATCTGGCCCATGCCGAAGACGAAATCAAGGCGGTGCGGCGCCAACTGGCTGCGTCGGCTGACGTCGCTTTTGACGCGGTCATTGTCGTCGATAAAGAACGACACATTCAGATCATCAACCAGGCCGCGCGTGAATTGTTTGGCGCCACCGATAAAGCCATCGGGCAATCCCTGATGACCATCGCACGTCACCATGAATTGGACAAGATGGTGGATGCCGCCCTGCGCGGCGAAACGGTCCTTGAAGCGCAGCTTGAGATCAACGAGCGTTCGTTCCGGGTGCGCTGTGTTGCCATCGGCACGCCGGCGCCGGTTGTTCTGGTGCTGGAAGATGTCTCCGAACTGCTGCGGCTGGCGCGGGCACGCCGGGACATGGTCGCCAATTTCTCGCACGATCTGCGCACACCGATCAGCAGCATCCGGCTGTTGGTCGATACGCTGACCACCAACTTTGGGCGCAACCCGGAACGTGACCTGCGGCTGCTCGGCAAGATCGCAGGCGAAACGGATAGCTTGCAGCACATGACCCAGGAACTCATCGACCTGTCCATGATCGAGTCCGGCAAAGTCATCATTCGCATGGTCCCGGTCAACTTTGCAGACATCGTGAAGGACGCCGTCGAGGTCATGGCGACTCAGGCCGAGCAGAAGAAACTGGAGGTGATTAACGACACGCCCTCCAACCTGCATGTGCTGGCCGATCCCGACCAGACAAAGCGTGTCATCACCAACGTCATGCACAATGCTGTCAAGTTCACGCCGAAGAACGGCCAGATTCGGATCACGGCCACCTGCGACGATCAGATGGCAACCATTCGCATCAAGGACACCGGACCGGGCATCCCGCCGCAAGATCGCGCCCGCGTCTTCGAGCGCTTCTACCAGGTGGACGCGGCGCGCAGCGTGCAAACTGGCGGTTCCGGGTTGGGCCTGTCCATCGCCAAGCACATCATCGAGGCACAGGGCGGCAAAATCTGGGCGGAAGCGGGTGTGCCAAGCGGCGCGTGCATCGCCTTCACCCTGCCGCTGGACACCAGTCCCAAGTCACCCACCTGATTTCATAAACGGTGATCACTCTGTCAGCTCAAGCAGACAGCTTCATAGAAGAAGGTTCTGCTTTTAAGCAACAGCTTCTCAGGCTACGCATGAGCGACTGCGCTACGTTGACG
>JAJPHV010000085.1 GCA_021325095.1 Chloroflexota bacterium | reverse complement strand
CTACTGGAACCAATTGACGACACAGTGAACTACGCCATCGCGGTGAACCCTGCCGATCCCTACACCAATGAACTGGTCGTCGAGAAGTATTGGAAAGACACGGGCGGGTTCGTCGGCTATGACACCATGACGGTCAACCTGTTCGACAGCGAGGACGATCCGGCTGAGGCCGAGGGTGAAAAGCAGGTACTGCTCGACCTGCACGCAGCGCAGGGCCTAGAAGCGATGATGCACGAGGCTGAGCGTCGCGCCGAGCAGCATCACTATCTCCGGCCTGAGCGTTCTGATCCGGCCTTGTTCCGGCATGGACCAGCAGACCGTTTCCAGACGCTTCGAGAGCGTGAACTGGTACAGGTCAGCCAGCCTGTCGAAGTCACTCCCGAAAGCATCGCACTGGACGATATACAGGAAATCGTCATCGTCCCGCCTGATGACGACTGGTTCACCCGCCAATACGACTTCGGCCCGTCAAACGAACCTGGTATTGATCTGTAACAGCAACGCCCGGTGAGGAGCCGGGCGTGTTGTTCTTATATCGCCTAGTTTCTGTCTCGTGCTTCAGAACGATTTCAAGAGACTCCGCAGGTTTTTACTCGGTCTTACAACAAGCTGCCGAATGAGGCGCGGCGCTCGTTTAAGTTTGCCGCCGATCATCAGTTGCCCCGGATTTATTCCGCGATCCACCTGTTTCACTTCCAGTACAAGGAAGTTTTCCAGTTCAATCCGTCCACCCGTAGCCAGTTCTTCGGACCAAACCTCGATGAGCGCTTCGAGCATCTTCTGCACGTCATGATTGCGCAGGCGGGTGCGCCGCCCCACTTCCGCTACGGTCTTATTCTTGTCCAGTGACATTTTCACCTGCTTCCTGCTCTACTATTTTTGCCGTCTGGCGCTGCTGCAAGCGGTTTTTCATGGCGCGAATATCGGTCATAGTCGGGTTTGCTGTGTTTGCAGACTGCGCTTTTCCTGATTTGGCTTCCGCCATACGCTGTTTGGCTGCTTCTGCGAAGGGGTCGGCAGCAGGTACTGGCTTCGGCGGTTCTGCCACTGCAATAATAGGTTGCTTGCGCACATTCACACCGCGTTCAAGCATCAGTGGCTCGTCGTTCTGCGTGGTAGCAAACCGCGCCTTCCAATCTTCCCGCTCATACAGACGGGTCAGTCGCGCTGTCAGGATAACCTGCGTGGCGAATGCGGGTTCGACATAGCGGGCGAAAATGGTGCAGTTGCCGAGTTGTGGCGTCACGACTTCATCGACGGTCAGTAACGGGCGTTGGCGGAAGTTGGCTTTCTGAGGATCGGGATCGGCGTCGGCAGTCGTTGTGCCAGAGGCTTTGCTATAGAAATCAGCGGTATCGTGGTCGCAGCCGCCGTAGACAATCTGCGTCGCCAACCCGGTGAACAGCGCCTGTGTGCCTTCTGTGCCGTAGATCATGTGGAACTGGCCCTTTGTCTGCGCACCGATTATGCTTTTTCTGAGGTGGTTGTCGTGTTGGACAAAGAATCACGCAAGGGTTTACCTTTGCGTGATTGAATCAATCGGCATGAGCTGTAGCTAATTACTAGCGTCCCGACAGTCGGGGAGAAAGGGTTTGCTCCGCGATTCTATGGGGGATTTCTGGTGCTCATCCGCCGCCGCCGATTTCATTTCCGGTTTGCAGCATATTTCTAAAAGCGCCACCTCGCCATACGACATGGCTTTCCATACGTGAAATTCTCCAGCCTTCCGGGGTGTTTAGTAGCTGCGCTGTGATGACACTGCCAGCCAAAAAGTAATTCTCCGTCGAATTTACGTCGCTCGATCCGTTCGCCCAAAGGTGCATGGCGACTAAGTTGGCTCGCACGGTGGCTTGTTCACCATCGATTGTCACTTCATGGCCGATAAGGAGGTGTTGCGTACCCCTGAAACGATCAAAACTTTCCTTATGACTCTTCCCGATCCGCTCAGGACCAACCATCGCTGCACCATTGGGCCTGATTACTTCTGCATTCGGAGTGAAGATCAGTTGTAAATGCGCAAGTTCGAAGTTTTTCTCATCGAGCGCGCGGAAGTAACGGTTAAACACCTGCGTTACCTCAGCAGTAGCCATCCATTGGTTTTGTTTCTCTAACATCGTTTATCCTGCTTCTCTCATCTGCTTTGACAAGCCCTGTGAATTCCGCTCATTGGCTGGCAAAGGCTTCAAGGAGCACTTCCTCGGTTTTCTGATCGTACTGACGTTTGAGGACCTTAACGCGCTCATAGCATAAATCGTCACTCATTTCGAGCCGCAAGCGCTGAATTTGTCCGTCGATCTGGGAGATGATGTCTTTGATGCCCTGACCCGTTGGGGTTGCGCCTTTTGGCAATTGCTTGCCGCTTTTCTCCATGACTTCCTCGCTGACGAAGATCGGCGTATTGACCTGCACAGCTAACGCGAGGGCATCGCTTGGGCGCGCATCAACCTCGTGAGTGGCATCACTGGCACGAAGGCGTACTGTCGCGTAATATACGTCGTTTTTCAGGGCACTGATCTCAACCGATTCCAGGCGCGAGCCTGTGGCTTGTAACAGCCGCGATACAAAGGTCGGCATGATTGGCCTGCCGAAGTCATAGCCTCTCATACCAAAGGCGATGGCCTGTCCTTCAGCTGCTCCAACCCAGATGACGATAGCGCGATTGCCCGCCTCGTCCAGCAGAATGACCTGATTCGCCGGGCTTTTTTCTTCGCCGCGCGTATTGGGCTTGCTAATGACATCCACGATTTTGACCGGAATCATCCTTGTTACTCCTCGCTTAACCGCCACTGCGGGATGGACTGATAGCAGGCTAGCCTCTAGCTGGCGTCGGGCTTTGTGCAGACGGCCCTTGAACGCCGTAACCGAGATGCCAAGCATCTCAGCACCATCGCCCAAACTGAAATCCTCGTAATAGCACAGCAGAACGGCCGCGCGATTTGCGGGTGAAAGCGCTTCAACGGCGTTCATCACGGTGCGTCGCAGTTCCGATCCCTCGGCAATCTCTTCCGGTGTCGGACTCTGGTCGAGCAAATCACGGTACGCCCCACCGACCAGCACATCCAGCGAATAGACGTTGCTGCGCTCAGTGCGCAGATACATCCGGCACACATTCAAAGTGATGCCATACAGCCAGCTTTTGAACGAGCGTTCCAGTCGCAAACTATCCAGGGATAGATATGCCTGCAACAGTGCGTCCTGGGTGAGATCGTGAGCAAGCTCGGCATCGCCGACCATGCGCCACGCCAGCCGACTGACCATCCCTTCGTAGCGCTCGATCAAAATGCCGAACGCAGCTTTATTACCAGAGCGTGCCGCCAGCACTAACTCACTATCAGTCCACGAATCCATCAATGACTAACCACATTTTTCGATGCGCATCTGTATAGTAGTGGCAGTTCGAGGGCAAAAGGTTACTATACAGCCTCAGAGAGGACTTCGAGTACATGAGATTCTCCGACTTGGTTTTGTTTGAGCAACTTAACCCTATCCGGCATTCCTCTGCACCGCAAGACCGTTCTCCTCTATTGTCGGTGACAAGTACGCATAACTGTACACGTTGGTATCACTCAATATCATCTCCAACTCCAGTTTTCTTAGGCTGATCACGGTGCTGATCTGGAAATCGTCAGCTATTATCTGGTTTGTAATTGTGATTTCCGCCGCAATTTTAGAATAGACAAAGATTCCGGAATAAGTTTAGAAAACGTCGGATACCAGATTTTCAGATTCCGCCGTAGTTTTAGAATAATCTTCAGTTCAAAGATGAACGATTTTCAAGGTTCATAAAGTTGGGCGCATTAGCGCCTCCGTTGAACTTGCTTACCGTTTAGCACAGACCTTCCGTTAGGCGATCAATGGCGATTGAAGGCATATATGATCCGTGTAAGATCCCGTTGGTAGCAATCAGCTAGAAAAGCCAACCTTTGAGCGTGTTAACGTGGTGATTCATAAGCCAAGTTTTCAACAGTCCGTTGCAAATCAGCCTCAGTTCTCTTGATGTAATTCATCGTTGTATTGTAGGAATGGCAGTATAGTGAGATTATCTCGCATCTGGCACAGTGGGTAGTGGGGTACCGTAGAATGAGGGATAAACACAAACTTATGCCTTGACTCTCCCCTTACAGGAAGGAGTACGATTCGGTTGGTAAATCAACATTAAGGGAAAGTAAATCGAATGGAAAGTATTTTCTCAAGTGTGATCCAATTGGCGACGGCCATTCAGACAAGCCAGCTTTCGGCGAGAGAAGCGCTGGACGCACATTTGAAGCAGATCGAGAACCACAATCCAGCCTTAAATGCCGTCGTGACCTTGAATGTGGAGCGCGCCTACGAGCGGGCGAAGGAAGCCGACGAAGCACAAGCACACGGCACACGATGGGGGCCGCTACATGGTGTACCCTACGCGCTGAAGGATGCGCACGCGACAGCAGATGTGCGTACCACAACCGGAGTCCCTTTCCTGGATCATATCCCCGGCGACGACAGTACCGTTGCAGCCCGCCTCAAGGCGGCAGGTGGGATTCTGATAGGCAAAACGAACGTTGCGGCAATGCTGGGCGATCCCGCCCAAACCGATAATCCAATCTTTGGTCGTACTCGTAACCCCTGGAACCTGGAGCGGACTCCAGGCGGTTCCAGCGGGGGCGCAGCGGCAGCAGTGGCTTCCGGCATGACTCCCTTCGACATCGGCACTGACCTGGCTGGTTCGATCCGCATCCCGGCGCATTTTTGCGGCGTGCTGGGTCTGAAACCAACCGAACATCGTGTCTCGCTGGTTGGGCTAATCCCTGGACTACCGCCGCCCCGAAGCATTCGCATCATGTCCTGTATTGGGCCGATAGCACGGACCGTCGAAGATCTGGCGCTCCTCTATCAGATTATCGCCGGGCCAGACGGACAGGATACGGATGTGTCACCCGTTCCGGTTGCTGATGTACCAGAAGTTGAACTCAAAGCCTTGCGTATCGCCTATGCCCCGACCTTTCCGGACCTCCCCGTTGCTGCCGATGTCCGTCATGCCATCGAACGACTAGCTGGACAACTTAGTTCTGGCGGCGCACTCGTCGAAGAAGCGGCCTTTCCAGCGCTCGATTATGATCAGACCGTGCGTAGTGCGGGTGAATTGGTTGGTATGATGCTTGGTGCATTTCAGCCTGAATCCAATCAGTCGCCGACAACCCTTGCCCATTACCTGGAAGCGCTGCATCGGCGCGATCAGGTTATTACCGCCTGGGAGCAATTCTTCAATACCTGGGATGTGCTCCTCTGCCCACCCGCCATGATGACAGCTTTTCCCCACTGTGACACGGGCGCACCGCTTTCCCTTGACGGTCAACCAATTGAATATTGGGCAATAGGCGGACACGCCACCTTATTCAACTACACCGGCCACCCAGCGGTGGTGCTGCCCTATCAACTGGATCGTGATGGCCTGCCTATTGGCGTGCAGATCGTGGGAAAGCGCTGGGCGGACTCGCGCCTGCTGGCTATCGCCAGGGCCTTGTCGCAAGTGACGGGTGAGTTCGGACGGCCATCGGGGTATTAAAATGTTCAAGATCGGTGACTTCTCGAAGTTGAGCATGGTCTCGGTTAAGGCATTGCGTTACTACGATGAACTGGGCTTGCTCAAACCAGCGCAGGTGGATGCCTTTACGGGCTATCGCTACTATTCGGCCAGCCAACTGTCCCGCCTGAACCGCATCCTCGTGCTGAAAGACCTGGGCCTGTCGTTGCAGCAGATCGCCATGCTGCTCGATCAAGACTTGACCGCCGAACAGATTCAGGGAATGCTCCGGCTCAAGCAGGTCGAATTGCAACAGCAGGTGCATGAGGGCCAGGCTCGACTGGCGCGCATCGAAGCCTGGCTACAAACCTTTGCCCAAGACGCTGCCATGCCGCGCTACGACGTGATTCTCAAAAAAGTGGATGCGATCCGGGTCATCCAGGCACAGGAGGTGGTTCCCGTAAGAGGGCAGATCGGCTCAACGCTGGGCCAACTGTTTGGGCAACTATTTGCTCATCTCCAGCAACACAGTGCTGTCCCCACCGGACCGGGTATCACGGTGTACTACGACTCAGAGTTTTGCGAACAAAACATCCACGTTGGGGCCTGTCTCGGCTTTGTGGGCACGATTCAGGAGAGTGAGGCGGTGAAGGTGGTCGAGCTGCCTGCCGTACAAACGATGGCCTCGGTGATCCATCATGGCAGTTTCAGCACCTTGAAGCAAATGTACAGCGCCATTCTGCGCTGGATTGAAACAAACTCGTACCAGATGAACGGCCCCAACCGTGAACTCAACTGTAGTAGTTAGGACTTAATCTGACACATCGGGTAAACTCAATATGAGCAATGAGGTGTCAGAATGAACAACGAACAGAAAATCATCAAGAACAAGTTGGGCTTGCT
>JAJPHV010000079.1 GCA_021325095.1 Chloroflexota bacterium | reverse complement strand
CACTGGACGGCGAAATTTCGGACACCACACCAGGTGGTCGTTGATGTTGTAGTGCGCGTGCCTTGTTTGTTCAGTCATCATAAGCGAATTATATCACACGTTGTTCGTTTGTGCAAGTATTCGTTGTCAAGACAAAGGAGACGGGGCGCATTCCTCACCGGGCTTTAGCCCGGTGTCCCCTGCGCCGAATTCTATGGCGGAACATTCCGATTTACTCGCAGTCGATATCGGCAACACCAACATCCACATGGGCCTGTGGCGGGAGAATAGCTGGCGTTTCAACTGGCGGGCACGCACCGTTCACGACAAAATGGCGGACGAATATGCGGCGCTGCTGCGCGCCTTCCTGGGCGACGGCCACCTGGATTTCCGCGCCATCCAGAGCGTCGTGATCGCCAGCGTGGTTCCCCCGCTGACCTCGGCCTTCGAGGAACTCTCGACACGCTACATCGGCGTCAAGCCGCTGGTCGTAACCTCCCAGGTGCGGACAGGCATCAAGATCGACGTGGACTATCCTGATCAGGTGGGCGCAGACCGCATCGTCAATGCGGCGGCGGTGCACAAGCTGTACGGCGGCCCGGCCATCGTCATCGACTTTGGGACGGCCACCACCTTCGACGTGATCTCGCGCGAGGGAAACTACACGGGCGGGAGCATCGCGCCGGGCATCGGGATCGCAATGGACGCGCTGGTTGGGCACACGGCGCAGCTTTACAAAGTGGAGCTAAAGCCGCCGCCCTGTCCCGTCGGGCGCAACACGTCACACGCTATCCAGAGCGGCCTGTTCTGGGGCTACGTCGGGCTGGTGGAGGGGTTGGTGGCGAGGCTGCGCGCCGCCATGCCTGACGGGGCAGACGCAAAGATCATTGCGACGGGTGGGCTTGCACCGCTGTTCCGTGAACACACCAGCGTCATCCAGGAGATTGCGCCCTTCCTGACCCTGGATGGGATGCGGATCATTCATGAACTGAATGTGCCAGATCCGCAGTAATTAAAGTCCCCTGGCCTCTCTCGAAACCAGGGGACTACGCGCAATCACCGCGAAATAAGCTGTCC
Organism: Chloroflexota bacterium; assembly: GCA_021325095.1. Classification (GTDB taxonomy): domain Bacteria; phylum Chloroflexota; class Anaerolineae; order Aggregatilineales; family UBA2796; genus JAJPHV01. The sequence continues at coordinate 83,294 of JAJPHV010000079.1, read as the reverse complement.
TAAAAGCCGAACCACCGCCAGAATCGCCATCTGGCGCGGACTGCCCGCCGAATTCGGCGCCGACGCCATCCCCAGAACATAGTGCGTTCCCCCACGCTGTTGGCTCCATGCTTTCAGTAATAACTTTAGACCTGATCCATGAAAAAGCTGTGGAGCATTTGTAACCTGTTTGTAAAATCCAGATTCAGTGCGTAAAACGGATCACGCGGTAGGCAGCAGCCAGTACGCGATCACTGCCCGGCGGGGTCTGAACGTGTGTATGGGTTAGTGTGATCGTGCTGATCGGGCGGCCCGCCAGCGCCAAAGCGGGGATGGAGAGCTTGACCGGCTCCCACGGGCCGCGCAGCGCCAGCGCCCCAATAAGTTGACCGTTGACCGAGATCGAGACGGCCTGATCGGCGGGATAGGGCGCGGCTTCCAGGGTCAGCGTCGTATCGACTGGCGGCAGGGCGACGCGGATCGCGGCGGTTTGCTGCGCCCAACGCGCCATCGAACCGGCTATCTCTTCGGTGCGATACCAGCCTTCCCCGAAATATCGACCATTGGCCTCGTCTCCAGCGCGGATTTCGCCGGACGCAGGCGGGGCGAGTTGGGCAGGCGAGAGCAGACGCAGCGGCGTCAAGACCTGCATTCGGACTAAGCTATGCTGCGGAAAGACACGCGGATCGCGGCTGAAAACATGATCCTCGACTGGGACGTATGCGCCGCCCTCGGTCAGGGCCGCGTAGGCTTGCGGCCAGATGTCATCCCGATCCAGCATGATCAGGTAGGTCGGCTGGCGGGCTGCGATGCTGGCTTTCGAGGTGGGTGCATCGAACTGGCCCAGGTAAAGCTGCGGAAAACCGGGAAGGCCGATCTGTGCGGCGCGGAACGATCCGAGCGACACGATCACGGTCTGGTTGGCGGGGTAGTGCGCCGCGACGTACTGTGTGGCCTGCACTGGCGGCGTCGGTTCATGGCTCAATGTGGCCGCCAGCGGCAGCGCGGTTAATAAAAAGGCAATGGGTAGAAGGAGAGGGATAACCCGGTTAACCTCACCCCAGACCCCTCTCCAACTGGAGAGGGGCGTTGAGCGGTATACTCGCTTCCTCCTCTCTGCTTGCGGAGTGGGGGGCAGGAGGTGAGGTTCCTTCGTCCAGCCCAGCGCCGATAGCAGCAGCAGCGGCGGCACAATGGGCAAATACAGGCGAGGACGTTCAAGCGATTCCAGCAAGAATACCTGGATCGCCGTGAGCAGCAGCCACAGCCAGCACAGGCGCGCCAGCGGGCTGCGCCAGCCAACCCTGACCAGCCCAACCCCAATGATTGTCAGCGCCAGCAAGGCTAATCCGGGCTGATCGGGCGTGCTGCCGAACAAGGCCATCGTGCCGCGCCAGAAAGCGCTGAAGCGGGCGGCCAGCGCCGTGCCGTCAACGGGGCGCCCAAAGAGCGAATCGATTCCCAGGACGTGGCGGCTGTGTGCGCTGACCAGGGCTTGATAGGCAGCCCAGCCGCCGGAAGCATTGGCTGTCGGGATCAGCCAGAGCAGCAGCGCCAACAGGCCGACCAGCAATACTGCACCAATAGAGCGCCAGGCGGCCCCCCTGGTCACGCGAAGCACCACGAGGATTGCATCAATGCCGAACAGAGCCACCGGAACAGCGTTCTGCGGGCGCAGTCCCAGGGCCAACCCGGCCAATACGCTGCCAACCGCCAACCAGCGGCCCGCACGCCGCCCTTTCCACAAACACATGACGGCCAGCAGCACCAGCACCAACCCCGGCACGTCGCTCAAGGCCATCGTGCTGGTCAGCCAGAATACCGGGAGCAGCATCAGCCACAATGCCGCGATCAGCCCGGCGCGTGGTTGTCCGACTTCCATACCCAGCCACGATAGCGCCAGAACCGCTGCCGCGCCACTGATCGCGCTCAGGAACGTCAGTGCCGCGCGCGGATCGCCGATGAACAGACGCACGACTCGCCCTGCTACCACATAGACCGGAAAGCCCGGTGGGTGCGGCTGCTGCAACGCGATGTCGAAGTGATCGAGCGCCAGGGCAAAGCTCACCGAGTCGAAGTCGTCCAGCGAGATCGATTGAAAGCTGAGGTAAAGCAAGAGCGCCGTCCCAAAGAGCAGGATCGGCGCAGCCAACCGTCCAGCGTTTAACCGCCGCGCTGAATCAACGGAGTCGGCTTCAGCCGACTCCATTCTGGACTCTCTCAGGGGCACTGTTGGTACAGCATCCGGCCCAGGCTGGTTCACTGCGTGATCCGGTTTTCAGCCCCGCATGGGCTTCGTCGATTCAGCCCGGTGCTTGAGCGCCGGGGGCCAATACTTCGCCGACATGTTCACCCACATGCATCAACTGCTGTGCCGGGCTTCCGCCACCAGGTTGACAGTATGGTGCGTGCGGAACAGACTGTACAGACCTGGCTTGCCCTGCACCGGGTTCAGCACGTTTTCCGCCTGCATGATCGAAATCCACAGGTCAAGCGCTGCGTCGGTCAGGTTCGTTTCCCGCGAGAGCGCCTGCATACTGATCGGAAGGCGCTGCTCATACAGCTCCAGCAGCGACATGACGAAGGTATCGCGCTCCTGTAATACTTCCTGCACCAGCGGCGAGGAATTGACCAGGGAAATCCCTTTGGTCTTATACAGGCTTTGCGGGTTGTCATACTCGTCGATCCGCACGGCTCCCAGTTCGGTGAGCCACTCGACGGCCCGCTGGAACGTTACGCCTGAGTCGAAAGGACGCAGCCGGCGGTGCAGACTGCCCAGCGGGCACCACGTGAAGCCCCGATAGCTGGTGAACTGATCGACGCTGACAATGATGCGCTTCATCATGGCCTGCGTTTCGGCCTGGCGCGGCATTTCATCCGGCTCCAACGTGTCCAGATCGTCGTAGGAAGCCGTGCTGCCGTTGCTGCTCGGCCTGGCAGGTCTGTTCAGCACCGGGCTACCAGCGGCCAGCCGGATGACCGGCACGAGGTCTTCGGGGTTGTGCCGGTGCGGGATCATTTCGCGCACCAGAATCCCCTCGCGCACCAGGCAGTCCACCCAATCCGAGCGCCAGGTGTCGTCGATGTTCAGGCCGGGCCGATCCAGTTCCCGATCCATCGCAATGCCCTTGAGCAGGAAGCCGTAGTTCACGTACTCCCAGCCACGCACGTCCAGTGTATTCGCCACCCGCAGCACGATCCGGTCTCGCACCAGCCGGGTTCGTTCGACAATGCTGTGGTCAGCAGCAGGATAGACCAGCCGGGTCGTGCCGCTCTGGACGACGCGCAAGATGCCCATCGCAATGGCCTGCGACACCAGGTCTTTGGCCCGTGCATCGGAGACGACAGCGTTCACCCGCCGCAGTTGATCCTGCAACGCTTCGGCAGGCAGCCCGTCACCGGGCGTCAACTGCGCCAGGCGATCATATTGCAGGATGACGCTCGACCATTGCGACGGGGTGAAAGCGTTGGCCGAGCCTGCCGGGGTCGCCACCGTCGCCGCGTAAATGTGGCCGACATCCTCGTGGCGGTGCAGCGAGAGAAAGTCGTCCAGGTACTCGACCTGAAGCGACGGGTTATTTTCCAGCAAGCGGCTGGTGCTGCCGCGCACACCCCAGACGATGACCTGCTTGTTCCGGGCGCGCAGCGCGCCAAACACGTCGTTGAAGTCCCGGTCTCCGCTGGCGATGATGAAGATATCGGCGCTGTTCGGCTGCGCGCTGTCGGCCAGCACATCTTTGGCGATGCGCATGTCAGCGCTGTTCTTGCCGGGCAGATTGAAGACCGGATCGATATTCGCCAGCGCCAGACGACTCGGAGCCTCGTCCGAGACTTCACGCCCCATGTCGTCCACCAGCGGCGGCAGGCTGCCGCGCTGGCCCCAGGGCGCATAGGCTGCCATGCGCGTGATCTGGCCGTGCGCAGCAGCGTGGGCGTTCAGCCCTTCGATCAGGCGATCCAGGTTAACGGCATAGCCCTGCTCATTCAGGCTGATGGCGATGTTTTCAAAGTCGATGTACAAGGCAACGGTCTTGGACTGGATGCCCAGGATCGCTTCGAGCGGCTGGAAGATGACTCCATCGATCTGTGGCGGCTGGTCGGCCCATACGCGCACCCGCGCGTTACGGGTCATCTTCACCCGTCGAATGAGAGTCGTCACGTCGGTACTGGTCGTGACGATGATCAGTTCGTCAACCGGTTCGGGATCAAATGAAAAGTACTGAATGATGAGTGCGTCGGCAATATGCCGACGCTCCGGCATATTGAACGTCTCGAACCCAACACCTTCAAATACCTGCTCAATTGATGCATTGCCCGAATTGCGAAACTTGGTCCAATCCGCTACCGCTACTGCTTTCAAGGCTTCCGGGCTAAACAACCCGGCTGCCAACGCTGCATTTCCTCGTAGACGTGTGGCTAGGTCGTGCAGATCTACCGCAAAGGCCCGGTTCTGTAGTCTGCTCAGTAAATCCTCCACATCCACTATTAGATACGCACCCATGAATTTTCCCCCATGCCCACTAAATATATTCTCACCCTTCGTCGTTCCACCCGACGAAGCGCCGATTCTGCTATGACACGTTAATGGAGTCCTAACGGAATGTTATGCGCGCGGGAATGACTGAAACGAAAAAAGGTAATATTGTAATCTGGTTGGGCATTGCGCCAATTGTAACAAACCCCCCGCATTATGGCAATGTCCAAGTTTGGCGGATTGCCCAATGAGCACACACAATGGTCGTCCAGGGGCCAAATCCTCGTAGATCAACGCTGCTGAAGTGTTCATAACGGATACAACACTCTATTAAAGCATAAGTAACGAATCCGATCTGGACGGATGACCTACGCTAACAATTTTTCATACTTTTTTCACAAGTATGAGGCCGAGTATAACCATCACGGCGCCGATCACCAGCGCAGCCGTAAACGGCTCACCGAGAAAGAGGATAGCCGTTGCCGCCGCAACTAGCGGCTCCAGATAGGTGTAGACGGCAGTGCGCGCCGTCCCCAGCGTTTTGATGCCCTGGTTGAAGATGATGCTGCCCAGCCCCGTTGAGAGAATGCCGGAATAACACATCGCCAGCAGCAGTCGGGGCGTCAGCGTTGACCAGTCCATGCGCAGCAAATCGGGCACGGCCAGGAGCGACAGCCAGAAGGCTGTCCACACCGTTAGCCAGAAGGTCGCTGGGAGTATGGGCGCGCGCTGCAAGGGCTGGCGCGAGGCCAGCAGATTGATCGCCCACGTCCAGGAGGCCAGTAAGGACAGACCGTCGCCCAGCAGAGTCGCCGCTCCAAAACTGAGCTGGCCCGCATAGCGCGACACGACAACGATGATCACACCTGCCAGCGCCAGGAAAACCCCGGTCAGGGCTGGACGACTGAGGCGTTCCTGACTGCGTATGGCGTTGAAGATGACCACCCATACCGGCACACTGGTGATGATCAGCGCGTTGTTGGCAACCGTTGTGCCGCGCAAGCCATAGGTAAAAAAGATCTGAAAGAGCGCATTAAGGACCGAAATGCCGATCAGCGGCAGCCAGTGGGCACGTGGGAGGCGGAGTGTCGCGCCGTTGGCCTTGAAGACCACACCCAGGACGGCGCTTGCCAGGCAGTAGCGCAGCGCATTGAACACGAAGGGCGGCAACGCTTCCAGGGCGGTCTTGAGGACGACAAAATTCGCGCCCCAGATGACCATGACCAGCACAAGCGCCACGTCGAGGCGGGTTACGCGGAAGGGGAGAGCGGGCTTGGCGGCACCGGCCTGTCCTGCAGCGACCGGGCTGACAGCAGACGTTGTATCGGTTTGTGTTTTGATACCCAAGCGGAGTCCATCCAGCGCCTTTAGGGGCAACAATCATCAAGCGTCGGCATCGGAAACGTCGCGCCAGGCCGGTAGTTTGATGCTGAATGTCGAACCGACGCCCTCTTCACTCTCGTACCAGATTCGTCCGCCCATCGCTTCGATCTCGGCTTTGGCGAGGTACAGGCTGAGGCCATAACCAAATTCCCCCATGATTTGTGGCTGCCTCGAACGCTGGAACGGCGCAAAAATGCGATCTGCTTCTTTGGCACGGATACCGTAACCCTGGTCGATCACGTCGATCTGGACAGCGCTGCCCTGTTGCATCTTCATGGCGCGCAGCATGATGGGCGCACCCTTCGGGCTGTAGAGAACGGCATTGCGCAGCAGATCGCGCAGAATGTCGGCCAGATGAGTCGGGGAGGCTGATACGGCCAGCGTGCTTGAGATATTGATGATCAGGCGTTCGCGCAGGTCGTCGGTTTGGGATGGATCGATCAGAGCCTCATCCACCAGTTCTTCCAGGAAGTCCTCGACAAAATCGGCCAGGACGATCTTCTTGTTGCCGCTGCGGACGTTTGAGGGAAGCTGCCCGGTGCGGATGACTTCCAGGCGATACAACAGCGCCATCAGCATCTGGAGGCGGTGCATGTGGGTCGCCATGATTTCCGCGAAGCCGGAGATGCGCTGGGTGAGCTGCTCAATCGTCATACCGGGCGGAGCCTTGCGGAGCATCTGCATAATCAACTCGGCGTGGCCGCGCGTGCTGCTGATCGCCATCCGTGCTTCATCACGGAAGGTGGACATAAGCTCGTTGAGCGCCTTCCAATCGGGCCTTTCGAGCGTGATCATGGTGAAAACCTTGCCACCCGACCCATAGATCGCAGCCGCCCAGCAGGGAGTGTACGCGCCCGCCAGGAGTGTGTGAAAGCGTACCGGATCGGCTTGGCGGAGGGCCTGGGCACGAACCTCGTTGGCGGTGGGGCCGTCCAGGCGGCGCGCATCCAGCAGCATGGCGCAGGCTGACCAACCCTCCGAACGCACCAACACCAGATTGGGGCCAAGAATGGCCCGTGCTGCCAGATTGTCCAGCACCAGGTGATCGTCGGAGTCAAAGAGTAAGACACCTTGCCCCAGGCCATCCAATACAGCGCGGAAATCTAAACTGGCCTGGATCGCTTTCGGATTGTTCGCCATCGGTTCTTTTCCCCCATGTCACCTATTATCATCATCAGTTAAGCTTTATGCAACGCCAGTCCAGGCCGATTTTCGACGATCTTTTACCTCGCCCCCTGCCCCTCGCTCTACGCTGGTGGAGCGGGGTCAGAGGTGGAGCGAACTGATGCCCAGACTCAAAAGTGTTGGTGCATGAACACCCGGCGAGAAGGGGCCGGAGGTGAATTGCGCGTGTTACCCCCTTGCGCCCAAAGTTTGCTACGATTGCGGCTTGGCACACCCAGCTGGTGGGAGAAAACCGACGTTGATTGACGCATACGGCATTCACATTGACATCGCCCCGATCAATTTGCATCTGTATATCCACTTCTACGCGCTGATCCTGATGACGGGGATGCTGGTGGCGGCGTGGGTGACAGCCCGGCGCGCGCAGGCGCAGGGCTACGATCCGAAACACGTGTGGGATGGCCTGATGTGGGCCATTATTCCGGGCCTGATCGGAGCGCGGATTTACCACATCCTGACGCCCTCGCCTGCCTCGGGCTTGTCGCTCCAATACTATTTGCAGAATCCCCTCCAAATGTTCGCTATCTGGAACGGCGGCCTGGGCATTTATGGTGGACTGGTCGGCGGCGGCCTGGGTGTCCTGGTCTATGCACGGCGTCATCAACAGCCGGTCCTCAAGTGGTTCGACCTGACTGTGCCGGGCGTGGCACTGGCGCAAGCTATCGGGCGGTGGGGCAATTTCGTCAATCAGGAACTTTATGGCGCGCCCACGACGCTGCCCTGGGCAATCTACATTCCACCCGACAAGCGCGTCGCTCCCTACCAGGCATACGAGACGTTTCACCCATTGTTCCTGTATGAGTCGATCTGGAACGTGGCCTCTTTCGGCCTGCTGCTGCTCATCGAGCGTCGTTTCCGAGAGCGGCTGCGCAACGGCGACCTGTTGCTGGTCTACCTGATGCTGTACGCGACGGGCCGCTTCCTGCTCGACTTTGTGCGGCTGGACAGCAACGGCTTTGGGCCAATCACAACGGCGCAACTGGTGTCCCTGCTCGCCTTTGCGGGTGCGGGCGCGGTTCTATATGGACGTCACCGCCAGCCTGGCGCGCCGAAGATGGGCGTCGGTGCCGGGCAGCAACCCTCCAAGCAGCCCTGAAGGCAGCTCTGAAAGCAACCTGGCCTCGCGCCTCACGCTGCTGTTATAATCCTTCCAGACAAAGCAACTGTGGGGGATTATCGTGGTCGATTCAATTGTGAGCGTAAACGACATCGGCGACAGCCGCGAGCGTGTGCCTGACAACAGGCCCCGGCGTCGTCCTGCCTGGATCAAAGTGCGTGCACCCAGCGGCGAGACTTACGAGATGGTGCGCAGCCTGATGCGCGGCAAGGCACTGCACACCGTCTGCGAGGAGGCAATGTGCCCCAACATCGGCGAGTGCTGGGGGCGCGGCACGGCCACCTTCCTGATGATGGGTGATACGTGCACCCGTTCCTGTGGCTTCTGTGACATCAAAACTGGACGGCCCAACCCGCTGGACTGGAAAGAACCCCTGCGCGTCGCTGAGGCGGTGCGCGCCATGAACCTTCGCCATGTGGTCATCACCAGCGTCAACCGCGACGAACGGCCCGACGGCGGCGCGCCGATCTTTGCGATGGTGATCCGGCGCATCCGGCAGGTGCAGCCCGGATGCAGCATCGAAGTGCTCATCCCGGATTTCAAGGGCAACCGCGACGCGCTCAAGATCGTCATGGATGCCCAGCCCGAAATCTTGAATCACAACGTCGAAACCGTCCCGCGCCTGTTCCGCAAGGTTCAGCCGCAGGATCACTACGAGTGGGCAATGGCGACGCTCGGCAATGCGAAGCAAATGGACTCGCTGGTGCTGACCAAGAGCGGGATCATGGTCGGCCTGGGCGAAACCTTCGACGAAGTGGTGGAGGTCATCCGCGACCTTGCCAACCTGAAGGTCGATATTCTGACCATCGGCCAGTACTTGCAGCCAAGCAAACAGCACCTACCCATTGAGCGCTACTACGAGCCGCACGAATTTGATGAATTGAAGCGGATTGCGCTGGAACTCGGCTTCAAGTGGGTGGAAAGTGGCCCGCTGGTGCGCAGTTCATACCGCGCCGAACAGCAGGTGCGCGAACTCTCGAAACTGAACTACATCCACGTGCGCAGCCAGAGTTGACCTCACCCTAAGTCCCTCTCCACCAAGTGGAGAGGGACTTAGGGTGAGGCAATTGGTCAGGCCGGCATTTCTCAGATAAGCCCCAGCAAGATAGCTGCCATGAAACCGACGATCACCAGGATGCCGATTGCCACCGCGCCTGTCATCGGCCAGACCTGCGGATCGAGCACCACTCGCTGACGCCTTGCCAGGGCCAGCGGCAAATAGAAAACTGACCAGGCCAGAATCGTGATGCTGGCGAGGCCCGCTGCCGGAACCATGAAGACGCCGAGCGTCCAGACCACGCTGCCGTTCGGGTTGGTGGTCAAGGGCTGGCGCAGACTCAGCAGGATTAGCGCCACCACTGCTGCGATGATGACCCCCACAGCCAGACAGATAAACGTCACTCGAAAGGTATAGGCACGATCCCCGCGCAGTACAGGTTCACGGGGCGGTAATGAGTCTGACATCATGGCTCCTGGCAAACCGGACTAGCGGTTCACAATCGACCAGTCAAAGCCGATCTCCGGGTCATCGAAGGGGATTCGATGCTCGTCCGGCTCAGATGGGTTGTAGCTTTTGGTGACGTGATAGAAGAGGATCACAGGCTTGTTGCCCAGGACCTGATAGCCGTGCGCCAATCGGGTGGGAATCAGAATGCTCACCGGGTTATCCTCGCCGGCGTAGATGACTTGTGTCTGCTTATAGGTGGGGGATTCCGGGCGGCGATCATAGAGCACGACCCGCGCCATGCCATCGGCCACATACCAGACGTCATCTTGATCTTCGTGCCAGTGGAAGGCTTTGATGACGCCGGGGTAGGTTTTGGTCACCGAAGTCTGCCCGAAATGGCGCAGCATATGATCATCGTCGCGTAACACCTCGCGGAAGTAACCACGGTCATCGCTATGCGTGACGAGCTTCTTCACCACGACATCGTGGATTTTGCCCATGCTTCTGCTCCCTGAAGAATGTGGAATGATGGTCAGCGTTTTCAGCCAATCATAACGTGCCTGCGTGCAGGTGTCCACGCCGATTTTACGCCGATCCGTGCAGCGCCTTACCCTTTTGAGATTCCCCATGCTCCAACTGGGGCAGCGGCGCTGACCACCTGTTATAATTCATGTGCGTTTCGCTGCTGTAAAGCCTGTTTGTGCCTGATAAAACAGGCACAATGAATGATGAAATTGTGTCAGCGCCCAACGGTAAGGAGTGTTTGTGAGCGAGAAGCTTATCACCACCAGAGACGAAACGAATGACCTGACGGATGACAACACCATCAATATTGAAGCGCTGGTGAAGGCGTGAACAGGCCGCTCTCCCTGTCGAGCGGGGTGTTGGGTTAGGATAGATGCGCGTGCCCCGCTGGTTGATGGCGCTGATCCTGGCGCTGATCGCTGCCAACATACTGGATGTCCGAGAAACGCTGACCGATGCGGCGCAGTACAATGCCTTTCAACTGCCTTTTCTACCGAATCTGAAGATTGCTTACGCGCTGCTCTGGATTGCGGTGTTGCTGGCACTTGCCGTCAATCTGCTGCGCTGCAGGGCCTGGGCCTTCCGGTGGGTAGCGCCCCTGCTGACGCTGTATGGTATTGTCGGTCTGATCGGACAGGCCGTCTTTGTCCGTTCGGACTATGGCCGAGGGCGGCTGCCTTTCCAGTTCGCGCTGACCCTGATTCTGTTACTGCCGGTGTGGTGGCTGGCAATCCGCCGGCGCTGGCTGCGCCTGGATAGGTCTGGCACACGACCCGCTGAGGGCAATCGCAGCCCAAAGCCATCTGACCACACGGAGGGATCGAATTGGAAAGGCGTCTGATCATCAACGCCGACGATTACGGCCTGACGCCGGGCATTAGCCAGGGCATTCTGGACGCGCATTTGAAGGGGGTCGTTACTTCCACCACTGTAATGGTCGGGTCGCCCTACGCGGCTGATGCGATACGCCTGGCGCTCCAATCTGCGCCCCGCCTGGGCCTGGGGCTGCACCTGACCCTTTCCGGCACAGGTCGGCCTGTCTCACCGCCGTCGGAGATTCCTTCACTCGTTCGGGAAGATGGGAGATTGTACCCGCTAGAAGATTGGCTGGCACGCATTTCGGAATTCAACGCCGCCGACATCATCCACGAATTGAGGGCGCAGGTCGAGCGCTTCATCCAGATGGCGGGCAAACCGCCCGATCATCTGGACGGCCACCACCACGCCGTCTACCGGCATCCGGTAGCGCTGAATGAACTATGTGATCTGGCACTTAATTATGCGATCCCAATCCGCAATGTGTGGTCTGACAAACCTATCGATGCGACGATTCATCGCCTCTTGGAAGGTACGTCTATCGAATGGCGCGCCACGAAGGCACAGGAACTTAAGAACATCCTGACGATGAAGCAACCCAGGCCATCCTGGCCGGATCGCTTCGAAGATACCTTTTATGATGCAACCTCCACGCTCGGCGACTTGCTGCTGATCCTGACCAGCTTGCCGGAAGGCGTGACCGAGATCATGTGCCATCCCGGTTATGCCGACGCGGCCCTGGACAGCGATTACACCACCCGGCGCGACGACGAAGTGAAAACACTGACACATAACAGCGTGCGTGAAGTGCTCAGGGCCGAAGGCATCGAATTGATCAGCTTTGGCGATCTTCGTGCCTGAGTCGTGTCTGATTCTCCACGAATCAACCGTCAAGCGAGCGTAACTTTTCCGCCGATGCTGGGCAAACTGAGGGGTTGCCCCCACACAATTACGGGGTCATCCTAATGGATTGACCTTCCCGCACGCTCATCTTACAGCAAGGGGAGCAAGTAGCCTGTGCAGACAGCCCGGTCACAGCGAGCAGGCTCACTTCGGCCACCGTCTGATCGCTCTGGCTTCAATCGACCCCTTGCACTGCCCAAGTAGCTGTGCTATTGTAGGCGCTATGATGGCATCACAAATTCCTCCGCGCCCTACATACCAGTATTGTACGTGTATAATCCCTTGCGTACCATCCCTGGGGGCGTGGACTAATTAAGCCGTTCTGGGTCACTTCCAACGTGCGAAAAGCCACCTATACCCCAGGTGGTCTTTTTGTTTGAACGAAATAGCGCTTTTGAAGTGTTGACGGAGGATCAATCATGTTTTCAAACAGAGTTCGGTTCGTTCTTTCGCTTCTGGTGATTCTGGCGATCATGCCGATCTTTGGCAGCGCGACAGCCGTCCGCGCGGCTGGCAGCACGCTCACCTGGTCGCTGGAAGGCATCAACGACCTCAACTCGCTCGATCCGACGAAAGCCACCGATGCACCGGTAAACACCGTTCTGGGCCTGATCTACGGCGGCCTCGTCCGGCTGGATGGCGATCTTCACGTTGCGCCCGATCTGGCCGAAAGCTGGAAGATTTCAGACGATGGCAAGACTTACACTTTCAAATTGCGTGCCAATGCCAAGTTTTCGGACGGCTCGCCGATCACGGCGGACGACGTGAAGTGGTCATTCACGCGGGCGCTGGCTCCCGACGCCAGCGGCGGCGGCCTGTTCCGCCTGGGGAACATCGCGGGGGCGGAAGACCTGAACAGCGGCAAGGCGAAGGAACTGACCGGGCTGAAAGTCGTGGATGCGCAGACGGTGGAGATCACCGTCAACCAGCCATCGGCTTATTTCCTGGATCAACTAACTTATGTGATCGCCAAGATTCTCTCGAAGAAAGCCGCGGAGGCCAATCCGCAGTGGGCCGACAAGCCCGTCTCCAGCGGTGCGTTTACCATTCAGGAATGGCATCACAACCAGGACATCGTGCTCGTGCCGAACACGAATTACTGGCAGCCGCCCACGAACATTACCACACTCACGCTGCCCTTCATCCAGGATAGCGAAACGGCCTTCCAGCTTTACCGCACCGGCAAGTTGGACATCATGGGCAGCCAGCAGAACGGCGTTCCAGCCGCGCATGTCAAGGAAGTCGAAAAAGACCCGGACTTCCGGCAGTCTGCTTCGTTTGCGGTGCGATACGTGGCTTTCAACAACAAGCTGGCCCCGTTCGACAACGTGAAGGTGCGCCGTGCCTTTGCGATGGCGGTGGACAAGAAAACGCTGGCCGAACAGGTGCTTGCCGGGACGGTCAGTCCAACGGACCGCATCCTGCCGGCGGGCTTCCCTGGCTCGGAACTACCGATCAAGGGTCTGAGCTTTGACCCGGCAGCAGCCAAGGCGTCCCTGGCCGACGCGGGGGTGAAGGCGGGCGATCTCAAGGTCAAGCTGACCTATGGCGTCGAGGGCGACAATGAGCGCGTCGTGACCGTCCTGCAATCCATGTGGAAGGAAAATCTGGGCGTGGATGTGACGCTGGAGCCACTCGAACTTTCGACCTTCAGCGCTCGCCTGGACGAAACCTTCCAGAAGCCTGAAAGCGGCCTTCAGGCCTACTACAGCATCTGGGGCGCAGACTACCCCGACCCGCAGAACTTCATCTCGCAGCAGCTTCGGACCGGCGTAAACAACAACAACAGCCACTACTCCAACCCGGAATTTGATAAACTGGTCGATCAGGCTGACGTGATGACCGGGGACATCAAAGCCCGTCTGGAACTTTACAACAAGGCCGAGCAGATCGCGGTGGATGAGGTCGGCTGGCTACCGCTGTATACCCCCAAGCTGAATGTGCTGGTCAAGCCCTATGTGAAAGGGATTGTCTTCAACGGGCAGGGCCTCATCATCCCGGATTACAGCGCATTGCAGGGCAAGCCTTCGTAAGACGAGAAGTGGCTGCCTGCCGTTGCAGTACATAAAGATGTAGCATAGTCAAAGTCGAGGGTATGATCTGCCCTCGACTGCTTTTCCCCAGGCTGAATTGTGCCATGATCAAACTGATTCTTAAGCGTGCTTTGAGCTTGCCCTTCGTCATCCTGAGCATCACGTTCATCACCTTCATCGTCGGCTACCTCGCACCGGGTGACCCGATCCTGACAATGATGGGCACGCGGCGCGACCCGGCGCTATATGCCAGCCTTCGCCATCTGTATGGCCTGGACCTGCCCTGGTATCAGCAATATATGAATTACCTGACCGGGCTGCTGCATGGCAACCTGGGCATGTCGTTCCGCTTCCAGGAACGGTCCGTGCTGGATTTACTGGGCAGCGGCATGTCGGTGTCGTTCACGCTGGGCCTGACGGCGCTCGCTCTGAGCCTGACCGTTGGCGTGCCGGTTGGCATCCTGGCCGCGCTGCGCCAGAATTCTGCCCTTGACCGGGGCAGCATGAGCGTGATGCTGGCCCTGTATTCGATCCCCAGCTTTGTCCTGATTCCGATCTTCCAGTGGATCAATTACCAGTTGTATCGATTCGGTCTGCCCTCCCTGCCCGTTGCCGGGTGGGGAACGCCGCAGCATTGGGTTCTGCCGGTGTTGGTGCTGTCCGCTGCCAGCGTTGGCTACATTGCGCGCCTGACCCGTTCCACCATGCTAGAAGTCCTGCGCCAGGATTACATTCGGACAGCCTATGCCAAAGGGCTGACCAATCGTCAGGTGCACTGGACGCACGCCTTTCGTAACGCTATGCTGCCCATCGTCACCCTGGTCGGGCCGTCCATCGCCTTCCTGGTGACCGGCGCATTTGTGGTCGAGAACCTGTTTGCGATACCCGGAATCGGCTTCGTGTCCATCCAGGCCATTTCACGGCGCGATTATCCGGTCATCCAGGGAACAACGTTGATCCTGGCGCTGGCGGTAGTCTTCATGAATCTGGTGACCGATATTCTGTACGGTGTTCTCGATCCTCGCGTGCGGGTGGAGGGTTGAGCCGGTGCAGAAAGTCTCTGACTCGAAGCTGGGGCGAACCATCACCTCGCTCGTGCCTGACAGGAACAACCGGTCCGGCGCTTTCACGGCTTTCTGGCGGCGCTTCGCCTCGAACGAGCTGGCCGTGTTCAGTTTGCTCGGTCTGATCCTCCTGATCACGGTTGCCATCTTTGGCCCCGTCCTCTATCCACAGAGCGTCATCAAACCAGACTACGCGGCGATCAACGCGGGGCCAAGTCCCGACCACTGGCTGGGCACTGATAACCTGGGGCGAGATACACTGGCACGGCTGATGTTTGGCCTGCGGGTGTCGCTGCTGGTGGCGGTATACGTGGAAGTTCTGAACATCACCCTGGGCGTGACGCTTGGCCTGCTGGCCGGGTATTTCGGCGGCCTGATCGACGTGCTGGTCACGCGGCTGGCGGACATTCTCTTTGCTTTTCCGGGCCTGCTGCTGGCGATCCTGATTGCGGCGGCCTTTGGCGCGCCCGTTTCCGAACGGTTTGGCGGCGTTGGGCGCCTGCTGCTGGTCGCCGGGTCGATCAGCCTGGTAAGCTGGTCGCTCATGGCGCGTTACGTGCGCGGACAAACGCTGGTGCTTCGTGAACAGGAGTTCGTCCTGGCTGCCCGTTCGCTTGGCGCAAGTGACCTCCACATTATCACACAGCACATTCTGCCGAATGTGGCCGGGCTAATCATCGTCAGCAGCACGCTGGATGTCGCCAGCGTGGTCGTCAACGAGGCCGTATTGAGCCTGCTTGGGCTTGGTATCCAGCCGCCCGATCCGAGTATCGGCAAGATGATCAATGAGGCGATTCCCTTCCTTGAAAGCAGCCCACTGCAGGTGTTTCTGCCCAGTCTGGCGCTGATGTTGATCGTCCTGACCGTGTCGTTCCTGGGCGACGGCCTGCGCGACGCGCTTGATCCGAGCACGCTGCGCTAACCCGGCAGTTGCAGGAAGCGATCCATCACTTCCACCAGTTCCGAGGGGCGATGCCAGGGGATGTCGTGAATGGTATCGCGCATCCAGATCACTTCAGCCTGCTTGAGTTGCTGCTGTGCTTGGTCGGCATACTTCCGAAGCTGAGGATCAACGGTTGTGCCAGGCGCTACGGCGTTCACGATCAGGACGGGGCAGCGCACACGCGCATAGTAATCTGGGGGTCGGAAAGCCCACAGGTGGCGGGCGATCTGCATGTGGTTATCAAAGCTCAGGTGGGCGTGGACATGGAGTGGGTCGCTGAGATCGTAGATCGATAGGGCGAGCGGTTCGAGTTCGGGGCGAAAGGCGTCGCCGAGCCAGCGCTCCCGTATCCGGCGCTTGATGTCATCCACACTCATGTTGATGTTGCGTGGGGGAGCCATGCCCTTCTCGGCTTCTTCCCAGGTGGGGAAGCGATCTTGATGGACGCGGATGCCGCCGTCCAGCAGGATGGCCTTTGCGATCCGCTGCGGGCGCGTCGCCGCATAGTAGAGGGTGGTATAGGCTCCCCAGGAGTGCCCGGCGAGAACAATATCCCGGCGGGAGAATCCCAGGCTGTCCAGTAGGCCATCCAGATCGCCGGCAATGGTCTCAAAGTCGTAGCCATTGTCGGGCTTGTCGGAGAGGCCGTGACCGCGCTGGTCAGCCGCGAGGACATGATAGTTCGTGGCGAACGCTGGCGCGATCAGGTCGAACATGTGGCTGGTTGAGGCCAGCCCGTGCAGGAAGATCAGCGGTGGGTTGCCGCGTGTGCCCCAGTCCTGCACATGCAGTTGCAGATCGCCAGCACGAACATAGTTGCTTGCTGATCCAGACATGCCGTGTCCTTTGTCGTGTTCGCCGATTGAGATAACCCTGTTGTACTTCTTCAAGGTCTAATAGAGGTTCTGGCACGACCATCCATTTTATAAAGGACTCACATATGACAAAAATTACCTTCATCGGCGCTGGCAGCACGGTCTTCACTCGCAACCTGACGCGCGACATCCTGACCTTTCCCCTGCTCGAAGGGACGACGTTGTGCCTGATGGACATCGACGCCGAACGGTTGGACTTTGCGCGCAAGGCAGTCCAGAAGACCATTGATCGTGGGCATTACCCGGCCAAAGTGGAGGCCACCCAGGATCGCGGCAAGGCGCTGGAAAAGGCCGACGTGGTGATCACGACGATCAATACGCATGGCGTGGACATCTTCCGGCACGACCTGGCGATCCCCAAGCAGTACAGCGTCGATCTGAACATCGGCGATACGCGCGGCCCCGCCGGAATTTTCCGCTACCTGCGTACCGTGCCGATCATGCTGGACATTGTGCGGGACATCGAGCGCTGCTGCCCGGATGCCGTGCTGTTGAACTACACCAACCCGATGGCGATGCTGTGCCGCACGTTGACGCGCGAAAGCCACCTCCCTATCGTCGGTTTGTGCCATAGCGTGCAGGGAACGGCAGAAATGCTGGCCCGCTGGATCGGCGCGCCCATGTCGGAGATTACCTTTACCTGTGCCGGGATCAATCACATGGCCTGGTATACGCAGTTCGAGTGGAACAGGAAGGATGCCTACCCGCTCATCCGCAAGGCCATCACGGAACGGCCCGAAGTTTACAATGAGGAAATCGTCCGCAATGAAATGTTCCTGCACCTGGACTACTACGTCACCGAATCGAGCGGTCACAATTCGGAATATAACTGGTGGTTCCGCAAACGGCCTGACCTGATCGAAAAATACTGCACACACGGTACAGGCTGGAATCCGGGGGTGTACGGATACATCGTGACCGAAAACCTGAGGCGGCGCGAGAATTGGCGTGAGGATACTCGTAAATGGCTGGAATCCGACGAGCCGATTTCCCTGGAACGCGGTCACGAATTCGCCGCCTACATCATCAATGCGCTGTTGGGTGGCGAACCCTTCGAGTTCTACGGCAACGTACCCAACACCGGTCTGGTCGAGAATCTGCCGCAGAATGCCTGCGTCGAGGTTCCGGTGTGGGCCAGCCGCAAAGGATTCAGCCCCGTGCACGTGGGCAAGCTGCCTCCGCAGTGTGCAGTGCTAACCTACCTGAGTTCGTCCATCGAGGAGATGGCGGTGGAGGCAGCGCTGACGGGCGATCCGCGTCTCGTGTTCCAGGCCATCGCCCACGATCCGCTGACGGCAGCCGTCCTGTCACTGGCGGAAATACGCGAAATGGTGAACCGGATGTTTGAACAGAACCGGGCCTACCTGCCGCAGTTCAAGGCTTTTCGGGTGTAAGGCCCGGTTTGCGGTGAGACCACGCGAGCGAAGTTTGCCCTGGCGCTGATCTCTGCGGGCGATCCAGTCAAATGCCGGAATCACGGGTGAGCCTATTTCGATCACAACGGCTGTCATGCTTTGTACTCAGCAAGCCACGACAGGATGGCATTCTGTATAAGCTGGTGGGCGCGGGCATCATAAGGACTGGACAGCGCCTCGTAAGTCATTGCCTGGACAGCTTCCTGTGTCGGGAAGTAGCCCAGGTAGTCGTTGGCGTACCCGACAACCAACGCACGCGGATCATGCTGCCGAATCGACACAGCGAGTTCATCGAACGGTTCACCCGGAATGCCAAAAAACTTCCAGGGGCCAATGTGGAACACCCTTAGCTCGGCAGGCTGAGATGATCTTCCCTTAAATGCCTCTGCCAGCCGTGCTTCGAGAGCGGCGCCCTCGGCCCGCACCTGGTCAATTCGCGGGTTTCCGGTGGGAGGTATCTCCGGCGCAGCGGCGAAGGATCGGAGTGGGAGCCGCAGCGTTCTCGAACCGGCTCCCAGCCGGGCATCGTCAAGCGGCTGCGCTGTTGTGAGCAGGGCCACCACTCGCTCACCAAGCAGACCCCCCAGCCGTTCCATTTCCTCAAAAGTCTGGCTGCGGCGCGTGAACCGGGTGCTGAGGTTGCCCGCTGCGCCGTTCAGGTACAGGGCGACAGCCCCAGGTAAGGCCCTCTGAATCCGCTGGCGCGCCGCACCCGGAAAGTCGGCTGAATATTCCAGCGCTGCCCCCAGGATGGTAGGGTGGCAGGCATAATGGAACAGAACCGCGACAGGCTTCCCTTTCCTGTCTGTGAAGCCCAGCGCGGCCACTGTCGAATCCAGGGCGGGCCGTGCGTGGTTACGGTCCGACGCCAATTCTGGCAAGACTCCGGTCTGGGCCACGACTTGAACGGGAACCAGCCGAGGGCGGGCTGTTTGTGCGGCATCGGCCAGCCGCCGGGCCGTCTGGTTCACGAGTTCGGGCGAGATGGAGGGCGCAGCCCCTACCGGAAACCAGTTTTGCCATCCGACAGCAGCGGTATGAGTATGTGACGCACAGACAAAGACGGCGCTTTCGCTAACGCCGAGGCTGTGGGCGATTCGTGCGCGTAAGATGGCAGCGGCCTGCGCGCTGATCGCCAGCACGTCCAATGTCACGATGGCGATGCGTCGCTGGTCGTCTTCCAGTACCAGGATTTGCCCTGACAGCGGGTCATGAACGCCGACACTGACCTCTACGCGGGCGATGTACCCATCCATCGGGAGGCCAGGCGGGGGCGTAATATCGACCTGGGCGGCTGCGGCGCGCAGCCTCGTCAGCGGCGTTGCCATCGCGTAGAATATACTGGAAGCGCACCAGGAAGGAAAGACATTGGGGAATCGGCATCGCACTTTTGTTGTGCTCGGCGTGGATGGCGGGCAGTCGAGCACCCTGGCAATGATTGCCGCCCCGGACGGTGAAATCCTCGGAACAGGTCTGGCCGGGCCAGCGAATCACATCCACGAACCAGGAGGCCGCCAGCGGCTGGAAAACGCTCTGAACCAGGCTATCACGCTCGCGCTGCACAATGCGGATTGCGACGCGACACAGGTCAGATACGCCTGCCTGGGGATGACGGGCGCGGCAGAGTTTGCGCGGCAGATCGTCTTGCACAGTCTCCCCAAGGCGCAGGTCATGGCCTCTGACGACATGGTGACGGCGCTGGCCGGAGGTAGCGTCGCCAAAGCGGGCGTGGTGGTCGTGGCCGGTACGGGGTCGGTGGCCTACGGGCGGCTGGACGACGAGCGCGAGGCACGCGCCGGGGGGTGGGGATACCTGATCGGCGACGAAGGCAGCGCCTATGACCTGGGGCGTCGGGCACTGCAAGCCGCCAGCCACGCCGTTGATGGGCGGGGCCAGGCAACAACGCTCGTGCAGGCCATCCCGCACTATTTTCACCGCTCAACTTTTGCAGACGTTCGAGATGCCATCTATACGCCAGCGGTGAGCCGCCCACGCATTGCCGGGCTGGCACGAATCGTGACTGAAGGGGCAAAGCAAGGCGATGCGGTCTGTATTGGCCTGCTGGCGGGGGCGGGACAGGCACTTGCTCTCATGGCCCTGGCCGTCATCGGGCGGCTGGAACAGACAGAAACCGGTATGAACGTTTACCTGAGCGGCGGCGTGTTCCAGGCTGCCGACCTGGTGATCGGCCCGTTACAGGAAACCCTCCACGCAGGTTCGCCTGCCAGCCGCGTGCAAAAAGCCAGGTACAGTTCGGCTGTCGGTGCGCTGTTCCTGGCACTGCGTGCGGCTGGTATATCGCTCGACGATGACCTTGTGAAGCGGATTGAAACAACGATGCCGAAGCTGGCATTTTCCAAAGAGGCGGAAGGAAACGCGGAAAGTTGATGATGGCTTATTTTGCAGGGTTCGTTTTGACAGGGTTCGTGCGCTGCTGACAGAAGCGGAGCGCCATAACACAGAAGCAATGAAACAAGCCGCCGATCTGATTGCAGAGGCGTTGGCGCGGCGGCCTCCTCCACCCGTTTGGGACGGGGCACGGGCACTTGCTGGCAGAGGAACTCTTTTACCGGGCAGGAAGCCTGGCCCCGGTCAACGCCATCCTCGATCCATCGCTGATGCTGCATGTGAGCGCGATGGGCAGCACGGCTGTGGAATGTTCTTCTCAAGGATTTAAGATGAATTTAAGCTGAATTGACGCCGATTTAACTCACCCCTACCTGCTTTCCATTACAATTCGGAGCGTTGTCGAATTGGAACAGGAAACCGCTTATGTCCAGAGAACAACGCAGCCGGAGAGCCAACTTTGTCCAGCTTGTGAAGCAGTTTGCGGTGTCGGCCTTTGTCATCCTGACTTTTGCCGCTTATTCCATTCATGACCGGACGAGCGAAAACGATGGGCCAGTCGCTGCTGTCCCTACGCTTTCTTCCGAACGGGACGAGATCAGTACCCAATCTTTGGCCTCCCCGACTGCGATTGCGCCATCTCCCGCCCTACAGTCAGTGGCAACCGCGACCACACCGCCGACCAGCATTCCGGCGTTGCCCACCGTTGTGCCATCGCCCACGATGCCCCAAAGCGGCTATCAGGATGGGCAGTACACCGGCGTGCTGGCCGATGCGTTCTACGGCGGCGTCCAGGTGAGGGCCATCATCCAGGACGGCAGAATTATGGACGTGCAGTTCCTGGAGTATCCGCAGGATAGACGTACCTCGGCACGTATCAACTCAAGGGCTGTGCCAGCGCTCCGCAGAGAAGCCATCCAGGCCCAGAATGCACAGGTAGACATCATTTCGGGAGCCACGCTGACGAGCGAGGCGTTCATCCAGTCGCTGCAATCGGCCCTGGACCAGGCCAAATTCTGATGCGAGGCTGCCGTGAAACAGACCCGGCTTCTGATGGGAATGCCCATCACCGTTGAAGTGGTTGACGCTGTGGCGGTGGACACGGACATCGACGAAGTCTTTGCTTATTTCGCCTACGTTGACGAAAAGTTCAGCACCTACAAAGACACCAGCGAAATCAGCCTGATCAACCAGCGGCGGCTGGCATTGGAACAAGCCAGCCCGGACATGCAGTTGATCTTTGCGCTGGCGGAGCAAACCAGACAGGAGACGGATGGCTACTTTGACATTGCCTACGACGGCAAGTATGACCCCTCCGGGATTGTGAAAGGCTGGGCGATCCATAATGCGGCGGCGCTCCTGCGTGACAAAGGCTTCCGGAATTTCTATGTAGAAGCGGGGGGTGACATTCAGGCCGACGGGCACAACGCGCACGGCCAGCCCTGGCGCATTGGCATCCGTAACCCGTTCGTATTCGAGCAAATTGTAAAGGTGCTGTCCATTTCCGATCTGGGCGTTGCCACTTCGGGAACGTACATCCGGGGGCAACACATCTACGACCCCAGACGCCGCGCCCAGCTGGTGACGGATGTGGTCAGCCTGACGGTGATCGGCCCAAATATCTACGAAGCAGATCGCTTTGCCACCGCTGCCTTTGCGATGGGCAGAACCGGCATCCATTTCATCGAACAGTTAGACGGCTTTGAAGGGTACCTGATCGACAATACTGGCGAGGCCACCTTGACCAGCGGCTTTGAGAGGTTTACCACTCTATGCTTCGGTTGATCGACAACAGGCTCAATGCCATCACGATGTACCGCCTGGTGCTGTACTACCTGATCTTTCTGGCGGGGGTGGCGACAGCCCTGAGCGTTTGGCACGTCCTGGCCTTCGACCCGGCTACGCTGGTGGTATCGACTCTGTTTTTGCTGGCCGTGTGCTGGATCGCCAACGGCATTTTTGCCAGAACGTTCCGTGTGCCTGCCAACGTCGAATCGGTCTACATTTCAGCGCTCATTCTGGCTCTGATCATCGACCCGGCCCGTTCCACGCACGATCTATGGTTCTTGACGTGGGCCGCCGTCTGGTCGATGGCTTCTAAGTACATCGTTGCCATCCGGGGAAAGCACCTCTTTAACCCGGTGGCCTTTGCTGTTGCGCTCACGGCGCTGACCATCAACCAGACGGCCAGTTGGTGGGTGGGCAGCGCGCCGATGCTGCCCTTCGTGGCAGTTGGCGCGGTGCTCATCGTGCGAAAGACGCGGCGGTTCTCGATGGTGATCAGTTTCCTGACCGTGTCTCTGCTGGCGAGCCTGCTCCTCTCGCTCGTGAATGGGGGCAATGTCCTCGGCGTCTTGCAGCAGATCGTCCTCCTGTCGCCCTGGCTGTTTTTCGCCGCCGTGATCCTGACTGAGCCGCTGACGACGCCGCCGACCCGAAATCTGCAAATTATCTACGGCGCCATCGTCGGCTTGCTGTTTTCTCCGCAGGTTCACCTCGGGCCGTTCTACGCCACGCCGGAGCTATCGATCCTGGTCGGCAATGTGTTTTCCTATCTGGTCAGCCCGAAGACAAAGCTCGTTCTTCGGCTCAAGGAGAAGATTCAGCTCGCGCCAGACATTTACGACTTCATCTTTACGCCGAACCGGAAATTGTCCTTTGCGCCCGGCCAATACATGGAATGGACGTTAGGCCACGATCAGCCAGACAGCAGAGGCAACCGCCGCTACTTCACGCTGGCCTCGTCACCTACCGAGCCAGAGTTGCGGATCGGGGTAAAGTTCTATCCGCATTCGAGTTCCTACAAGCGTTCGATGCTGGCGATGGACGAGGACAGTGAAATTGTGGCTGCGCAACTGGCCGGAGATTTCACCTTGCCCGAAGACCCCCGGCAGCGCCTTGTGTTTATTGCGGGCGGCATCGGCATTACGCCCTTCCGCAGCATGATCCAGTATCTGCTGGATACGCGACAAAAGAGGCCGATCACACTCATCTATGCGAACCGAACAGTCAGCGAAATCGTCTACCGGGATGTCTTCGAAAGGGCACGGCGCGAATTGGGCATCAAGACCATTTACACGCTGACCGATGTGGAACGAGTCCCATCTGGCTGGCAGGGCGTCATCGGCCGCGTCACCGGGCCATTCATCATGTCTCAGGTTCCGTACTATCGTGATTGCCTCTATTACCTGTCCGGCCCCAACGCAATGGTGACGGCCTTTGAGCAGACCTTGCTGGCCCTGCGCATCCGGCGCGATCACATTAAGACAGACTTCTTTCCCGGCCTCGTCTAACACAACCAGGGGGAAGCGCCCGGGTCTGGCCCCTGGCGGCTTCCCTTCTCCCCGCTTGCCAATTGCGCCTGATCTATGCAGAATAGCACCTTAGCACCATCAGCCAGAACAACAGGATAGGCTGTTTGCGCGCTCGTGCGAAGATGCGCTGGCAATGAAACCGTTACCCGTGCGAAGTTCGTAGGACTCGTATAGCCGGGTTAACCCGTCAATTTATCCTGTGTCACTTTAGCGTAATCCAATGTCGTTCAAACTGAGGATGGAAAGATGTCCCAACAGCGCTGCCCCAACTGCCAGCACCAGAATCCTGCCGAAGCCGTCTTCTGCATGAACTGCGGTACGAAGCTGGCTCGCGCCTGTACGAACTGCGGGACGGCGCTCCCGCCCGCCGCGCGGTTCTGTATGAACTGCGGCCAGCCGGTAGCGACCAGCACACCCATCGATGAGGATCGGCAGGCGAAGCTGGCAGCAACCACCCCTGCACCACTCGCCGACAAAATGCGTGCGGCGCACGTCGAAGGCGAGCGCAAACTGGTCACGACCCTTTTCGCCGACGTGGTTGGCTCAACTGCGCTGGCCGAGCAGATGGACCCGGAAGAATGGACGGCCATCATGAACCGGGCCTTCGAGCGCCTGTCACCGGCCATTCACCGTTACGAGGGCACAATTGCCCGGTTGATGGGCGACGCGCTGCTGGCCTTCTTTGGTGCGCCTGTTGCCCACGAAGACGATCCGGTACGCGCCATCCGGGCCGCGCTTGATCTGCTGGCGGCAGCCCGCGCGTATGCGGAGGAAGTGCGGCGCACCTATGGCATCGAATTTGCGGTGCGGGTGGGCATGAACACGGGCATGGTCGTCGTCGGGGCGGTGGGCAGCGACCTCAAGTATGAATACACGGCGATGGGCGATGCCGTCAACCTGGCGGCCCGAATGCAGTCGGCGGCGGAGCCGGGCACGGTGCTGATTGCGGATAACACCTACCGGCTGGCCGCCCCTTTTTTTGAATGCGAGGATCGCGGCCAGATCACCGTCAAGGGTAAGTCGGAGCCAGTCCAGGTTTACCGCGTCATCAGCGAACGCACCGGAGCCATCCAGGCGCGTGGCATCGAAGGGCTGTCATCGCCGCTCGTCGGGCGCGAGCAGGAAAAGCAGACCTTGATGGCAGCCCTGGCCGAAGTCTCTCAGGGGCGCGGGCAGATGGTATCGGTGATGGGCGAGGCCGGGTTGGGCAAGTCGCGCCTGGTCGCCGAGGTGCGCAAAACTTCGCTGGACGGGATCAATAGCCACCCTCCCATTCGCTGGCTGGAAGGCCGCTCCCTGTCCTATGAGACGGCCACGCCCTACGCCCCTTTCGTCGATATGCTGTCCGCCTTCTTTGGATTGCGCGTGCTGAATGATAATACGGAAAAGTATGACCGGCTCAAAACAGCCATTTCCGAAGTGATGGGCGAGCGCGTCTCAGAAGCCGCTCCTTTCATCGCCACCCTGCTCGGAGTCGAGCCGATAGGTGATGACAGCCAGCGCGTGCGCTACCTGGAACCACCACAGTTGCGTGGAAAGATATTTCAGGCTGTCGGGGAATGGATCAGGCTCCTGGCCGCGCAACAGCCTACAGTGCTCGTGTTTGAGGATTTGCACTGGGCCGACCCGACCTCGCTCGACCTGATTGAAGCCTTGATGCCGCTGACTGAGCAGTCCGCGCTGCTCATCCTGATGCTGTTCCGCCCGCGCCGCAACGAACCCTCCTGGCGCATTCACGAGACGGCCTCCCGTGACTTCGCCCACCGTTACACCCCGGTGGCCCTGCAACCGCTGGGCGAGGCACAGTCGCGGGAACTGGTCGCCAACCTGCTTGAGATCGAGGATTTGCCGGAAAGCGTGCGTGCCCTGATCCTGACCAAAGCCGAAGGCAACCCGTTCTTTGTCGAGGAAGTCATTCGTTCCTTGCTGGATGCGGGTCTGGTGGTGCGGGAAGACGGGCATTGGCGCGCCACACGCGAGATCGCACACCTGGCCGTCCCCGATAACCTGGCGGCGGTGATTACCGCACGCCTGGATCGGCTCGACGAGGATGTAAAGCGGACGGCACAGACTGCCTCCGTAATTGGCCGCGAGTTCGACTACACTGTGCTGGCCGATATTTCTGAGGCGTCGCAAACGCTGGATAATGCGTTGGGTACACTGCAACACCGCGAACTGGTGCGTGAGAAAAGCCGTATGCCAAGCCGCGCTTATGCCTTTAAGCACGTGCTCGTCCAGGAAACTGCCTACAGCTCGCTGCTCCTGAGCCGCAGACGCGAACTGCACAGGCGCGTGGCCGAATGCCTGGAACGCATGGATTCAGAGCGTGCCGGTGAGATCGCATGGCACTATCTGGAAGCGCACGAACCCGTCCGCAGCCTGCCGCATCTGCTGGAAGCCGCCAACCGGGCTGCACGCGCTTTCTCCGTAAAGGAGGCCCTCGGCTACTATACGCAGGCGTTGGATATCTTGCAGACGACGGACGACGCCCGCCTGCGGCAGCAAGTCTACGAAGGTCTGGCGCAAACACGGCTGTTTTCAGGGGACATCCCGGCGGCCATCGAAACCTATCAGACGATGTTGCAGTATGGGGAGGCCCACGCCGACATCCCGATCCAGGTTTCGGCATTGAACAAACTGGCTCGTTTGCAGATGTTTCAGGGCCGCCTTGATCAGATGGAAGCGCCGCTGCTGCGTGCCGAACAACTGGCCCGCCAATACCAGGACAAAGCCGGGTTGGCCGAGATGTTTACCATCCGCTGCGCGGTCTACAATTTCGTCGGCGATTTCGATACCGGTTTCCAGTATATGGATGAAGCTGCCCAGGTCGGCAAGGAATTGAACATCCAGGCCCAGATCGTCTTCGGGCTGACTCACACGGCGCTGATGCTGACGGGCATGACACGCTTCGACGAAGCCGAATCCGTAGCAGAGGAAGCGGCCCGGGCCATCGAGGCGACAGGCCACCTCGGCCACAAGGCTGAACTGCTGACCTTTGTGCGCGTCGTAAACCACATGCGAAGCGGAGACCTGGCAGCCGCGCGCAGGGCCGTGCAGGAAGGGCAGGCCATCGCTCAGAAAATCGGCCAGCTCTACGTGGAATCCAGCGCGGCCCTGATGCTGGGCATCATCGCCCGCTGGCAGGGAGAGTACGAGCAGGCCATCCACCATCTGGAACGGGCACAACAACTTGGACATATAGTGGGCCTGCCCTTCCTGGAAATCTATGCGCTGGGTGCGCTGGGCGCTGTCTACCGGGACATCAGCCCGATGTTTACCGAGCGGGCTGACCAGTATCACACCCAGGCCCTGGCGATGATGGAAGGGCCGATGGGATATGTTGCAGGTGGGCTGACCTGGGCCGATATTGGTTATTGCAGGCTCGCCAACGGAAACGTATCCGCTGCCTATGACTTGTTTCAGCGCGGTATCGCAAGGACGACGCCGCAAGGCCTGCTGAACCGCCCGAAGTTTCTGATCGGGCTGGCTTATGTGGCCCTCGCCCAGAACGACCTGGACGTGGCTGCGCAGCATGTGGACGACGCACGCCAGTATGCAGCACAGCGCTCAATGAAACACTTCTACCCGGAGATCGATCTGGTCGAAGGGCGGGTTTACGCGGCACGCGGCCAATCGGAACG
Source organism: Chloroflexota bacterium (assembly GCA_021325095.1). Classification (GTDB taxonomy): domain Bacteria; phylum Chloroflexota; class Anaerolineae; order Aggregatilineales; family UBA2796; genus JAJPHV01. The sequence continues at coordinate 55,834 of JAJPHV010000079.1, read as the reverse complement.
CGCGTTGGAACTGTTTGCCCAGGCCGAGTCGGGCGCTGCGGCCATGACCCTGCGTCCGCTCGTCTGGCAGGCGCGCGCGGAAGCCGCCAGCGTGTTGTCCTCTTTGGGCCGCCAGGCAGAAGCTGAGTCACAACGCCGCGCCGCGCAAGCCATGCTCGACGAGATGGCCGGAACGTTTACGGACGAGACGTTCCGCAGGCAGTTTTTGGAGAGCGCGTCGGAAAAGCTCGGCCAGGGGTGAGGCAAAATTGGCAATAGCTACCCCAGCAGGCGCTCGTGCTCTTTGCGCATACACCTGTCCATCACCACGTCTAGCCCGGCCTCCTGGGCAGTCTGCGCGGCCTGTTCGTTGGCAATGCCCTCTTGCATCCAGACAACCTTCGCCCCGATCTGGATGGCCTGCTCCACCATCGGCGGTACGGCCTCCGACGGGCGAAAGATCAGCACAGCATCCACCGGGTCGGGGATCGCCAACAGATCGGGGTAGGATTTCGCGCCGAGCACCTCATCCAGCGTCGGGTTCACCGGGATGATGCGGTAGCCATGCGCCTGGAGATAGGCCGGAACCGTGTGCGCCGGGCGATCCGTGTGCGATGAGATGCCGACGACGGCGATGGTCTTGATCGAACTGAGGATCGAGTGGATCTTTTCGTCGTTCATCTCCTGTGTAACCGTTACGGCAGACGCTTCCCGCGCCGCCGCTTCGAAGTTAACTGGCAAATGCACCTGGAAGGTGGTCTTGCCGGGCCGCGAATGAACCCGGATGTCGCCTTTGTGCTTCTGCACGACGACGTTGTAGGCGATGTTCAGACCCAGGCCCGTGCCATGACCAGGCGGTTTGGTGGTAAAGAAGGGGTCAAAGATTTTCGGCTGAATGGCCTCCGGGATGCCGGGGCCGTTGTCCTCGATCTCGATCATGACCCACTGTCCTTCGGCGCGCGTGCGGATCACGATCTCGCCCTGGCCCTGGACCGCATCAATCGCATTGTCAATGATGTTCGTCCAAACCTGATTGAGTTCGCGGCCATAGGCCACGATTTGCGGCAACGCAGGCCCGTATTCACGCCGAACAACGACACCAGGAGCCAGTTTGCTGTGCAGGATGCTGAGTGTGTTATCTAACCCCTCGTGAATGTCAACAGACTGCACAGGCGCTTGATCCAGGTACGCATACTGCTTGAGACCGTTCACGATCTCCGAAATGCGCGCCACGCCCTGCCCGACGCTGCGCACCAGCGCGTAGACGTTGTGCACCGCGTCAAGCCAGGTGACAACGGCTCCAAGCTGCTCAGGCTGAAAGTCCCCGGCCAGCGTGGAAAGCGCATCCACGTCGTAGCCGAGGTTGACCAGCGTGGGCGCAAGTTCCCAAGCTCGAACAACCTGATGCGCCTCAAGCCAGGTTTCCAGTTCGTATTCCCGATCACTCCGGGCCAGCACATCAAGATTGAATGGATGGTTGGCAGCTTCCTGTGCACGCCGATCAAGTGCTCCTAGTGCAGTCCGCTGCGCCTCGGAAAAGCCCGCAGCGCTGAGTGCCCGATAAGCCTCTTGCAGCCCGGCGATGGCAGCCTGTAACTGCGCCGTGCCCCGTTGCGCCGCCGCCGCCGGATTATTCAATTCGTGGGCCACGCCCGCTGTCAGCGTGCCAAGTTGGGCCATTTTCTCGCTCTGGCGCAGCAGCGCTTCGGTGACCCGCAGGCGCGATGTGACCGTGTGCAGCATGGCTCGCGCCGCCGACGGGCTGCTAGCCAGCAGTTGATCAAGCTGCTGGCTGCTGATGGTGAGCAGCACGCCGGGCGTCCGCGCCCGCACGCTTGCCATACGCGGCACGTCATCGATTAGCGCCATCTCGCCGATCACTTCACCGGATTGGCGCACCGCTAGCAGGACTTCGCGTCCGCCGGAGTTCTTCAATATCTCAAACTGGCCTTCCTTGATGACGTAAGCCCGGTCACCGGCGCCGCCTTCCTCGAGCAGTAAGCTGCCTGCCGGAACGTGCACTTCCTCGACATATTCGCAGAGCCGTTCCAGATCGCTGGCCGGGAGGTTGGCGAACAGCGGCACATTCTTCAGGAAGTTATCCATAAGCACTACAGCCTGCACCAGTACGGACGGGGCACACCCCAGTGTAGTCCAGGTCGCGTTCTGAGGCGAGGTGAGGGGGACTACTTGCCCACGAGAGGTGCACGCCGCACTTCCAGGCTCACCAGGCTGCTGACGTAACGCCCGCCGTGCTTGTCGCCGGGCACGACCAGCCGCAGCGGGCCAGTGTCGGTCAGCGCTTTGCCGTCCTGGTCGTAGGCGACCAGGACGGGCTGGTTGCCGAAGTCGGCGTCGATCTCGGCCAGGGCGATGATCGCCTGGTAGCCATCCGTACCTGTTGCCACGACATACATGCTCAACTTATCATTCTTGACGTCAGCATTGAAGTTCACCTGCGCTGCGTCGAGGATGTCGCGCAGATAGACGCCAGTGAATGATGCCTTGACGGTCTGATCGCCGCTCAGGTAGGTCACATCGGCTTTTTGCGCGGCATAGGTGTTCCTGAGATCGTCCGCCGTCAACTTGAGGGGATTCAGTACCTGCCCGCCGACGTGCAGCGCGCCATCGCTCGGCAGCGAAATGGTGGCCGGGAGTGCGGGAATCCTGATGGAAATGAAGTTCCATTTGACGAGCGTGTTCTGGCCTTCATCCGACAGCACGTAATCGATGTACTGCCGGGCGAGGTCAGGATGAGGGCTGTTGTCGGTGACGGCAATAGGATAGGTGGCGATAGTGTTCACTGCATCGGGGATCTGGATGATCGTGACCTTGCCGGCAATATCCGGCGTCACGTCCGAGCAGTAGACAAAGGCCGCGTCCGCCTCGCCGAGCGCCACTTTTGCCGAGACCTGGCGCACGTTGTCCTCTTCTGAAACCACGTTTTTCAGGAAGGCAGTCTTGTAATCCTCACCATAACCGGGAATCTTTGCCAGCCTATCCAGCATGGTGTTCGTGTAATCCCGCACCGGGACATTTTTGGCCGCGATGACCAGCTTGATGCCTGGTTTTGCCAGGTCTTTCAACGACGTAATTTTGGCTGGATTGTCGGCGGGAACGATCAGCACCAGGCGATTCCTGGCAAAGGTACGTGGCCGGCCCGCAATGCGCCCGGCTTTGACGGCATTGTTCATCTGTGCAGCGTTGGCGCTGGCAAAGATGTCGGCGGGGGCGCCCTGCGATAGCTGAGTCGCCAGGGTGGACGACGCGCCGAAACTATAGGAGATAGTTACTTCGGGATTGGCCTTCTCAAAAGCTGCCTTAATCTCGTTAAAAGCATCTGTCAGAGACGAAGCTGCAAAAATGGTCAGCGTCTTTCGATCCTGGGCGCGAGCCAGCGGCGTCAAGGTCAGGGTTGCGAACGCCAAAGCCAGCAAAAGAGCGGTTGTCTTTCGTGTCAGCATAAGTCTATCTTTCCTGCGGGGTCAATTCACAGCGCTCAAGCCACTGCAAAACCGTATCAAGTTGCGCGATGACCAGCTCGAGTGTCAGCCTGCCAACGCCGGGCGCGGCCTTTTGCAGACAGGCCAGCAGTTCGGCCCTCCTCTTGCGGCAGGCTGCCTTCTGGCGCTCGACGATGGGCAGGGTGGGAAAATCCAGCAGCCGCGCAATGTACAGGCGGCTCAAAAATTCGACGCGCACCCGCCGAATGCTATCGGAGGGGTATGGTTCATCCAGCCATGCCTGAAGGCGTGCTTTGCCTGCCTGGGTCAGCGCATATTCTATGCGCGGTGGCGCATCTGCAACCGCAACTTCGCGCCCCTCGGTCAGCCCTTGCGCTTCCAGACGCTTCAAGACGGCGTACAACTGGCTGGTACTGAGCTTCCAGACCTCGCCAAGCTGCCCTGGATCGCGGAAGCAATCCAGCAGTTCATAGCCATGTCTCGCTCGCGCGGCCAGCAGACCGAGAATGGTTTCATCGGGAGTAAGTTGCCCCATCGATCTATTCCATGATGGAATACCAGTGCTAGAAGTATAAACGACTGCGATATTTCTGACAAGAGGATGAACGATGGTATTATCCACAGGATTGGCTGCTACTCGCCTGCGAGACGCCGTGCCTGCTCCAGTTCTTCGGGCGTATTGGCATTGAAAAAAGACAACCCTTTCGGGTCGAACGGCGCATACTCAGGCTCGTCCAGGTAGCGGACGCGCACCTTACCGTAGAAACTGATCACCTTCAGCCGATCCGCATCCAGGCACTCTCGGATTGGCCCCAGACAGGCTTTGCTGTAAATGGCGTGCAGTCCTTCCGGGTACTTCTCGACACGCGGCACGATCACGTCGAAGGGGCCGCCCTCGGCGGTGCGCAGCCCGATCATGTAGCGCAGCAGATCGGCGTTAACGAAGGGCATGTCGCAGGCGATGACCAGTGTATCGGGACTGTGGCTGTAGTGGATAGCCGTGTATATGCCGCCCAACGAACCCTTGTCCGGGATCAGGTCGGTGTATATCGGTAAACCCAGGTAGGCATAGGCGTCGGGGTGATTGGCGATCAGGATCGTCTCGTCCTGGCCCAGGTCGGCCAAACGCGCAACGACGTGTTCGATCATCGGCCTGCCGAGCAGCGGCACAAACGACTTGTCGGTTCCCATGCGGGAGCTTTTGCCCCCGGCGTTGATGGCAACGGTAAAGCCATTTGAAGGCATAGATCGATTTCCTTTTTCCCAGAAGTATAGATCGCCGAAGAGCCAGCAGGGTCAAACCATCCGCTGTGCCGCCAGCGCGAAGATCGTTGCCGCGTCCACCAGCCCCTGTACCTCAACGTACTCATCGGGCGCATGGGCATTCCCCCCACCTGGGCCAAGCCCGCACGCCGTCGGGATACCGCGCTCGATCAGGAGATAGCCCTCGTTGGCCGGGCCAGCCACCACGCGCTCCGGCGTGTAACCCTTCACCTGACCGATCACCTGCTCAAGAATTGAGAAGAGCGGCGCGTTTTCGTCGGAGATGGCAGCGGGCAGATAGTTCATGCACTGGTAGCTGAACCGGAGTGCCGAGTTGCCCGCTGCCACTTCACGGATGCAGCTATCCAGCAGCCGTTCAACCCGCTGCAGGTTGTACTCCGGCGTCAGGCGAATGTCGAGCAGGGCCTCGCATTGATCGGGCACGACGTTCACGCTCACCCCGCCGCTGATCATTGTGCCGGGCGTGATGACGGTGCGGAACGCCTCGAAGTGTCTGACCGCCGAATAGGGCGTCTCGACCTGTTCCAGCGCCAGGAGCAGGCGCGCCATGCCCGTCACGGCATTCGCGCCAGCCGTGCGATCCTGCCACTCGGACGATCCGGTATGGACGGCCTGGCCCTGGCAGCGCAGCCGGTAGCGGATCAGGCCCCGATGTCCGAGGACGATCTTGTCGCCAGAATAGGCGTAGATAGCTCCCTTGCCACTCAACAGCCCTCGCGCGTGTAAGAACTTCACACCCAGGTCACCCGTTGCGCCGGATTCTTCATCGGGAACGCAGATCAACTGCGCACGCCCGCTGTTCAGGACGCCGTCTGTACGCGACAAAGCGGCCAGCGCATAGAGCGCCGCCGTCATACCGCCTTTGGTGTCTATCGCGCCGCGCCCATAGATTTTGCCGTCTGCCACCGTGCCGGAGAAGGGTGGATAGCGCCACAGACTTTCGTCGCCTGCGGGCACGGTGTCCAGGTGGCCCAGGAGTAGCAGCCCTGTCGCGCCGCGTTCCGCCGTGCTGACGATCACGTTGGGGCGGCGCGGGTTCTCCCCGATCACCAGCCCATGCAGGCCGAGCGCCCGTGCCTGATCAGCGATGGCCTGCGCCACGTCAAGTTCGTCGTGGACGCCATTGACCGAGGGGATTTGCAGCAGGCGGCTGCAAAAGACCACCATGTCCGGCTCGAAGGCGCGAATGGCTTGCGTTAGTCGCTGCTCAAGGGGATCATTGATCATGCTTCGCCCTGACCTGCAAAGGAGAACTGTGTGCCAAAGGAACTGGTCATCCACGATCACGACGGCGGGATCGACGATTTCTTGTCGCTGATGCTGCTGCTGACGATGGAGGATGCGCAGACACTTGGCGTCGTCGTCACGCCCGCCGACTGCTACATCAAGCCAGCGGTGAGTGTAACACGCAAAATGATGGATTTGATGGGCCACTCGGACATTCCGGTGGGGGAAAGCACGGTGCGCGGTCTGAACCCGTTCCCGCGCGTGTGGCGGCAGACGTGTTTTGCCGTCGATCACTTCCCGATTCTGAACGACAAAGAACGCATCGATACACCTCTCGTGCAAGAGAGCGGCCAGCAGTTCATGGCCCGGCTGCTGCGTGAAGCGCCCGAACCGGTCACACTGCTCGTCACCGGGCCGCTGACCACCGTCGCCGCCGCGCTGGACATCGCGCCCGAAGTGGAGCCAAAGATCGGGCGCATCGTGTGGATGGGTGGCGCACTGAACGTGCCCGGCAACGTCGATCCCGTGATGGAGCCAGGTCAGGACGGAGCGAGCGAGTGGAATGTCTACTGGGATCCGCCCGCCGCCTATCAAATCTGGCAGAGCCGTATCCCGATTGTGCTGTGTCCGCTGGATATTACCAATCACGTCCCGGTCACGTCGGAACTGGTTCACCAACTCGGACGGCAACGTGAATACCCGCTCTCGGAGGTGGCGGCGCTGTGTTACGCGCTGGTCATGAAGCAGGGCGGCTACTTCTTCTGGGATGTGTTGACGACGGCCTACATCGGGCGGCCCGACCTGTACACGGTGCGCGAGTGGGAAACCGTGCTCGTCCGCGATGGCATCAGCCAGGGGCGCACGCAGATCGCACCCGGTGGCCGCAAGATCACGGCGCTGGACACGGTGGACGTTCCGGCGTTTTATGCGTACATCTTAAACCAGTGGGCCAGATGAGGGGCTGCCGCTAGGGCCGGATCAGCTTGACGCGAATCAAACGCGAAGAAGAATAAGCTGGGAGAAGGGAGAAGAGTGGGAGGGGAAGGGCAGTGATCCAACCACCGGGGAACGGGCATGCTTTAGGGACAAGCCTGACCACGATCTTTCTGGCAATTTTGAGTGGCGAACCAGGCATTCGGGGGGTGGCGGCCTGGATGACGAACCAGCGCTGGCGTTGGGTAGTGCAGTGAGATTATCCCTGGTGGATTGGACGGTGGGGCGCGGTAGGATGGAGCGATGAACACAGACTCACCTACCAACTCTCTGACTCGGACGCTCTCACGCCATCTGGTTCACTTGCGGAAGCCTTGCCGAAGCAACCATAATGCCGTCTATCGCTGGCTCATCGCCGCCGTCAGGTTGTCGCCCTGCCGCACGACGTAGGTGATCACGCCGTTCGCCTCAAGGAGTAGCTGCGTCTCGTCGGCGCTGCGCGCGCTGGCCCCGAAGCTCACCGGGTCTAGCACGACAGCGATGGTGCGCAGCCCTCGCCGTACCAGCAGCGTCGCCTCGCGTATCCAATCATCTGTCGGGTCAGCGGTGATGATCACGACGGTGGTTCCGCGCGCCATGTGGTGCGCTTCCAGGGCAATAAGCTGGTCGCAGGTGAGCGGCGTTTCACTTTTTGCTACCGTCAGCGCCTCCAGGATGCGCGTAAGCTGGCGATTGCCGCGATCCGGCTGCATGACGGTGCGGTGCGGGTTATAGGTCACGAAACCGAGCGCCCGCTCTTTGATCAGGAAATATTGCGCCAGTGAAGCTGCGATGACGATGGCGTATTCGACGCTGGACGGCGGGATGTAAAATTCTTCCATCGGCAGGCCCTCGGCGGAGTAGGGACGCTCGAATACCGACGACGCCGAAATATCCAGGAACATCCAGATGTCGGCCAACGGGTCTAGCTCGAACTCCTTGACCAGCAGGCGATCTTTGCGCGCCGAGCTTTTCCAGTGGATGCGGTTGAAACTGTCGCCCGGCTCGTATTCCCGGATGCCCGCCGCATTGGTCGTCACGAAGTGTGCGCGCTGGCGCTGCGCATCACCGCCGGAGAGCAGCCCCGACGGCGCGGCGAAGTTGTAGATGGGCACGGTAGCCGGGTAAATCAGCACGCGCGAGGTAGCGTCGATGTGCCGGGTGACCTGGAACAGCCCGAACGGGTCGCCACTGATCAACGTCAGCGGGCCAAGTGTAAACTCGCCGCGCACAATACACACCGTCTGCGTCGTCCAGCGGTAGGAGGCCATCGGCAGCAGCATGGGCACGACAGTGCTCGGATTGTGACCGGGCACGTCGGAGTGGTCGCGCGCTTCCAGCCACAGCTTGGGGATGAGGCTGCTGTTGCGGACGGTGAACTGCTCGTCCAGCGTCTTGCCAACCTGAGCACGACGGGCGCGCGTTTGCCGCGACACGCGCACCCAGTTCACCGCTGTCCACGACAGGACAAACGACAGGATCATTAATGCCGCGAACAGGTAAGACAGGTTGAAGAAAAAACTGCGCCCTGTCACCAGCCCCATCACCAGGCAGAAGATCAGGAGCGCGTAGATGGCATTACGTCGGTTGGGCATCTCAGGAGATCGTGATCGGGCGCAGCCCCACCGTTGCTCCTGGCACAGGAATAGCGTTGAGCAAATTCTGGATGATGCTGCGAGCCGTCACCTCTTTGATGCGCGCCGTCGGGCCGACGATGACGCGGTGCGCCAGGGCTGGTTCGGCCAGCGCCTTGATGTCGTCGGGGATCACGTGATCGCGCCCGGCGACGGCGGCCCGCGCCTGGGCAGAGCGGTACAGGGCCAGCGCACCACGCGGGCTGGCCCCCAGGTAAATATCCGGCTGGTTGCGGGTGGCCGTCACGATGTCCACGATGTAACGCTTCATATCGTCGTTGACGTACACGTTGCGCACCGCCTTTTGTGCAGCTTCCAGTTCTTCAATCGCCACAACCTGTCCCAGATCATTCAGCGGGTGCTTGAACTGCTGCGAGTCCAGCATGGCGATTTCTTCCTGTGCATTGGGGTAGCCCAGGCGCAGCCGCAGCAGGAAGCGGTCAAGCTGCGCTTCCGGCAGTGGAAACGTCCCTTCATACTCAATCGGGTTCTGGGTTGCCAGCACCAGGAACGGTTGCGCCAGCGGGTAGGTGATGCCGTCAACGGTGACTTGCCTTTCCTCCATCGCTTCAAGCAGCGCCGCCTGCGTTTTGGGGGTCGCCCGGTTGATCTCGTCGGTCAGCACGATCTGGGCAAAGATCGGGCCAGGCCGAAACTCAAATTCGCGCGATTGCTGGTTAAAGACCGAAATGCCCGTCACGTCCGATGGCAGCATATCCGGCGTAAACTGGATGCGGCTGAAGCTGCACCCGATGGAACGGGCCAGCGCCTTCGCCAGGACCGTCTTGCCAACGCCGGGCACGTCTTCCAGCAACACGTGTCCCTGGCACAGTAGGCCGATCACGGTCAGCCGAATCTCGGAGCGCTTGCCGATGATGACCCGGTTTACGTTGTCGATGATGCGCTCTGCAACCATTTGCACAGGTTTCATACAGTCATTTACTCGCCACTAAACACTGCCACGTTCACGAAAGGGGCATTATAACGCAAGCCTCAAGCATACCCAAGCGGCAGGCGCACCGCTTATCCGACGACCAGGCGCTGTTGACCCGCCGCTGAGGTCCGCCCGTGGCTGTCTTTCCTGACCCTTTCACAGTTGACTTTACGCCTCAATCTGCTATAATTCTCCTCGCCTCCGCTGCAATTTTCCATATCTCCGGGTTGTGAAAGTAAGCCCCATACAGGTCGTTATGAACGAAAAATCAGTCAATGTCCTCGAACTGCCGAAGATCCTTGAGCAAGTGGCGCGGCATTCGAGTTTCTCCGCCGGCGCGGAGTTGATTCGCCAGCTTACGCCAACCAGCGATCTGCGCGAGGCACTGGCCTGGCAGCAGGAAACGACGGAAGCCCGTGCACTGCTTGATGCCAAATCAGAATTGACGCTGGGCGGCGCGCGCGATGTGCGCGAAGCAGCAACCCAGGCCACGCATGGCATCATCCTCGAACCGCAAACTTTTCTGGACATTCGCGGCACGCTGCGCCGGGCCACGACCATCCGCCGGACCTTGGGGCGGCTGCGCGGGCAGTTCCCGGTGCTGGCCGACATCGCCGATAGCCTGGAAGAGTGTACCGCCTTGCAGGGTGAGATCAGTCAGGTGCTCGACGACAACGGCAACGTGGTGGACAGCGCCAGCCCGCGCCTGGCGATCATCCGGCGCGATATGCGACAGGCGTTTGACCGCTTGCAGGGCCGCCTCACCAACCTGATCAACGACCCCAACCGGGCTAAGTTCTTGCAAGAGCAGTTAATCACGCAGCGCAATGGCCGCTATGTGATCCCGCTGCGGGCCGAGTTCAAAGGCCGTATTCCCGGCATCGTGCACGATTCGTCGTCCAGCGGGGCGACAATCTTTATCGAGCCGCTGGCAACCGTCGAACTCAACAATGCCTGGCGCGAATTGCAAATCGAAGAGGAAAACGAAATCCGCCGCATATTGCAAGCACTCACCGATCTGGTCGGGCACGAGGCCGAGTTCATCATCCATACCGTCGAAGGGCTGGCCCGTCTGGACATGATCTTGGCAAAGGCCAAGTATGCCGAAGCGATCCGCGCCACCGCGCCGAAACTGGTCGGCTTCCGGCCAGGGGAAGGGTCAAAGCACCCCGGCAGCACGATCAAACTGGAAGGGGCACGCCATCCACTCCTGAACCCGCACACCGTGGTACCGATTGATCTGGCGCTGGACGAAGACACGTACTGTCTGGTCATTACCGGGCCAAACACAGGTGGCAAAACGGTGGCCCTCAAGACAGTGGGCCTCCTGACGCTGATGGCGCAGTGCGGTCTGCATATTCCGGCGAACGCAGGCGCAGAACTGTCGGTGTTCGAGGGCGTCTACGCTGACATCGGCGACGAACAGAGCATTGAGCAGTCGCTCTCGACCTTTTCCGCACACATGACCAACACCATCAACATCCTGCGGGAAGCGAACAGCAAGTCGCTCGTTATCCTGGACGAACTGGGCGCAGGGACCGATCCCGCCGAAGGCTCGGCGCTGGCGCGCGCGATTCTGAGCTATCTGCTGGATCGCAGCGTGACCACGCTCGTCACCACACATCATCCCGAACTGAAAGTCTACAGCCATGACCGGAAAGGTGTGCGCAACGCCAGTGTCGAGTTCGACCTGGAAACGCTGCGCCCGACCTACCATCTGGTGGTGGGCATTCCGGGCCGTTCTAACGCGCTGGCGATTGCCACACGGCTCGGTCTGCCGGAGGAGATCATTGCCGATGCGCGGAGCATGGTCGGTACAGAAGAGTTAATCGCGGATGACCTGCTGGATGAACTCGCCAGGACCCGCGAAGAAACTCGTAAAGCGCGCGACGCAGCCATCCTGCAGCAGGAGCGGGCCGAAGAACTGAAGCGTGAACTCCGCCAGCGGCTGGATGATGTCGAGAGCGAGCGGCGCGATGTGATCGCAGAGACGCGACGCATCGCGGAGCGCGAGCTGGAGGAATTGAGGCAGGAAGTGCGGCGGCTGCGCCACAGCTTGCAAGCGGCGGGCCAGCCATTGGAGGCTATCAAGCGCGTTGAGGCGGAAGCCTTCGACCTGAAGTCGAGCCTCGGTGCGCCTGTCGAAAACGTGACCGATATACCGGAAATCGACGCGGAACAGCCGCAGTTCCGCCTGGGCGAGATCGTCTGGGTGTCGTCGCTCAAATCGGAGGGCGAGATCACCGAGCTTTCCGGTTACGATGCTGAAGTCGCCATCGGAAGGCTGCGCGTCCGGGCCAAACTGGACGAGCTGGAGAAACGCCCTCGCAGCGAGCGCAAGGCCAGCCGACAGCCAGCGGGACGTGAGCGAAACGAGCGGGACCGGCAGATGACGCGGGGCGCATCGCCGGGGCTGGAACTCGATCTGCGCGGTGCGAAGGTCGAGGATGCACTGAGCCAGGTGGATAGCTACATCGACGCCGCCTACATGGCCGGCTTGCCCTTCGTGCGCATCATTCATGGCAAAGGCACGGGCGCACTGCGCAAGGCGATTCGGGAAGCCCTACACCAGCACCCGCTGGTCAGCAATTACCAACGCGGCGACGAGAAGGAAGGCGGCGACGGCGTAACCGTCGTTAACCTTGCCGAAATCCACTAACTTTCAACCTCTCCCTGCGTTCAATTTCCCCGCACTGCTGACGAACCTAATCAACAACCGGGCCGCTTGATTGCGGCCTTTTAAGATCGGTTTCATTCGCTCGTATGCCGGTCGCTGCCGACCCAAGCGACCCGACCAAAAGGAGAGCAGTTGGCAAGCCGTGTACTACCACTTTCGGAAATGGAGCTGGGACGGCAGCTTTGCATGGGTCTGGCAGCACAGCCGATAGTGCTTTTGATACCCATGACGCGCGCCGCGTCTGCTTCAACTACCGGCTCATTCCCAATATGGCCGAGCACAAACGCAATCGCAAGACCATCAAGCGCGGACGCAAACGGCGGTTCAATGCCCAAGTCTACAAACGCCGCTTCTGCAGCGAACGCTCCTTTGCCTGGATTGACAAATTCCGCGCCTTGCTCATTCGTCATGACCGCAAGGACGTGTATTTCTGGGCGGCCCATCATCTCGTCTTTACCCTGATCAACCTTCGTCACCAGTTGGCGCCAAAAGCTTGAATCAGTTCACGATTTGACCGAAAAGACGTCAATTTCCTGGCCGCTCATCATCTCGTTTTTTGCGCTCATTAACTTGCGTCACCACTTGGCGTGAAAGTCTGAATCAGTTCGGTCATAAGCTCGCAAGTGGAAACGCGATTGGAATGATCCGTATCTACGTTGACACCTCTACACCTTACGTGGCAACTATGTGTGCCAAAGCGATGAATAAGTATGACAAGCCGTTTATCTCTCAAGACTGACAGGCTCGCAGTATAAGACGGGTTCAATCACTCGCCCAGAAAAGCGGTCTCGCGTTTGTGCAATTTGCTACACCACGATTAGTTGACTTTTCATTGGCAACACGCCACAATCAAGAAGCTATTCGGCAGATGGATCAAGTAGCGAGACGCACCAATGGCTCATCAACTCGTAAGCAACAGCTTCGAGGCTAAAGCTAAAAAAGGTAGCCAGCCACCGTACAGGTCGTATGGAGGGTGATGCCCTGCGTCTAGCGTAACTGAGAGGAAACGCGAACGCCCTTCCAGAAGACCTGGAAGGGCGTTTTTGTTTGGGAGAGGATAGGTCTTGGTTGATAACTTACCAGTCCGTTATTGTGCCCCATAGGGGATTCGAACCCCTGTTTTGGCCTTGAGAGGGCCACGTCCTGGGCCTCTAGACGAATGGGGCCACAAAACTCGCTGCATTGTAGCAGCACCAGCAAGGAACGTCAAGCCCGCACTGGCGAGCATTCGCAGCAAACGTATCGCAGGAGGGAAACAGCGATGATCGTAATCAAGGTAGGGGGAGGCGCAGGCGTGGACATCGACGCAGTATGCGCTGACGTGTCTGCGGTGGTGCAGACCGGGCAGCAGGTCGTCGTCGTACATGGCACAAGCGCCGCAGCCGATAGCCTGGCGGCGCGCATGGGCGTTCCGGCGCGCACCATCCAGTCGCCGTCGGGCTATGTCAGCCGTTATACCGATCCCGAAACGCTCGAAGTCTATACGATGGCTGCCGCAGGACAGGTCAACAAACAGCTGGTCACGAAATTGCAGTCGCTCGGCGTGAATGCCGTTGGCCTGAGCGGCGTGGACGGGCGGTTGATGGGGGCACGCCGCAAGGACGCGGTACGGGCCATTGACCCGGTGACGGGCAAGCAGCGTGTCGTCCGCGACGACTACACCGGACGCATCGAGCAGATCAATGGGGCGCTGCTGCGCCTGCTGCTGGACGCCGGGTACACGCCGGTCATTGCGCCACTGGCACTTGGCCTGGAATGCGAACGACTCAATGTGGACGGGGATCGGGCCGCAGCGATGGTGGCGGGGGCCATCAACGCCGATACGCTGGTCATTCTCAGCAACGTGCCGGGCCTGCTGGCGCACTTCCCCGACGAGGCCAGCCTGATCCGGCATCTGGGCAAAAACGAAATGACGCGCGCTATCGACCTTGCGGGGGGCCGCATGAAGAAAAAGGTGCTGGCCGCCCAGGAAGCGCTTGAAGTGGGCGTACCGCGTGTGGTCCTGGCCGACTCGCGGCGACCAAATCCTATCCGAGCAGCATTGGAAGGCGAAGGGACGGTGATTACCCAATGACCAGCAGCATGGACATCGAAAATGCACATACCAGCGGCGTTTATCCGAAGCGCCCGCTGACCATTGTTCGTGGCGAGGGCGCGTATCTCTTCGACGACGCGGGCAACCGCTACATCGATTGCGTCGGTGGGCAGGGCGCAGCCAATATGGGCCATGCGCATCCGGCAATCGTCGCCGCTATCCGTGAACAAGCGGGCATCCTGATGAGCTGCCCGGAGATTTTCTACAATGACAAGCGCGCGGCCCTGCTCGACAAACTGACGGCGCTGGCCGGGCTGCGCCGGGCGTACCTGTGCAACAGCGGCACAGAGGCCGTCGAGGCGGCGCTCAAGTTCGCCAAGCTGGCGACGGGCCGCAAAGAGATCATCGCCACCAGGCGCGGCTTTCACGGGCGGACGATGGGCGCGTTGTCCGCAACCTGGGAACCGAAGTACCGCGAACCCTTCCAGCCGCTCGTTCCCAATTACACCCACATTGCCTACAATGACCTGGCCGCAGCCGATGCTGCCATCACCGACCAGACCGCTGCGATCATCGTCGAGCCGGTGCAGGGTGAGGGCGGTGTGCATCCGGCCCAGGCGGACTACCTGCGCGGCTTGCAAAAGCTGTGCCGGGAACGCGGCGCAATGTTCATCCTGGACGAGATTCAGACAGGCTTTGGGCGCACGGGCAAGCTCTTTGCCTACCAGCACTACGGCCTGGAACCCGATCTGATGCCCGTCGCCAAGTCCATTGCGGGTGGCCTGCCCTTTGGGGCGTGCCTGATCGGGGATCGGGTGGGCGAGTTGCAGCCGATGACGCACGGCGCGACCTTCGGCGGCAACCCGCTGATGTGTGCCGCTGCCATTGCCGCGCTCGACGTGCTGGTGAACGAGGACTTAGCAGGGCGTGCGGCAGCACTCGGCGGCTGGATGCTCGAACGGCTGGCCGACCTGCCCACCGACAAGGTACGTGAGGTGCGCGGTCTGGGTCTGATCATCGGCATCGAACTGCGCAGCAAAGTGACACCCGTCTTGAAGGCGCTGCAGGAGCAGGGCGTGCTGGCGCTGCCCGCCGGGGCCACCGTGCTGCGTTTGCTGCCGCCGCTGGTTATCTCGCAGCAGGACTTGGAACTTGTCGCGCAGGCTATCGAGAAGGTATTGAGCGCCGCGCCGGAGTTGGCCTGATCCTTCTTTGCGACTCAACAGAGGGTTTGCACGTGACCACTATCCGACTTGCCACTGAGGCGGACGCCGGGGCGATCCAGGCCATATATGCACCGTATGTGCAGAACACGCCGATCTCCTTCGAGCTGGAGCCGCCCCCGGTGGAGGAGATGCGCGAACGTATTCGCAAGACGCTGAGGTTGTTCCCCTGGCTGGTCTGCGAAAACGGGCAAGGACGTGTTGTCGGTTACGCCTATGCCAGCCGCCACCGCGAGCGCGCCGCCTATCAGTGGTCGGTTGATGCCACCGTGTACGTTGATCCACGAGCGCACCGGATGGGCGTTGGGCGCGGCCTGTATACTTCCTTGTTCGCCTTGCTACGTCTGCAAGGCTTTTTCAACGTCTACGCCGGGATTGCACTGCCCAACGAGGCCAGCGTGAGCCTGCACACCGCCGTTGGGTTCCAGCCTGTGGGTGTGTATCGCGCTGTCGGCTACAAGTTGGGCAAGTGGCACGATGTCTCGTGGTGGAGCCTGGCGCTGCAACCGCCAGCAGTTGAACCCTCGCTGCCGCGCCCGCTCACCAGCATTTCCCAGGATTCAAGCTGGCAAAGCGCGCTGCATGCTGGTCTGTCACTGGTTCGTCCGATTGGCGATTATCGGAACTAACGGCGAATCTTCAATTCGCAACAGGAGAAAACATGTCCCTCGAAAACTTTGCCATCATCGAATCGACCCTCCGCGAAGGGGAACAATTCGCGGGCGCTTTCTTCACGCCCGAACAGAAAGTGCAGATCGCAACGGCACTGGACGAATTTGGCGTCGAGATGCTCGAACTCTCGTCGCCGCTGGCCTCCGCCCAGAGCGACGCCGACGTGCGGATGATCGTCGGCCTCAAGCTGAAAGCGACTATCCTGACGCACATCCGCTGCAACCGCGAGGACGCCCTACGCGCGCTGGATACGGGCGTCGGCGGCCTGGACGTGGTGATCGGCACATCGCCTGCGCTGCGCAAGCACAGTCACGGCAAGACTATCGACGAGATCATCGACATGGCGCGTGACGTGCTGTGCTTCATCCGCCAGCAAGCGCCACACATCATTCTGCGGTTCAGCACCGAGGACTCGTTCCGCAGCGATGAGGCCGACCTGCTGCGTGTCTACCTGGCCGTTGCGCAGTTGGGCGTCGTCAACCGTCTGGGCGTGGCCGACACGGTAGGCATCGCCACCCCCTCACAGGTGACGCAGCTTGTCGCCCAGCTTCGCCGCCTGACCCGTCTGGACGTGGAATTTCACGGCCACAACGACGCCGGCTGCGCCATCGCCAACGCCTACGCTGCCCTGGAAGCGGGTGCAACCCACATCGATACCACCGTCCTCGGCATCGGAGAGCGCAACGGGATCACGCCGCTTGGCGGGCTGATTGCGCGGCTGTACATGCTCAACCGTCCGCAGATCACGGCCAAGTACCGCCTGGATCGCCTGTATGCCATCGATCACATGGTCGCGGAGATGGTCGGGGTCAGCGTACCCTTCAACAACTACATCACCGGGGCGACGGCCTTCACGCATAAGGCAGGCATCCACACAAAGGCAGTGCTGGCCGCGCCGGAGACCTATGAGAGCATTGACCCGGCGGACTTTGGCCTGAAGCGTGACGTGCAGATCGGCCACCGCCTGACCGGGTGGAATGCGGTTCGTAGCCGTGCGCAAGAATTGGGTTTATCATTAACAGACGCGCAGATCAAGCAAGCGACTCAACGCATTAAAGCGCTGGCCGATCAGCGACCCCTGGGCACGGATGATGTAGATAACCTCCTGCGTGCCTGGGCCGTGCCTGAACAGGAGGCTAATTAGGCTAGAGCGTTTTATGTCCGACCAGCTTGAAAAGCAAAAACGGTTTATTTTGTCGGCGGATACACGCGCGCTGATTCGGCAGCTCAATAGGGACCTCAGGTCGCCGCTGACCAGCGCTCAGAACATTGCCAACATGCTGGTCCTTATTCTGAATTCGCCCTCGCCGTCCATTCAGCGCAGGCTGGAGAGCGGCGAACTGAACCCGCCCGAAATGGTTGAGCAGCTTGCCGCACTGCTCAACCAGGCTTTTGATGTCCTCGATCTGTATCGTACCACCCTGGAAGAAGAGTCATGACTCCTGCCACCTTTGCCGAGAAAGCCCTGGCGCGCGCTGCCGGGCTGCCCTCCGTGACTGCCGGGCAGATCGTCGATGCCCGCCCCGACGTGGCCCTGAGCCACGACAATACCGCCGCGATCTACCAGACGTTCAAGAAACTCGGCGTCAAGAAAGTCAGGTACCCCGAACGGCTGGCAATCACGCTCGACCACGCTGTGCCCGCGCCGACGACACAGCACGCGCAGAATCATGCCGAAGTGCGCCAGTTTGTCAAAGAGCAAGGCGTCACCACCTTTTTTGAGGTGGGGCGCGGCATCTGCCATCAAGTCCACAGTGAGGAAGGCGTTGTCCTGCCTGGCGAACTGATCCTCGGCTCGGATAGCCACACCACGCATTTCGGCTGGCTGGGCGCGTTTGGGGCGGGCGTGGGCCGCTCCGAGATGGCGGCCATCTGGGCGACGGGCGAGTTGTGGCTGCGCGTGCCGGAGTCGATGAAGGTGGTCGTCACGGGCGAATGGCCCGTCGGCGTCACGGCCAAAGATTTCTGCCTGCGCCTGATCGGCGATCTGGGCGTCGAGGGCGGCATCTACATGTCGATTGAATTCAGCGGCCCGGCTATCAGCGCCCTCAGCCTGGAAAGCCGTGCTGTCATCCCCAACATGATGGCTGAGTTCGGCGCAAAAACTGCCTATTTACCGCCCGACGAGAAAGTCTTCAAGTACCTGGAAGGTCGCGCTCGCCGCCCCTATACACCGCTCTATCCCGACGAGGGTGCCACCTATGTGGCGGAACACCACTACGACGTATCGAAGCTGGAACCGCAGGTCGCCTGCCCGGACAGCCCCGATAACGTGCGGCCTGTCTCGGAGATTGCCGGGACGCCCGTGCAGCAGGCGTTCCTGGGCACGTGCACCAATGGCCGCCTGGAAGATTTCGCCGCCGCCGCCGAGATCGTCAAGGGCAGGCACGTGGCCGCCGGAACCCGTTTCCTGATGATCCCGGCGTCCAGCGTCGTCTTGAACGAAGCGCTGCGGCTCGGCTACATCCAGACGTTGTTGGAGGCGGGCGCGGTGCTCGGTACGCCGGGCTGCGGGCCATGTATGGGCAACCATATGGGCGTGCCCGCGCCCAAAGAAGTGACCATCAGCACGGCCAACCGCAATTTCCGAGGACGGATGGGCACGCCCGATGCGCCGATCTATCTGGCGAGTCCGGCAGTGGTCGCCGCCAGCGCCGTCGCGGGGAAGATTGTCGATCCGAGAGACTTGTCTTAACAATGTACCCTCATCGTGATTGAAAAAGCGGACGGGAATTATTCCGCCTATTCGCCCGATCTACCGGGCTGCGTGGCAACGGGCCAAACCCGTGAAGAAGCGGAACAGAATATGCGGGAAGCGATCCAACTGCACACCGAAGGCTTGCAAGAGGAAAACCTGCCGATCCCGGAAGCGCAGTCATCCACCGAATACGTAATCGCTGATTGAGAGGTAACACCGACATGCAGTACCAGGGACGTGCCTGGAAATACGGGGATAACGTCAACACCGACGTGATCTTCCCCGGCAAATACACTTACACCGTCACCGACGTGGCCGAGATGGCGAAACATGCGCTGGAAGACCTCGACCCGACTTTCGCTGCCAACGTCAAACCGGGCGATATGATCGTCGCAGGAAAGAACTGGGGCTGCGGGTCGTCCCGTGAGCAGGCCGTGACGTGCCTGGTGGCTGCCGGGGTCAAGGTGCTGATCGCCAAGTCGATTGCGCGCATCCACTTCCGCAACTGCGTGAACGGCGGCCTGCTGCCTGTCGTCTGTCCGCCCGCCGTCGATGCCATCCAGAACGGCGAGATCATCACGGTGGATGCTGACAACTACAAGGTGATCTGCGCGGCTGGCGCGTTTGACTTCCCGCCGCTGTCGCCCTCGCTCAAGGCTATTCTGGAAGCGGGCGGGTTGATCCCGATGCTCAAGGCCAGACTGGCCGCCGAGGGTGAGCAGTGAGTCCCACAGGCCAACCGATCACCGTTTGCCTGATCAACGGGGATGGCGTGGGCAAGGAGGTCATCCCGGCGGCGGCGCGTGTCCTGGAAGCGCTGAACCTGGGAATTGCGTTCACGCACGCCGAAGCAGGTTGGGAGTGCTTTCAGCAGCACGGCAACGCGCTGCCCGACGCGACCAAAGCCGCCATCCTGAGCGCCGACGCGACCCTGTTCGGCGCTACATCCTCGCCCTCGACCAAAGTGGCGGGCTATGCCAGCCCGGTCCTGGGGATGCGCAAAGCCTTCGATCTATATGCCAATCTGCGGCCTACCGTCTCCATGCCGGGCAGCCCGGAAGGGATCGACCTGCTGATCGTGCGCGAAAACACCGAGGGCCTGTACTCGGGGCGAGAACGGCGCGAGGGCGACACGGCCATCACCGAGCGCGTCATCACCGTCAGGGCGTCGGAGCGGATCGCGCGCTATGCCTTCCAGACGGCGCAGAAACGCCCACGCAAACACGTGACGATTGTTCACAAGGCCAACGTCTTGAAGGAAACGGACGGGCTGTTCCGCGAATGCTGTTTGCGAGTCGCTGCGGAGTTCTCGGACGTGACCCACGACGAACTGCTGGTCGATGCCTGCGCGATGTGGCTGGTCAAAGACCCGCGCCGCTTCGACGTGATCGTGACGACCAACCTGTTTGGCGACATCCTTTCGGACGAGGCGGCAGGTCTGATCGGCGGACTGGGCGTTGCGCCGTCGGCCAACGTGGGCGCGTCGAAGGTCGCCTACTTCGAGCCGGTGCATGGCTCCGCGCCGGACATTGCGGGCAAGGGCATTGCCAACCCTGTCGGCGCGATCCTGAGCGCGGCCATGCTGCTCGATCACGTCGGCTGCGCCGAGGCTGCGCGCCGGGTCGAGTCGGCGGTGCGCCGCACCCTGAATGATGGCATCTTGACGCGCGATCTGGGCGGCAACGCCAGCACAGAGCGGATGACGACGGCGATTGTGGAACGGCTAGGTTGAGATGACCTTCACCACCCAGGATTTCGACACCCTGCTTTCCGGCTTGCTGGAAGCCTACAGCCCGTCGCACCAGGAGCGTCCTGCGTCCGAATACTTGGTGGGCTGGATGCAGTCGGCGGGCTTTGATCGCGCCTACGTGGACGACTCTGGCAGTGCCGTCGGTATCATGGGTGATGGCCCGCGCGACATTGCGCTGCTCGGCCACATCGATACCGTGCCCGGCTACATTCCGATCAAGATTCACGAGGGCAAACTGTACGGGCGCGGCGCAGTGGATGCCAAGGGGCCGCTGGCAACGTTCGCCGCTGCGACGGCGCTGGTCGGGCGCCAACCCGGCTGGCGGATCATCGTCATCGGTGCGACAGAGGAGGAAGCGGCCAGTTCAAAGGGCGCGCATTACGCCACGACGCAGTTCACCCCGGAAATGTGCGTGATCGGCGAGCCGAGCCAGTGGGATCGGATCACGCTCGGTTACAAAGGTCGCTTGCTGCTTGATTACCGCTTCCAGCGCACGGTGCAGCACACCGCCCGCCCCGAACCGAACGCTATCGAGCACGCCGTCACCTACTGGAATGCCGTGCAGGCCGAAGCCGCCGCGATCAACGAGGGGCGCGACAAGGCGTTTGATCAGGTCTTTACCTCGATTCGCTCGCTGAATTCTTCCGACGATGGCTTCTGCGAGACGGCGACGATGACGCTTGGCTTTCGCCTGCCGGTGGACGTGCCACCGGAGGAATTCAAGCCGCGCCTGCTGGCCCGCGCCGAGGGCGCAGAGATCACCTTCCGGGGCGAGGAAGTAGCGATTCGCGCCGATAAGCATACACCGCTCGTGCGCGCCTTCAATAACGCCATCCGCGACGAGGGCGGCAAACCCAACTTTGTCTACAAAACGGGCACGTCCGACATGAACATTGTCGCGCCGATCTGGAAGTGCCCGATCCTGGCCTACGGCCCCGGCGACTCCGCGCTCGATCACACACCGGAAGAACACATCCTCCTGGACGAATACCACAAGGGTATTGCGGTGGTGGCGAATGTCCTGCGCAATCTGGGCTGATTTGCCCCCGACTCGTACCCTTGCATGGCGCTATTCATGCCGAGCGAAAAAACGCGCAGCGTGGCCCTCGTCCCCGACCTTTCTGACCCTGGTGGCAGAAGGAACCGGGGATGAGGGCAACTTTATGCAAAGTCGTTTTCAGGTCGCCGTCAGTTTGTGAGCATCCTTTCTCCTCTCGGAGAGGCGGATGATCTCCACTCTACTTACACGGCTGCGGCACACTGGCGGGGCCAGCCTTGCCGCTGATCGGCACACCGCTGAAGGCATTCACGGTTGAAATAAGGCCCAGGAACTTATCGTCCTCGCCGCCGCGCCTGATCTTGAAAGATAGTTTGCCGTCTTTGCCCTTGATGGCGTACATGATCGTATCGTCGGTCAGCCAGGTGATGTGGAACACGTCGGTGGCCGTCGGCACGAAGTCGGAATCGGGACTGCCGTCAGTGCCCAGGAATTTGATCTCTCCTGTCCTGTTGGTGAACACGACTCCGCTTCCATCGGGAACCCAGCCGAATACGTACTGAACGGGCGGTAGTGTCTGGATGATTGTGCCTGACTTTACATTCTGGATGGCCCAGGCTGCGCCACGCCCGGCCAGCACTGCCGTGCCATCCGGCGAGGGAATCACGTAGTCGTTCGGCTTGAGTCTGGCTTGCTTGCCCAGGTCCTGTACGTCGCCTTCCAGCGGTACGTACAAGACGTGTCCGGCCACAGGGTCGGAAGGGGCAGCCTCCGGGCTGATCGGGATGTAAGTGTAGAAGCCTTTGCCATCCTGCGCCCAGGAAATGGCCGGAGCCACAAGCTGTGTCACGTCGCCTTCCGCCTGTTTGGGCACGAACTCGATCAACGAGGGCGACGAGTCGTTCAAATCTTTGGGGAACAGCGAAATATCGTTAGCGCTGACCACAATCGTCTTGTCGCCAACGGGTGCTTTATACACACCACCCTGGGGCTGTGCACCTGTATCGACGCGGAATGGCGGATGCGTGCCGTCGGTAGCAACCGACCACAGCGCATAGCTGATCACGTTGTCCTGTGTATCAGTGATCTCGACGGCCAGATCGGATTTGTTGGGCAGCCACGTGACCCGGCTGGGATACGCGCCTTCTTGCAGCCCGAACGTTGTGGCATCGGCCAGCATGATGGTTTTGCCAGTGGCGACGTCCACCCAGTACACTCCATTGTAGGTGACAACCGCCGCCGCCGTACCATCCGGTGCGAGATCGACACTCAGGGGCGGCGGGTTGAACATCGCCAACTGCCTGCCCAGGCCGCCGTTGTCGGAAACCATCAGCCAACCGTCCAGCGTGCCGTAAACCACACGATCCAGCTTATCGCCGGCGGCTTGCGTGCCCGGCGCGGTGGCCGGCGCCGCCGGGGTGCTGCGCGCCACACAGGTCAGGACACTGGCAACGGTACTGGGCAGTGGGGTAGCCGTTGCAGAAGCCGACGCCGGCTCCAGCGCATAGCCCTTGCCAGCAACCTCGGCCAGCCAGCCGGTCAGGTCGCCCAGCTTGACACGCCACCAGTAACTCCTGTCGTCCCCGCAGCGGGGGCCATCGAGCACGTCCACCGTCGTCCCGACAGGAATGTAACGCAGGACTGGTCCAGCGCGCCCCGGATCGGGCTTTAGAAACGCCCCCGGAAAGTTCGAACTGCTCGGTTTCGTGATCTGTGCAGACGTGCCTGTCTTCAGGTGCGGCGGCGCGGCTTTGGCGCACGCATTGGCCTGCGCCTGGACGGGCACGCTACTGGCTGCGGCGCCGATCAGGGCAATGAGGGTACAAATGACCAGTATGGAGCGTTTCACGGCTCGGTTTCCTCCATCGTATCGCTTTCAAGATTGTGGGCAGTACATCCTCTATGGTTATAGTGTAGCACAGCCCGTCCGATGGTGTACTTCTCCAAACCTTATGCAGCACTCATCGTCTTCCTAAGACGAACTGCTAAGGTGTCCCCAGGACAGGCATATCAGGAGACAAAGCCATGACCAGAACGATTCTTGCACTTTATGACGATCTGGCAGCCGCGCAGGGCGCTGTGACGGAGCTTGTGAACGCGGGCTTCAGCCGCGAAAACATCAGCATCGTCGCCCGGGACGCGACGGGTGAATATTCCCGGCACATGGCGCTGTATCCCGCTGAAGGCACGGACGATCACGTTGGCCCGGTTGAAGGCAGCGCCTTTGGCGCAGCCGTTGGCGCATTGATGGGGGCATTGGTGGCCCTGGCGGCGCTGGTCGTTCCCGGTATTGGCCCGGTGATCGCGGCTGGCCCATTGGCAGCAGGACTGGCAGGCGCGGCGACAGGGGCAATCGCTGGCGGCGCAACAGGCGGGATCGTGGGTGGCCTGCTTAGTCTGGGGGTCGCCTCGGACGAAGCGAGCTACTATGCGGAGGGCGTGCGGCGCGGTGGGACTCTGGTCAGTGCAACGGTGGCCGATGAGTGGGCCAGCCGGGTGCGGGCCATCATGGACCGGCACAACCCGGTAGACATTCAGCAGCGAGCGGCACAGTGGCGGGAGCGAGGTTGGACAGGTGACAGGATGGGTGACAGTGAAAGCGCTGTGCCCAACCTGCGCGACGAGGCGAGCCACGCAAAGAACATCACGCAAACGGACACCTCCAGGCTGGATGATACGCAGCCGAACCGGGCACGAACGGGCAATCCGTCAACGCGGGTCTAGGCCGGTTCAGCCAGTTCAGATCGATGCGCGGCCCCACCTCAACCGGCGTAGGGCCTTATTCATAGTGGCCGGTCCACAGAAGACGCTGCGCCAACGGGGGATGTGGCGGGCAGCGTCACGGTGAACGTCGTCCCTGCGCCCTCCGCGCTGCTTACGGTGATACGCCCGCCATGCGCTTCAACGTTGCCTTTGACAATTGCCAGCCCCAGGCCCGTTCCTTGAATGTGTCGCGTGTTGCTGGCCCGGTGGAATGGCTCAAACAGATGCTCTTGATCTTCAGGCGGGATGCCGATACCCTGGTCGCTGACCTGGAACACGATTTGCTTTTCTTCCTCTCGCACCGTAAGCCGCACCTCGCTGCCCTTCGGAGAATATTTGATCGCATTTGAGAGCAAATTGACCAGGATGTGGCGCAGCAGTTGTGGGTCCAGGTAAACAAAGCGGGTGTGACTCTGATTACTGAACAGCAGCCTGTGCTCGGAGCCGTTGGTCAGCTGAAGCTGCTCCACGATGTCCGCGCACACACTGCTGAGATCGAGCAGTTCCGGGTTGAAGGCAATCTTGCCGGCCCTGGTCTTACCGATAGTCAGTACGTCCTCCAATAACTCGACCATGTACTCAACCTGCGACTGGATATCGTTCAAGAACTTCTTCGTTTTCTCCGGCGGCAAGCGGTCTGCATATTCTTCGATCAGCCCACACGACATACGGATGACGGTCAGCGGTGTTCGAAACTCGTGAGAGACCATCGACGCAAAGCGTTCTTTCAGCTCGGCCAGCTCCTTCTCTTTGGCAAGCTCCATACGCAGCAATTCGGCCTTGTGGGTTTCTTCCTGGAGCTGCTTGTGGATCGTCATGTCGTTGATGTATACCACCTGGGCCGGGCCATCGATCAGTTCGATCAGTCCGATCTGTACATAGATGGGGAAGGTCAGGCTGTCTTTGCGCTGTCCATAGGTTTCCAGGGAAAGCGGCAGGGCAACCGCCGGGTCAGTCAGCCGTGACATCACCTCGGCGCGATACTGCGGCGCGATGCGTGTCTCGAGGGCAGTGCCAGCCAGGTCCGTTTCGCTGCCAAAACCGAAGATGCTCAGGAATGCCTTGTTGGTATAGAGGAGAACGCCATCGCGGAGAATGGCAATGCCGACGGGCGATTCTTCGAAGAGCAGCCGGAAACGGTTCTCGCTTTTGCGCAGGGCTTCCTCGGCCTGTTTGGCTGCCGTAATGTCGCGGGCAATACCCTCGACAAAGGTAACAACGCCTTTCTCGTCGCGGGTGAAGGTCAGCCGCTGCTCAGTCCAGACCATTCGGCCATCTTTGGCGATCCAGCGCAGGGTGGAGGCCACTCTCAGTTGGCTGGTGTCCTGAGCCAGTTCCGCCAATCGTTGCTGATCCTCTGGGGGAACCCGGTTAGTGAGCAGGGTCGGGTCAGCGTATAACTCGTCCGGGGTAAAGCCGAGCATCTCCTCCACCACCGGGCTGACATACTCACAAACCATCGTCGGGCTGACCTGGATGCGAAAGATCACGTCCGGCGCGTTGTCGGCCAACTGCCTGTAGCGGGCCTCGCTGGCGCGCACCGCCTCCTCGGCTTGCTGCTTTTGGATGCGCAGCGCCCTTTCCTCAATGGCGTGGGCTACTGCCTGCGGCAGCCTCGCCAGCCGATCCTTGAGCAGATAGTCGGCTGCGCCTTCGCGCAAGCATTCCACTGCCGCTTCGTCGCCGATTGTGCCGGTGAGGACGATGAGCGGGATACCAAGGTTGCGTTCTTTCAGGAGAGCCAGGGCAGCCAGTGCGCCGAACTGCGGCACATTGTAGTCCGCCAGAATGACATCGATATCCGGGTTAAGCCAGGCCAGAAAATCCGCCGAATTGTCAACCAGGTGAGCGATAACTTCCTGCCCGCCCCGGCGCAACTCATAGAGGATCAGTTCTGCATCGTCGGGACGGTCTTCAATCAGGATAATGTGCAGCGTCTTCGGCATGATCCCCTCGATATGAACTGTTACGACGAATCATCGAACAACTAACAGCTTTTCAGGCCAGGGGCGGTTTGTTGAACAGCAGCCAGTAAAAACCCAGTTGCTGCACTGCCTCAGTGAACTGTTCAAAATCGACAGGCTTGACAATATAGCTGTTCACACCCAGCTGGTAACTTTCCACAATATCGCGTTCCTCGCCTGACGAGGTTAGAACCACCACCGGAATAGGCCGCGTCTCTGGGTCGGCTTTCAAGCGGCGAAGCACTTCCAGCCCATCGACTTTGGGCAGCTTGAGATCGAGCAGAATCACTTTGGGGCGGCGGTTGGTGCGCCCGGCATAAGCGCCGGTGCGGAAGACATAATCCAGCGCCTCCGCCCCGTCGCGCACGACATGAATCGCATTAGCGAGATTGCGCCGTTGAAGCGCGTGGATCGCCAGCTCTTCATCGTCGGGGTTGTCCTCCACCAGCAGAATCTCGACAGCGTTATCAAACATGGTCGCTGCTCCCAAGCGTGAAGAAAAACGTTGCGCCCTGATCGACTGCGCCTTCCGCCCAGACTCGCCCGTTGTGCCGATTGACAATACGCTGCACAATCGCCAAGCCCACGCCTGTTCCCTCGTACTCCTGGGCATTGTGCAGGCGCTGAAATACCCCGAACAGTTTCGAGGCATACTGCATGTCGAAGCCCACACCGTTGTCCCTGACGAAATAAACGGTCTCGCCGTTCTGTTCACAAAAACCAATTTCGATGCGCGCTCGTTCCCGTTTGCGCGTGTACTTCAGTGCGTTTGAAATCAGGTTGATATAGACCTGCTTCAGCAACGCCGGGTCAGCCTGGCACTCCGGCAAATCGCCGATGACCAGATCGATCTGCCGTCCATCCTGTTCGCTGCGTAAGTCATTGAGCGCCCGCTGCACCACCTCCCCTACCGCAACAGACTGTATCTTGAGCGCCTGGCGGCTCAAACGCGAGAATGCAAGCAGGTCGTCAATCAGCAGGCCCATCCGCTGGGCGTTGTCCCGCACCTTTTGCAAATAGCGCGCAGCCTGGGCATCAAGCTGTGCCATATGTTCTTCGGTCAAAATCCGGGAGAATCCGTCGATGGCGCGGAGCGGCGCGCGCAGGTCGTGCGAAACGGAATAGCTGAACGCCTCAAGCTCTTTGTTGGCGGCCTCTAGCGCCACGGCCCGTTGGTGAAGGTCCTGGTTGAGCGCACGAATTGACTCTTCGGTACGCTTGCGCTCGGTGATGTCGCGGCAGATGCCGAGGGTGCCGATGGTCTTTCCCTGGCTATCGCGCAGGGGCACTTTGGTTGTCAGATGCCAGCGATGGCGGCCCGCCGCGTCAACGGTGGGTTCTTCACGGTTCAGCAGCGGTTCTCCGGAGCGAACGACTTGCTGCTCGTCTGCATAGTATTGGGTCGCCAGTTCACGTGGAAACAGGTCGAAGTCGGTCTTGCCCACGACCTCAGCGAGGGTCGCTTTACCCAAAATGGCCCGGTGCGCAGCGTTGTTGAGGATAAAGCGGCTTTGGGTATCCTTGACGAAAACACTATCGGGCAGGTTATCCATTAAAGTGCGCAGCAAATTACGCTCTTCCGTCAGGGCTTCCTCCGCGCGCGCGTGGCTGGCAACCTCGCGCCTGAGAAGGTAGAAGACTGTGCCAATCAGCGCAAAGCTGACGACAGCCCCGGCAGAAAAGGCCCCAATCGTAGCCACGATGCTGGAACGCGATTCATCGTTCCGCCGGGCCAGCAAGGTGTTCTCGGTGTCTTCCATCGCCGTGATAAGTGTTCGAATCTGGCCGATGGTGGGCTGGCCCGAATCGGTGAGGATAAACGCCCTGGCGGCCTCGAACCCCTGCTGTTGCCGCAAACGGATGCCTTCCTTCAGGAAGTCCAGCCTGCCAGAGATCAGTGGCATTAACTCGTCGAGCCGCCGCTGCTGATCGGCGTTATCGGCAATCAACTGCCGGAGATTGGTGATTTCTGTTGGCAGCGCGTCATAAGCTGCCTGGTAGGCACTGAGAACATTGTCAGTGCCGGTAATGAGATAGGTACGCTGCGTGGCTTCGACAGTGCGGAGGGTTGACAACACACTCTCCAGCCTTCCCAGGACACGGTAGGTGTGCGTTATGCGATCCCGATCCTGGACCAGCCGGACAACAGAGAGGTAAATCAGGACAGCAATAACGATACTGATCACTATCGCCAGCCAGAAACCCAGCGTGATGATCGTCCTGTCAAAAGGTCGTCTAGCGCGACTGTCACTGATTTTCATCAAGACGCCTTATTTCATCGGACGGACGATGTTAATTGTAGTCCCGATCCTCAGCGGATCAGGTACAAGTCCGGCATTGCAGAAGGCGGCAGCGACTACCATCTGGTTCAAAGAAGATTGTAGCAGAATTTCTTTTTTGTGCGAGTTAGTATGGCTACAAGTATTAGTATGTCCTGAACTGGATAAACTCGTCGATTGATGCCCCCATGCGCAGGATAAATTAGGCTGTCCGCTCGTGCCCAACAGATCGGGGGGCGAAAGCGCTTGTTAGCCTGTGTACCCCGGCATTGGAAACAGCCGCAGGTCCCGACCACCGACTACGCGAGTCGCCAGCGGGCTTTTCACGCAGCGCTTATGGGTTACAATGGGGCGTTGATCTGCAGCGACGGTACTTAAGGTGATGATCAGGAACTGTCATGAAGGCTTTATTGGTTTGTTTCCTGCTGGTTGTTCCGTTCATGGATTGCAGTAGGAGTACAGACTTGCTGCCGGGGCAGGCGCCAGCGCCCCTGCCAGCAGTGGAGCGCCTCGTCCCACAAGTGCTGTCAGCCAGGCCACACGATAAGACAGCGTTCACCGAGGGGCTGCTGCTGCACGATGGCTCACTCTACGAAAGCACCGGTCTCTACGGACAGTCTACGCTGCGGCAGGTTGATCCACAGACCGGTAAAGTTCTGCGTCAGGCGTCGCTGCCGCGTACCTACTTTGGGGAAGGTCTGGCCCTGCAAGGCAACCGGCTGGTTCAACTGACCTGGCACGAACAGGTGGCGTTTATCTACGACCTCAAGACCTTTGCCACCATCGGCAGCTTCCCCTACAGCGGCGAAGGCTGGGGCCTGTGCTTCGATGGCGCGCAGTTCTTCCAGACGGATGGCAGCGCCACCATTTGGGTGCGCGATGCGGCCACATTCCAGGTGGCCCGCCAGCTTTCGATCAGCCTGGACAGCCAGCCCGTCACAAACCTGAACGAACTGGAGTGTGTCAACGACTCGCTTTACGTCAACGTGTGGCACACCAATAACATTCTGCGCATCGATAAGCGGTCAGGTCAGGTCACCGCGCAGATTGATGCTGCCGGGCTGCTGACGCCAGAGGAGACGGCTGCCGCAGGTACGGAAGGGGTGTTGAACGGTATTGCCTACGACGCCGATCATGGCACGTTTTTGATCACGGGCAAGTTGTGGCCCTGGCTGTTTGAGGTGCGTTTTATCCCCCGCACACCCACGCTGGTCGTCGGCGCGCCGCGCAGTGCGGATTTAAGCTGAATTTAAGGTGTGTTAACCCAGGCTTAAGCAACTGCGAAACAGCAATCGTTATACTTGAGTTGCAAATCGAGATGAAGAAGAAGCCGGCAGCCTCCCCCTTACCGTTCGCTCAAAGTGTGTTGTCGGAATGAGGCTGCCACCAACATCGTGTTGGCTTCTCGCTGCGCTATAGTATGTCTACCGTCAGTTCGAGGAGGAAACGTATGTTGAATCGGATCAAGCGATCCAGTCTGTCAGCTTTGCTAATTCTGCTTCTGGGCATAGCGATTGGCTTCGGCATTGCCAGTCCAGCGCGGATGGTGTCCGGTCAGCAGGCCGTTGCCGACGAAGAGACACAATTGCTGCGTGACATCTACGCCAAAGTCAATCCTTCCGTTGTCAGCATCACCGTGCGGATCCCGGCGGGTCGGGTGCAACCTAACCCATTCGGCCAGCGTGGTGGTGTGCAGCCTTTCGCCATGGCGGCGGGTTCCGGCTTTGTGTATGACACGGCGGGACACATTGTCACCAATGCGCACGTCGTTCAGGGGGCCGATCAGGTCGAAGTCACCTTCAGCGACGACACAATGATGCGTGCCAAAATCGTCGGCATCGACCTGGATAGCGACCTGGCCGTCATCCAGGTGCAGGGCGATGCCAGCCGCTACAAGCCGCTAGTGCTCGCCAATTCGGACGAACTGGCCGTCGGGGATCGGGCCATCGCCATCGGCAATCCCTTTGAACGCGCGGGGACAATGACTCAGGGCATCGTGAGTGGCCTGCATCGTTCAGTAGACGCTCTGGCCCAGACCTCAAGCGGTGGGAGCTATACCATCCCCGATGCAGTTCAGACCGATGCGGCGCTGAACCCCGGCAACTCTGGTGGCCCATTGCTCAACAACCGGGGCGAAGTGATCGGTGTGAATGAGCAGATTGCCTCGCAGGTGCAGCAATCGTCCGGCGTGTCGTTTGCTATCCCGTCCAACCTGGTCAAGATGATTGCCGACGCACTGATCAAAGATGGCAAGGTAACGCATTCCTGGCTCGGCATCAGCGGCGGTACGTTGACGCTCGACCTCAATGAGCAATTGAATCTGCCTCCGGACACGCACGGGGCCTACGTCGGCACGGTGCAGCCGAACAGCCCGGCAGCCAAAGCCGGCCTGAAAGGCGGCTCGGAGACAACCAATGTTAACGGGAACAGCTTGCCAGTAGGCGGTGATGTCATCGTGGCTGTCGATAAGAATCCCGTCCGCCACTTCGATGACCTGACTTCGTATCTCTTCATGAGGACGAAGGTCGGCCAGACTATCACGCTGACTGTGCTGCGCGACGGCAAGCAGCAAGATATTCAGGTCACTTTGGGCGCGCGTCCGACCTCTCGAACGTCGTAGCAGTGCACATCCCAAGCACATCCTAACAAGGTCCGGCATCTGACGGCAGCCAACTGGCTGCCGTTTTTTCGCCTCATTGGTGCGGCTGCGCTACGATTCGGACTGCATTGCCCACACCGAAGGAGTGCTCCGGTTGCTCCAACTGCCCGAGATCCAGGCGCTTCAAACGCTGACCGTTGATGGGCGTTTGCTGTTTGCGACGCGGATGGTACGCCTGTTCGCTTATGGGTTTCTGGCTGTCGTTCTGGGCTTCTATCTGGCGCAACTGGGCCTGAGTGACACGCAAATCGGCGCGCTCTTGAGCCTGACTCTGCTGGGCGACGCCCTTATCTCGCTGCCCATCACCATTGTCGCGGATCGCCTGGGGCGGCGACGGATGCTCCTCGTCGGTGCAGGACTGATGATCCTGGCCGGGTTGATCTTTGCTCTGACCCGCGACATCACCTTGCTGACCGTGGCGGCCATTGTGGGCACGATCAGCCCGAACGGGAACGAGGTCGGGCCGTTCCTGGCAATTGAACAGGCTGCATTGCCGCAGACAACCACCGACAAACAGCGGACGCAGGTCTTCGCCTGGTACAGCCTGCTCGGTTCGGTCATGACCGGGCTGGGGTCTTTCGCAGGCGGAACGCTCTCGCAATTGCTCCAAAACGCCGGGCAGACACCGTTGAACAGTTACCGTGCGGTGATCCTGGGCTATGCGCTGCTCGGCCTCGCGCTGGGCGCGCTGTTCACGCGGCTGTCCCCGGCAGTGGAAATACCGGTGGCGCAGACCTCGGCCACACTGCAAAACCTGTTCGGGCTAAAGCGCTCGCGCGGCGTGGTCTTCAGATTGTCCTTCCTGTTCATGATCGATGCGTTCGCAGGCGGGCTGATTGTTCAGAGCCTGGTCGCGTTGTGGTTCAACCGTCGTTTCGGCGTCGATCCCGCCGTCATCGGGTCGATTTACCTGGGCGCGAACTTGTTTGCTGGCCTGTCGGCCCTGGCCGCAGCGCGTGTGGCGGCCCGCTTTGGGCTGATCAACACGATGGTCTTTACGCATATACCTTCCAACGTGCTGCTCATCCTGGTCCCACTGATGCCGACCCTGCCGCTGGCGATTCTGGTCTTGCTGGCCCGTTTCAGCATCTCGCAGATGGACGTTCCGACCCGACAATCGTACACGGTGGCCGTCGTAGACCCGGAGGAACGCTCCGCTGCCAACGGCATCGCCAACATCGCGCGGACAACAGCAGCGGCCCTTTCGCCAGGTCTGACGGGCGCATTGTTTCACGCAGGTGGCTACTGGTTGGGTATGCCGTTTGTGCTGGCGGGTGTCCTCAAACTGGTCTACGACCTCCTGTTGTACGGCAGTTTCCGGGCTATCCGTCCACCCGAAGAGCAAGACCGCCGACGGTGAGCGCGCTGCTCAAGTAGAATTCGCCTGAGCGGCGGCGTTCAAGAAGCGGCCAAGACGCGCCAGTGGGTGAAGATGATGTCAAGATCGGGGAAAGAATTCCCCAAATAAGGCTCATGTGTGCTCTGTTGCAAACATAGGTGGAAAACCGAAACGGTCAACTCGGTCCTCAAACGCCAGTTCGCAGATATGATTCGTTGGATACTGTTCCTGCACCCGATAGCGGCAGTCGTCACTGGCCGCCGTTGCGCTATACTTAACCCTTGAACTCGAAGTCATCACCCACGACAGGAGACAACCCCTCATGCCTCTCAAAACTGCGGTGATCGCCATCGGCGGCAATTCCCTGATCCCGGATAACACCAAACGGGAAATGAAATACCAATGGGACGCGGTGCGCGAGACCTGCGGACATATCGCCGGTATGATCAAGGGCGGCTGGCGGGTCGTGATCACGCATGGCAACGGCCCGCAGGTCGGCTACATCCTGCGCCGTGCCGAACTGGCCGCACACGAGGTGCATACCATGTCGTTGGACATCATCGGCGCGGACACCCAGGGCAGCATCGGTTATATGATTCAGCAGGCGCTTCGCAACAGCCTGCGCTCGATGGGCATTGCCATGAACGTGATCAGCCTGGTCACGCAAACGCTGGTTGATAAGAACGATCCGGCCTTCGCCCACCCGAGCAAACCGATTGGTGGCTTCCTGACCGAGCCGGAGGCTCGTAAATTTGAGGCGGAGGGCTGGACCGTTATCGAAGATGCCGGGCGCGGCTGGCGGCGAGTCGTCGCCTCGCCACAGCCTCTGGAGATCATCGAACTGGATGCCATCAAAATGGCCCTGCAAAATGATTACATTGTGGTGGCCGTAGGCGGCGGAGGCATCCCGGTTGTCCGCAACGACAACGGTGAGCTGCGGGGCGCGTTTGCCGTCATCGACAAGGATCGAGCCAGCAGCTTGCTGGCGACAGGCATCGGCGCGGACCTGTTCGTCATCTCTACCGGGGTGGAAAAGGTAGCGTTGAACTTCAACAAGCCCAACCAGCAATTTCTGGATCGCGTCACACTCAAGGAGGCCCACCAGTACATACAGGAAGGGCATTTCGGCGCAGGCAGCATGTTGCCGAAGATCGAGGCAGTGGTCAGATTCCTGGAACACGGCGGCCCGCAGGCGCTGATTACCAACCCACAGAATATTGAGCGTGCGCTGCGTGGCGAGACCGGTACGCGCTTCGTTCCGGCCTGAGAGGATACATTTCAGCCCTATGACCCATCCCTACATTACTCACACCCGCTGTACAGTCTGCGGCCAGCACTATGACCTGGATGCCGTGACCTACACCTGTCCTACGTGCGGTCCGGCAGGCACGCTGGACATTCGTTATGACTTTCAACGGCTGCGGGAGGCAGTGACTCCCGAACAGATTGCCGCCAAGCGCGAGTACACGATGTGGCGCTACCGGCCCCTGCTGCCCATCCTGGACGATGCATTCATCCCGCCGCTGCCCGTCGGATGGACGCCGCTTGTGGCTGCACAGCGCCTGGCCGATTTGCTAAGGATCGAGGCGCTGTGGATCAAGGACGATGGACGCAACCCGACAGCCTCGCTCAAAGACCGTGCCAGCGCGATGGTTGTGGCGCGTGCCCTGCAAACCGGCGCGGAAGTGGTGACCACCGCCAGCACAGGCAATGCAGCGGCGGCGCTGGCCGGGCTGTGCGCCAGCGCGGGCTTGAAGGCCGTGATTTTCGTCCCGGCTACGGCGCCGGAAGCCAAGATCGCCCAACTGCTGGTCTACGGCGCGACGGTCTTCCTGGTGCAGGGAACCTACGACGAAGCCTTCGATCTGTGCGTGCAAAGCGCCGAGGAATACGGTTGGTACTGCCGCAATACGGGCATGAATCCCTTCACGACGGAAGGCAAAAAGACCGCAGCATACGAAATTGTAGAACAGCTTGGCTGGCAAGCGCCGGACGTGCTCATCGTCGGCGTGGGCGATGGCAGCATCATCGGCGCGCAGTACAAGGGCTTTGAAGATCTGCTGGCGATGGGCTGGATCAAGAAGATGCCCAGGCTGATCGGCGTGCAGGCCGAGGGCAGTTCCAGCCTCGTCCGCGCCTGGATCAGCGGGCAAGACCCGGCGCTGATGGCGCCCGGCCCCGCCGAAACGGTGGCCGACAGCATTTCCGCCAGCCTGCCACGTGACCGGGTGAAGGCCATGCGCGCTGTGCGGCAGACGGGCGGCGCTTACGTCAGTGTCAGCGACGAGGCGATCCTGGCCGCGATCCCTGAACTGGCGCAGCAGACAGGCGTGTTTGCGGAACCTGCGGCGGCGGCGACTCTGGCCGGGCTGCGGCAAGCGCAGCTCGAAGGGGCAATTGCGCCCAACGAGCGTGTCGTGCTGCTGGTGACGGGCAGCGGCCTGAAGGATATTCGCAGCGCCATGCGCAGTGTGGGTACAGCCCATCAGGTCGGCGCAACGATGGCGGACGTGCGCAACCTTATAGGCCAATTAGACGTAGTGCGCAGTTCGTTGCGCAGGCGTGTAAAATAACGGTACAAATAGGCGATGGAGTCAGCAGGCAAGTTCTGATAAAATGGCAAGTATGGAAATACAGGCTGGTTCGGTTCAAAAGCCGGTGTTCTCGGTTGTTGCGCCCATCTACAACGAAGCCAGGAGCATTCCTGAATTTTACGAACGCGTTCGCAAAACGATGGATGCAACGGGCGAACCCTGGGAGTTGGTGCTCGTCAACGATGGCAGCCGCGACGAGTCGCTGGAACTGATGCGCGAATTGAACGCCAAAGACCCCCGTGTCAAGCTGATCGACTTCGCGCGTAATTTCGGCCACCAGATCGCCGTAACTGCCGGGATGGACTTCGCCTCAGGCGATGCCGTAATTATCATCGACTCCGATCTCCAGGACCCGCCCGAAACGATCCTGAAGCTGATCGAGAAGTGGAAGCAGGGCTACGAGGTGGTGTACGCCGTGCGCAATAAGCGCCCTGGCGAAACGTGGTTCAAGCTGCTCACAGCAAAACTGTTTTACCGTATGATTTACCGCATCACCGACGTGAACATTCCACTGGATACGGGCGATTTCCGCCTGATGGATCGGCGGGTGGTCGATGCGGTCAGCAGTATGCGCGAGCACAACCGTTTCATCCGGGGTATGACCAGTTGGGTCGGCTTCCGGCAGACGGGCGTGCTCTATGATCGGGATGTGCGCCGGTTCGGCACAACCAATTACCCGCTGCGCAAGATGATCAAGCTGGCCTGGGACGCCATCACCGGTTTCTCGTACTACCCGCTCCAGACGGCCATCTATGCCAGCCTGGTACTGTTTGTCCTGTCGGTGTTGGGCATTCCGGTGGTCGCGTTCCTGCGGCTGGCGACAGGTAAACTCTTGTTTGAAGGGCAGGCGACGGCCATTGTTGTCGTGCTGCTGGTCGGGTCGTTCCAGTTTCTCTTTTTCTTCGTGATGGGCCAGTACATCGCCCGGACTTACGACGAGGTGCGCGGGCGGCCTCTGTACATCGTCGCTGACACCTTCGGGTTTGACGACAAAGAGGGCGGAAGCAGCCGGCATCGCCTTCCAGGCGGAGTGTCAGGCAGTCGTGTTACGTCGGCAGTCAGTTCAGCGCCGGAATCGGGCGAATCGCTAACCCGCGCGAAACCAGCAGCCGGAACAGGTGTTTTGCCACAAGAAGTGACCGGTTCTGATTGATAACGGGGGCAATCGTGACGGACAACACGCAAAATCTGGCGGAAAAAGCGCAGCAGTATCGGCAGTCGGTTCTGGATTATGAAGCGCTGGACGAGCAGATTGACCAGTTGTTACAGTCACGGGGTGGTCACTCCGATCAACTGACCGACGAGGAATACACCCATTACCGCGAACTGGCCGATCTGCGCGATCTGGCCTACAACCGCATGAAGACTCTAGAGCGTTCGCTGCTGGACGAGGCATAATTGCGGCTTGCACTGGACAGATTAGCCAGCCATTCGGTTCCAGGATGGGAACTGGCGTAAAAAGGACAATTCATGATCACTGGCCCCACATTCGAGGAAATGCTGCATCCGCAGCGCATCGACCCCGTCATTCGTGCCCGCGCCGCGGCAGCACGCCGCGAAGCGCCGCTTGATCCGATCAACCTGTTTAATATCACCTGGCGTGACCCGGAGGGCAATGCTTATTACATCGTTTTGCCCAAAGCGTTGACGGGCGTGGACGCCGACATCGTGGTGCTGTACGGCAAGGAGTTTCCGTCGGGCAGCCACAAGGTTGGCGCAGCCTATTCCGTGCTGCTGGAAATGGAACTCTTCGGGGAAGTTGACCCGGCCAGACATACGCTTGTGTGGCCCTCCACCGGCAACTATGGCATTGGCGGGGCCTGGGTCGGCGGACGGATGGGCTGCAAGAGCCTGGTCGTCCTGCCCGAAGGCATGAGCCGCGAACGCTTTGAGCGCATCGAGAGCTATGGGGCGAAGGTGATCAAGACGGTTGGCTCGGAGAGCAACGTCAAGGAAATCTACGACAAGACACACGAACTGCGCGCCAGCGACCCGAATATCCGCATCCTGAACCAGTTCGAGGTGATGGGCAACTATCGCTTCCACTACCACGTGACGGGCAATACGCTGGTGGAACTGGCGGCAGAACTCAAGCAGCAGGGCATCGGGCGCGGCGTGATTAACGCCTTTTGCTCCGCGATGGGCAGCGCCGGAACCATCGCCGCTGGAGACCGGCTCAAGCAGGCGTTTCCCGGCCACCTGATCGTCGGGCTGGAGCCGATCCAGTGCCCGACGCTGTTCAACAACGGTTACGGTGTTCACGACATCCAGGGCATTGGCGATAAACACGTGACGTGGATTCACAACGTCAACAACATGGATGCCCTGATGTGCATCGACGACATGCAGTGCAAGAAGGGCCTCCAACTGTTGAGTGAGGAGGAAGGCTGTCGGGCACTGGTCGAGCGCTACGGTATTGACGCGCCCACTGTCGAGAAGATGAGCACCTTGTTCGGCATCAGCGGCATCTGCAACATCCTGGGCGCGATCAAGACGGCCAAGTATTTCAAGTTTGGTCAGGGCGACGTGATCGCTACCATTGCCACCGACTCGCTGGATCGCTATCACAGCGTCATGGACGATATGCGCGAACGGTTCGGGCGGCTGGACATAGCGGCGGCGGTGGGTCGCGTCGAGGGTGTCTTTCATGCTGCGACAACAGATTGGGTGCAGCTTGGCACGCTCGAAAACCGTACCCGCTGGCACAACCTGAAGTATTACACCTGGGTGGAGCAGCAGGGCAAAACAGTTGAAGAACTGGACGCGCAGAAGAACCCCGAATGGTGGTTGAAGCACCAGGCGCGCGTGGCCGAGATCGATGCCCGGCTGCTGGCTGCCCGCCAACAATCGCCCGTCACGGCATGACCTGAGCCTGATGTACCCCGAAGATCGCGTGCTGGTCGGCGTGATCAACCGCAAGCGTGACTTTGAGGTGGCGCGGCGCGAACACTGGTATCGCATCCCGCGAGACCGTGCGCCGCGCACCATCGACACCGAATACGTGGCTTTTTACCTCAGCGGCTACTTTAAAGACCAGAATGGCGGCATTCGCTACTTTGCGCGCCGGACAGGGCACGAACTGGTACGGCGGCGCGATCTGCTCCCCAATGAGGCCAACCACAAGCACGCCAATCACCTGTACTACAAAATCCAGTTCGGCGACCTGCAAGAAAAGATACCACCCATCCTGAACCCAACACACCGCCCGATCAGCTTCCTGTACACGACCTGGGATCGCTTTATCAATGCCCGCACCATCGCCGACCTGTACAGCAAGGCGGATTGGTTCGTGGAGCGCGTCTACCGCAGCCTGCGCGCCGTCGGGATCACGCCGGATCGCCGTTGGGAAGACGAAAACCCTTCCGAGCGGATCGCGGAACTGCGGATTGCTTGCCAGCACGGGATCGTGACAGCCAGCACCGGCGAAGCAGCCGAGGGTGCGGTCAGCCTGCTGCCCGGCGACAGCGACGGCGATGTGAACGCCAGCGTTGCGGCCATCCAGGCAGCGGTGGCAGCGCTCGGCGGGCCGATGCTGGTTGATATTCCGCCGGGGGAGTGATCAGGACTGAGCGGTAAGCGCAGGTTTCTTCGCGCATCGCCGAGGACAACCCCGCCAGCATAACTGTCTGGGATCAACGTGCTGAGATAAAAATCCCCTTCCTTGACACGCTGAGGAAGGGGATGAAAGGTTACTGTGCGTCGGCGGAGGCGGCCAGGGGCTGCGTCTGCCGTCCGTTCTCATTTTGCTTCTTGTGCTCCGCCGCAGTCTCCGGTTTCTGGATGGCCGTCTCCAGGACCTGATCGATCCGCTCGACAGGCACGAAGGTCAGGTCGTTGCGCACATCCTCCGGCAGTTCGTCCAGGTCGTCC
This sequence comes from Chloroflexota bacterium, assembly GCA_021325095.1. GTDB lineage: Bacteria > Chloroflexota > Anaerolineae > Aggregatilineales > UBA2796 > JAJPHV01. Next base: position 16,820 of record JAJPHV010000079.1, on the reverse strand, counting down.
ATGTTGCGTTCCGGCAGGATGATGGTGCGCAGTCCGGCACGGTGTGCCGCCAGCACCTTCATCTTGATGCCACCCACGGGTGTTACCTTGCCGCGCAGGGTGATCTCACCCGTCATCGCCACATCGGGCCGCACAGGCCGACCAATCAACAGGCTGTAGAGGGCCGTCGTCATCGTAACGCCAGCGCTCGGCCCGTCCTTGGGCACTGCACCTTCTGGCACGTGGATGTGGAAGTCCGAGTTCTCAAAGCGTTCTTCGTCAATGCCCAGTTCCTGGGCGTGTGCTTTCAGGTAACTGTGCGCAATGCGAACACTTTCTTCCATGACCTTGCCAAGCTGACCGGTGATGGTCAGGTTGCCGTGCCCGCGACTGCGCGCCGCCTCCACGAACAGCACGTCGCCGCCAACAGGCGTCCAGGCCAGGCCCGTCGCCACGCCCGGGATCTTGGTTTGCTCCCCGACCTCGAAGCGGAAGCGCGGCTTGCCCAGGTATTCACGCACCAGGTCAGGTGTGACGTGAACTGTCTTGGTATCGCCTGCCGCAATGTGGATAGCGGCCTTGCGCATGACCGCGCCGATCTCGCGTTCCAGGTTACGGACGCCTGCCTCGCGGGTGTACTCGCGGATCAGCTTACGGAGCGCCGCTTCTTCAAAGGTCACTTCGTCGGCGTGCAGGCTGTTGGCACGCAACTGGCGCTTGATCAGGTGTTCCTGAGCGATCTTGATTTTCTCGTACTCGGTGTAGCCGTCAAGCTGGATGACTTCCATACGGTCTAGCAGCGGCCCCGGAATGGTGTCGAGCTGGTTGGCAGTGGTGATGAAAATAATGTCGCTCAGGTCGAAATCTACATCCAGGTAGTGATCGCGGAACGAATTGTTCTGCTGCGGGTCGAGCACTTCCAGCAGCGCACTGGCGGGGTCGCCGCGCCAGTCCGCGCCGATCTTATCGACCTCATCCAGCATGAAAACCGGGTTGCGCGTACCAACGCGCTTCAATGCCTGGATCAGACGCCCCGGCATCGCGCCAATGTACGTGCGGCGATGGCCCCGGATTTCCGCTTCATCGCGCATTCCGCCCAGGCTCATGCGGGTGAATTCGCGGCCCAGGGCGCGAGCAATGGATTTGCCCAGGCTGGTCTTGCCGACTCCGTGCGGGCCGACGAACAACAGGATCGTACCCAGCGCTTCCTTCGTTTCTGCATCCGCTTCCTCGCCCTCGGCAGCGCGTTCCTTCGCCAGCTTGCGCACAGCCAGGAATTCGAGGATGCGATTCTTGACTTCCTTAAGATCGTAGTGGTCTTCATCCAGAACGCGCCGCGCGTTCTCGATGTCCAGGTTATCCTCACTGAGCTTGTTCCAGGGCAGTTCGATCAGCCAGTCCAGATAAGAGCGAATCACGCCGTATTCCGCTGACTGTGCCGACAGGCGTTCCATCCGCTTCAATTCACGGGTGGCCTGCTCGTAGGCTTCTTTGGGCAGACCGGCTTTCTCGATCTTGTCCCGGTAGTTTTCGATGTCCGCCGCTTCGTCGTCTACCTCGCCCAGTTCCTTGCGGATCGATTCCAACTGGCGGCGCAAGAAGAATTCACGCTGCTCTTTGCCGAGCTTCTCCTGCGTTTCCGCAGTGATCTTCTGACCAAGCGCCAGCACTTCCTTTTCCTGCGCGAGAATCTGGATCAGCTTGCGCATTTTCGCGTTTACGCTGTCCATTTCGAGCAGTTCCTGGCGATCCGGCACATCCATCCGGGAATTGGCGGCGATCACGTAGGTCAACAGACGGTTGGTTTCGATCTGTTCCAGGAAATCCCCAACTTCGTTGGGGACGTTGGGCATCAGCGCCACAACTTCCCGCGCAATATTGATCAGACTCCGGCGCAGCGCTTCGCTTTCCGGGGAATCTTCCTCGGTATCCGGGGCAAGCTCGATCCGCGCCTTCAGGTACGGCTCGCTGGCCGTCCAGGCCGTGATGCGTACTCGCTCCAGCACATGCACAACCAACTGCACACTGTTGTCCTCGCCCTGCGCGGCGCGCTGGATGACTGCCAGGCCGCCGATCTGGTGAACCTGTTCAGCGGTTGGCTCATCAATTTCGGGATTATGCGATGTGACGAGGACGACCAGATGGTTGCCCTGCACGGCGTCCTGAACGAGCCTCACCGAGCGCGGCACACCCACTGCAATCGGCAGCATCGTAAAAGGAAAGGCAACCATATTGCGGAGCGGGAGCACTGGCAGTTCATCTGGCAGGTTTGCCAGAATATCGCCGACTTTGTGTTCAGTGGCTCCAAACATTGGCTTTGCTCCTCACTTGAGTTTTTCAAGTCGCTTGATTGGCAAATGATAAACCACAATACATCAAGCCTATTGGTCTTATATATCGTTCACATCAGAACTAAATTAGATTCTCATAGAGAGTCTGTCAGAAGCGGCTGCCAGGCAGCCGGGCCAATTTGTGACAAATATCACCACGAACCTGTGACCAACGACGAACCGTTCTCCGGTAAGCTATTGTCACCAGTGGAGAGGAGCTTGGCCGAGGGTTGAAACATGGCAAGGGATTACGGCCCATCGATTGACATTGATCTTAAGCTGAGGGTGGAACTGGCGCTGCGCGAATGGTCGAAAGACCAGCCAGGCAGGACCATTGAGCGCGTGCATGTTGTTGCCAACAAGCATGGTGAAGTTGTCTTGCGCGGGCGCGTCCACAGCCAGGGCGTGTCAGACGAGGCCGTACAGATTGCCCAAACCATTCCCGGCGTCAGGTTGGTCTTCAATCAGATCGCCACCACCCGTAGCTGCTGGCCGCTGGTTCCAACGAGGAAATCGTGAGGCGACAGGAGCGATGACGATGGGCTACCAGAAGATACTCGTGACCCTCGACGGCTCGAAACTCGCTGAACTGGCCTTGCAGCACACGTTGGAGGTGGCTGCGCCGGGCGCACAAATCCATCTTCTGTCGGTGATGGCCGAAGATCGCGTCAGCGAGATCGCAGCCCTTGCCAGCGCGATGGGACAATCCGTCGCCATCACGAATGAGCAATGGCCGCCACTGCGTCCCACTACCGACCCAAGATTGATTCATGCACGGGAGGATTATCTCCGGCAGGTCAGCGAGTGGCTGGAGCAGGTCGGCATGGAAGTGACCGTCGAAGTTCGGCCTGGGAATGTCGTCGATACGATTGTAAGCGTCGCCCGCGACGGCTTTGATGTAATCATCATGGCAACGCATGGGCGCACCGGCTTGAGCAGAGTCGCGCTTGGCAGCGTGGCAGAGGGTGTGCTGCACCGTTCACCCTGCCCGGTTTTGATTATCCCGGCTGCCAGGTCTTAACAACATCGCCATCATTATGACTGGTCGCCTGATCAGGTCATATGGCGTCGCGGCGGCTACACCGAGACGTTAAACGCTCGTAGAGGGAAGTCACTCTGTCCAGGCAAGACAGGGCCTTCCCGGTGAAGCGAGAAGAGCTTTGAGGGACTGCCAACCTCAGAGCGGTAGCAGTAGGCAACCTTCTCTCCACACCCATCCCGCTCCAACCCCGGCGGGATGGGTCCTTTTTGGGCCTGGTTTGCGCCCACCCCCAAATATGAGTTTGATGAAAAGGCATTGGCAGTGTAAGCTGAAAGTATAAGCTGAAAGCCTATACTGATTCCTGCGGTATAACTGCATACCGAACCGGGGGTAACGGATGACATACTCAGCGACTGCTACGCCTGCCAAGCCAAGCGCCAGTGACCGGCGTTCATTGTACGCCGCTCTGGCCGGGACGTTTTTCCTGCGGGCAGGCGGCGGCGTGATGGGCATTCTGACCGGGCTGTTCCTGGCGGCCAAGAATGGCGAGATGGGACTGCACCATCCACACCACATCAGCGCCACGCTGGCCGGGCTGCTCATCGCCAGCTTCTACCTGACCGAACTGGGCGGCTCCTTTGTGGCCGGCGGGCTGATTGACCGGCACGGCCCTCGCCGCTACATGGTGATTGGCCCACTGTTCGGGGCGGCGGCGATGATCATAACGTCGCTGCTGCATCTGACCCCTCAATCGCCCACGCTGCAATTCGTATTGTTCCTGGGCCTGCTGCTCAGTACGCGCCTGCTCGAAGGGGCAGCAGCAGCCACCACCAACCCGGCGTCACTGGCCTACATTGCAGTCTACACGTCGAATGACGCCCGGCTGCGCAGCCGCATTTCCGGCTACTTCGAGCTGGCGACCCTGATCGGCGCGACGGCAGGTTTCGTCTTTGGGGGACGCCTGTGGGACTGGTTTGGGCAGACGGCGTTTCTGCTCAATGCGGGCATTTACCTGCTCAGTGCCCTGATTTTCCTCAGCGCGCACTCCGTCAAAGTAGTTCCGGGCAGCCACGCCGAGAAACACGACCTGCGGCAATACTGGAAGCTGGTGACCAGCCCGCGCCTGCGCGACCTGATCCCGGCCTGGTTGGCCGTCGCCGCCATCCTGGGTGTGCTGTTCAACCATTCGACCTTCCAACTGTCGTCGGCAAGACCGGCGGGCCTGCATGAGTTTGGGGAACGGCACGTGGTCGTCTTCCCCGATCAAACACTTTCGCACGCCTTCAGCGGGTCGCAGGTGGGCATCGCCTTTGGCATCTACGCCGTCGCCTTTGGCGTGGGCATTTTGCTCTGGACGCTGATCTTGCCGCGAATGCGCAAGAGCACGGCCATGTTGATCAGCAGCCTGGGCGTGATTGCCGCCTCGGGCGTGATCGGGCTGATTAACCACACCGGGCCGATCCAGGAACCGTCCACGACACGGCTGACGCTGATCCCGCTGATGTTCGTCCTGGTGATGGTCGAGAGCGGCTTCACCCCGGCAGCGCTGGTCTACCTGAGCGACCTGAGCGAGCTGCACCCGGAAAACCGGGGCATGGTGATGGGCCTGTATTCTTTCCTGCTGGGCTTCGGGCAGCTTGGCGGGACGCTTCTGGCTGGCCCGTTTGCGGATTGGCAGGGCGTTGACGGCTTATTGTTGTTCATGGCGCTCATGGCGCTGCTCAGTATCGGTGGCGTCATCTTGCTGCGGCGCGACGAGCAGGTGACGCATGAAGGGTTGACGGCAAGCACAAGAAGGGCAAGCGCCGCAGCGAATTAGGGTTGCCCTCACCCCCAGCCCCTCTCCCGCAGGAGAGGGGAGTCACCTGATCACCTGAAAAACAGGCTGCGGAACAGGCGTATCTGTGATGTAAATACTCATGTTTTTGGATTGGAACGAAGCGCCCAGCCGTGCCCCACACGGCCAAGAATAGCACATACGTTCTAATCCGTCAAGGGTAAGCCGCTGGCGTTTGAAAAGCGGTAGATCATTTCAACTCGGCCAGGGCGCGGTCAACGCCGATTTGCAGGCAGCGCTCGATGATGCGCTTGACCTCGTAATAGCGGTTGTATTCTTCGGTGCTGGCGTTATGAAACGACAGGTGATCCAGCATCCGGGCCACAATGTTCAGCCCTTCCGGGCTGACGACGGGCGGGTACCTGCCGATGATGTCCTGGCGCTCGTCGGGCGTCGTGGCCTCCACCAGGAGCATGATGCCCATTTCGGCCAGCACGGTGTTATCGCTGCGTCCCGCCGAAAGGAATAGTTCGTGCTGCCGGACACCCTCTGCCGGGCCGAATTCTGCCAGATTGCGCCACAGGTCGGCGCGCTCGGTGAGGCGGCGATAGCGGGCCACGTCGTCGTGCCGCACCACCTTGAGCGTCTGATCGTCGAACAGCAGGTGAACGTTATCCGAGTCGGCCAGTTCGTCGTGCTGCTGGAAATAGCGCACGGCGTCCGCCGTCGTGGGCGCGTCCACAAAGCCGAACAGCACGCGCAAATGCTGCGCACTTTCCAGCACGCTTTGAGTCGTCTGGCGGAACTCAGCGGTTTGTTTCGGGACTTGCTGGACGCCGTACTGCCGCGCCGTGATGACGAGCGCCGCTTTCTGGGCCAGATTGTTGAGGGCGTCCAGCGCGCCACTGGCGACGTGCTGGCTGATCTGGTCGTCCAGCCAGTTCAATAGCTGCTCATCCTCGACCAGTTTGGGGCGTTCCCAGAGATACCGCAGCGCAGCATCCAGACCAGGCGTATCCACGAAGGCCTGATACGTTGGCGCAGTATGGCGGCCTGAGTGCCCGCCATACTGCGCAGCAGGTTGACCAGCGACTCGATCTCGTTCTCGTCCAGCAGATACCTGGGCGGCTCCGGCTGCTGCTTGCCGCCGAACAGTCCGCGTTTGGCGGGCGGGGGCGGGGCCGGGCGCGGGATGGCGCGGGCTTCGGCTTCCAGGATGTTCAGCCCGGCCACCCAATCCCACGACTTGTTGTTCACCATCTGCTCGCGGCTGAAGGCCAGCACGGCGAAGAACAGATTATCCATTGCTTCCAGCGGCACTTTGTCCAGGGTGGTATTCCCCTGCAACAGCGCCCAGATCAGGGATTGCGCGGTGGCGGCGCGCTCGACTTCGGGGATGGTCGGCATTCGCAGCAGTGTCCGGCTGGCCTGCCAGGAAGCGATGGCCTGTGCTTCGCCTTTTTCCCGGTAGATGTTCAGGAAATCACGCAGGCGTTGAATCTTGCCGCGCACCGTATACAGACGGGCCTCTTTGCCCTCGGCGGCAAGGAAGGCGTCAAATTCGGGCGCGCGGGCATTGACGCCGCGAATGGCATCCATGATCTGATCGCCGCGCTCGGCGGTGAGCATGGCCTCCATCGCCAGCGTCATCCAGCGCAGATGACGCGGATCGCTGGCGTCGATGGCCTCCTCCGTTTCAGGTTGGGGCGCGACGGCTTTTGGACCGGGCGCGAGGTACGAGGTCTGCATCGCGCCCGTGTTGACCAGCTTGAAGTAGCCCGCCTTTTCACCCGCCAGCAAGAACTCTTTGACGCCGGGCAGGTTGTAATCCGCAAACGAAAAGTCCGGGAATTTGTAGCGAATGGCAGGCTGAAGCTGGCTCAACAGGAATGGCTCGTCCGGTTCTCGTTCTGCAATGAGGGCCGCCAGGTATTCATAAACTGCGTAGAGTGTCGCACCCACCATGATTTTGTGGCCCTTCCGCCGTGCGGTTATCCGGTCAGGTCTGAACCGCCAGGGGGCATCTCAGTTCCGACATCTTCATACATGATACCACCGTGATGGAAGCCGTGACAGTCACCGGGGCGGGAATCAGGTGGTAGTCATCCAGAATATCGTGGGGAGAAGCCCCCTGTGCAGAAGGGCAAAGGACTGAGTGTTCAAAGCACCCTTCACTCAGTCCTCAGCGCGGCGCTCTGGATTTACTCCTGTGGTTGCAGCAGGCCGCGCAGCACCGTCGGCAGGATGCCGCCGTTGGCGTAATACTCGACTTCTATCGGGCTATCCAGGCGGGCGGTCATGGTGAAGCTGAAGGTGTTGCCATCCGGTTTCTCGACCTTGACTGTTACCTCTTGCCGGGGCGTCATGTGTTCGTGGATGCCCTCGATGCTGACGATCTCGGCCCCGGTCAGGCCCAGCAGTTCGGCGTTCTGGCCCTCGTGGAATTGCAGGGGCAGCACGCCCATGCCCACCAGGTTGCTGCGATGGATGCGCTCGAAGCTCTCGGCCAGCACCGCCTTGACGCCAAGCAGCGCCGTGCCCTTCGCCGCCCAGTCACGCGAACTGCCTGTCCCGTACTCCTTGCCCGCGACGATAATCAGGGGCACACCGTCGGCCTTGTAGCGCATGGCCGCGTCGTAAATCGTCATCTGCTCGCCGTCGGGGTAGTGGATGGTGGCGTTGCCCTCCACGCCGGGAACCATCAGATTCTTGAGACGAACGTTGGCGAACGTGCCACGCAGCATAACCGCATCGTTGCCGCGCCGCGTCCCGTACTGGTTGAAATCCTTCTTCTGGACACCGCGTGCCAGCAGGTAGCGGCCCGCCGGGCTGTCCACCGCGATGCTGCCCGCCGGGGAGATGTGATCCGTCGTGATCGAGTCGCCGAAGATGCCCAGGATACGCGCATGAGTGATGTCGTGCAGGGGCGGCGGCGTCACCGACAAATTCTCGAAGAAGGGCGGCTTGTGGATGTAGGTAGACTGTTCGTCCCACTCGTACAACAGGCTGTCCTTGCTCGGAATCTCGTTCCACATCGGGTTCGACGTGCTGACGTTCCCGTACAGACGGCGGAATACTTCCGGGCGGGAAGTCTGGGCGATGGCCGCCGCGATCTCCTCGTGGGTCGGCCAGATTTCGTGCAGGTAAACCGGGTTGCCGTTTTCGTCCTTGCCGATGGGTTCGTTCACCAGATCGATATCGGTGGTCCCGGCCAGCGCGTAGGCCACCACCAGCGGCGGCGAGGCCAGGTAGTTGGCCTTGACCAACGGGTTGATGCGTCCTTCAAAGTTGCGGTTGCCGCTCAGGACTGCCGCTGCGACGATATTATTTTCGGTCACGGCGTTCGCCACGCGCTCCGGGAGCGGGCCGCTGTTGCCGATACAGGTCGTGCAGCCGTAGCCAACGACGTTGAAGCCGAGCTTTTCCAGGTCGTCCATCAACCCGGCATCCTTCAGGTACTCGGTGACGACGCGCGAACCAGGGGCCATGCTGGTCTTGACGTAGGGCGGAACCTTCAGCCCGCGCTCAACGGCTTTCTTCGCCAGCAAGCCCGCGCCAAGCATGACCGAAGGGTTGGAGGTGTTGGTGCAGCTTGTGATGGCGGCGATCACCACCGCGCCGTGCCCGATCTCGATCACGTTGCCGTTCTCGTCCTTGATCGTGGCGCGCTTTTCCAGGTCTGGGCCTTCCAGCGCAAAGCCGCGATTGTTGGTCTGGGCACGCAGCGCGCTCTGGAAGGCAGTTTTCATGTCGGCCAGCCGGACGCGATCTTGCGGGCGCTTCGGCCCAGCCAGGCTCGGCTCGACGCTGCCCAGGTCGAGCGCCAGCGTGTCGGTAAATTCAGGATCGGGCGTCTCGTCGGTGCGGAACAGCCCCTGTTCCTTCGTGTAGCGCTCCACAAGCGCGACTTCAGCTTCGGTGCGGCCCGTGCGGCGCAGATAATTGAGGGTCTCGGCGTCCACCGGGAAGAAACCCATCGTCGCGCCATATTCGGGCGACATGTTGGCGATGGTCGCGCGGTCTGGCAGGGACATCTGGCTGAGGCCACTGCCATAGAACTCGACGAATTTATCGACCACGCCGCGCTTGCGAAGCATCTGCGTGACAGTCAGCGCCAGGTCGGTGGCCGTTGCGCCTTCGGGCAGCCTGCCCGTCAGCTTGACGCCGATCACTTCCGGCATGAGGATGTAGATGGGCTGGCCGAGCATACAGGCTTCGGCTTCGATGCCGCCCACCCCCCAGCCGACCACGCCCAGGCCGTTGATCATGGTGGTGTGCGAATCCGTGCCCACCAGGCTGTCCGGGAAAGCGACTACTGAATCGTCTTCGGGCCGTGTCAGGACGCCCTTCGCCAGATATTCCAGGTTGACCTGATGCACAATGCCAATGGCGGGCGGCACGACGCGGAAATTCTCGAAGGCGTTCTGACCCCAGCGCATGAATTCATAGCGCTCACGGTTGCGCTGCAACTCCATCATCGCGTTGTATTGCAGTGCGTCCGCCGTGCCGAAACGATCTACCTGTACCGAATGGTCGATCACCAGGTCAACCGGGATCGAGGGTTGAATGCGCCTCACGTCGCCGCCCAGGTCGTGCATGGCGTCGCGCATGGCGGCCAGGTCAACCAGACAGGCGACTCCGGTGAAGTCCTGCAAAATAACGCGGGCTGGTTTGAAGGGCAGTTCGCGGGCAGCGGGCTGTTTGGCGTTCCACTGGGCGAGACTGGTCACGTCGTCGTCGGTCACTTCGTAGCCGTTGGCTTCGCGCAGCACGGCTTCCAGCAAGACTTTGATCGAAAAGGGGAGTTTGGAGACGTTGGCGATGCCCATCTCTTCGAGACGGTTAAGCCGGTACAGATAGGCGGTACCGTTTCCGGTGTCGAAGGTGGCACGCGCCCCGAAGCGATTCCTGGTTCTCTTAATTGCCATAACCTCATCCTGTTTCTGATGCGTTCAGGTACGCTCGATGATTGTCGGCACGCTCATGGGGGCGAACCTGCTGCTTCTGCACGAAAGCGTTGGGATTTTCGTATTGTAGCGTACACGGGCAAGGTGGGGGTAGGGGCGCCCGGCGCGAACGTTTTGCCCCAGGCTGAAGCCGCAGGGCTGAGATTACGAAGCCCCTATGGGGCTGAAAGCCACAGGGCTGTCCATAGCAAAATGTAGGAGATCATGAGCTGGAGCGGCCCGAAAACTAATCGGAGAGTGACCGGGGCCGGATCAAACTTGCGTCGGGTCAGCGTGCTTGACCATCTGCCGTTCCGCCGCTATAGTCAAGCGCCAACCAGAACAAAACGACGGAGTCCCCATGTCCAAAGTCCTCGTAGTCGTCCCCACCTTTAACGAAGCCGAAAACCTGCCGAAGCTGGCACAAGAGCTGCTTTCGCTGCCAGTCCCCGGCCTGGAAATGCTGGTCGTGGACGACAACTCTCCCGACGGCACAGGGAAAATTGCTGACGACCTGGCCGTCCAGCACCAGGGCCGAGTTCATGTGCTGCACCGCGCCGGCAAGCAGGGGTTGGGAACGGCTTACGTCCAGGGTTTCAAGTGGGCCATCAACTATGGCGCGGACGTGATCATGCAGATGGACGCCGATTTTTCACATCCTCCCTCTGCGATTGTGGAAATGGTCGAGCAGACAAAAACCTACGATGCAGTGATCGGATCGCGGTACGTCAAGGGCGGGCGGCTTGACGAACGCTGGAGTTTTGGACGCAAATTGTTAAGCTGGTGGGCAAACAGCGTGTGGGTGCGCAGCATTCTTCGGACGCCCGTGCGCGACAATACGGGCGGTTTCCGCGCCTGGCGGCGGGCCACGCTCGTCGGTATGGACCTGGATCGCATCCGTTCTAACGGCTACATCTTCCAGGTCGAGATCACCTACATTGCGCTGCGCCTCGGCTACAAGTTCTGCGAAGTGCCGATTTATTTCGCGGATCGCAAGTATGGCAAGTCCAAGATGGGCTTGAAGATTCAGATCGAGGCAGCGCTGCGCGTCTTTGAGGTCTGGTGGCGGCATCACAACCTGACCCCGAAGATGCGCGCAGCCGAGGGGTAATCGATGCGTCGCCGCTTGCATCCTGACCTACTGATCGTGGCAGTGCTCTTTGCGCTGCCACTCGCGTTTTTCTGGCAGGTAACCCTCGGCAGCCGGACGCTGCTGCCCGCCGACAACCTGTACCAGTTCCAGCCCTGGGCCGCCTACCGCGAGCAGGTGGGTGTCCCGGCGGTGCCACACAACGCCCTGCTCTCCGACCTGGTGCTGGAAAATCTGCCCTGGAAGCAGTTCATCCGCCAGAGCATCGCCAACCGCGAACTGCCGCTGTGGAACCCGTACATTTTCGCGGGCGTGCCGTTTCTGGCGGCGGGCCAGCATTCGGCGCTGTATCCCTTCAGCGTGATCTATTACGTGCTGCCGCTGGACAAAGCCTACGGCTGGTTCACGGTCAGCCAGTTGTGGCTGGCTGGCGTGTTCATGTTCCTGTTTATGCGCGGGCTGGGCGTGCGGCGCTTGGGTGGGACGCTGGCCGCCATTGCCTACCAGATGAGCGGCTTCTTCATCGCCAGCGTCGTCTTCCAGATGATCATTGCGGCGGCGGCCTGGCTGCCCTTCCTGCTGCTGATGGTCGAGTTCACGATCCGGCAGCGCTCGCTGCTCGGCAGGCCGACGGTGATTCCCTGGGTGGCGCTGGGAGCACTCGGCCTGGGCCTGGAAATCCTGGCGGGGCACATCGAGTTCACCTATTACGCGCTGCTGGTGATGGGCTTCTGGTCGGCGTGCAGGCTGGGGGGAATCGGGTGGAGGTTGGTGAGGAAGCCTCACCCCCTCCACAGGGTGGAGAGGGGGGAATGGCGGCGGGCGGTGATCAAGCCTGCGGCGGCGCTGGTGGCGCTGGTCGTGCTGGGCGTTGGGGTGGGGTCGGTGCAGTTTGTCCCGATGCTGGAACTGGCGAGCCACAACTTCCGGGAGGGATCGGCGTCGTTCGCGGAAGTGCGCAGCTATGCCTATCCGCCGCGACACGCGCTGGCCTTCCTGATGCCGAATCTATTTGGCAGCCCGGCAGAGCACGACTATCTTGACGTGTTCAGCGGGCAGCAGACCGCCTTCAACTGGAAACGCGCCGACGGTTCAGCCGTGACCGACACGTATTGGGAAGTCGGCAAGAATTACGTCGAGGGCGCGTGCTACGTCGGCCTGCTGACACTGGTGCTGGCGGCGCTGGCGCTGATCAATGCGCGGTTTGAGAAAGCACAGCACGCCCGGATTGTGACCGAGGGGCCATACAGGGCGATTCTGGCAGCGCTGGCGTTGATCTCGATCCTGTTTGTGTTCGGCACGGTAGCCTATGCCCTCTTGTATTACGGTTTGCCGGGCATGAACCAGTTGCATTCGCCCTTCCGGTGGGTCTTTCCGCTGACGCTGTGCCTGGCGGCGCTGGCGGGTTTCGGCGCGGAGGCGTTGCAGCGGGGGAGTGAACCTCACCCCCTGCCCCCCTCTCCAGTTGGAGAGGGGGAACCAGAAGGTGCTGTGTCGGCTGTTGGCCCCCCTCTCCACCAGAGTGGAGAGGGGATGGGAGTGAGGCCGGATTCGGTCACGCGGCGGGTGGCGAGATGGATGAGTTGGGCGCTGATCGGGGGCGGCGGGGCAGTGCTGGTCGGGCTGCTGGCAAGCCGCGTGTTCTTCGAGCGGCTGCGCGGGCCGCTGGACAGCCTGTTCCACAAATTGGCCGGGGCGGATGCGGCGTTCCCAAGCGTGGAGACGTTTTACAGCGTCGAGTTCCGCTCGATTCTGCTATTCGGGGTGTTCCTCGCGGCGTGCGGCGTCGTGATCCGCATGAGCCGGGGATCGACGGCGCTGCCGCGACGGTTGGGGCGCGTCCCGGTGTGGCAGGTGCTGGCGTTGATCGTGCTAACGCTCGATCTCGTGATCGCGTCGGCGGGCTTCAACCCGGCGGCAGACCCGAAATGGTTGGAATTTGAGCCGCCCGCTATCACGTGGCTGAAACAGCACAACCCGCAGGAGTGGCGCTTCACGGCGGTGGAGGGGCCGACGCACACCATGAACGCCAACGTCGGCTGGCTATACGGCTTGCAGGACATTCGCGGCTACGACAGCATGATCCCGAAGCAGTACGTGGAGTACATGCAGAAGATTCAGCCGCAGACGCAGTTGATCTATAACCGGATTGCGCCGATTTTCCCGGACAAGCTGGACGCGCTCGATTCGCCACTGCTGGACTTGCTTGGTGTGAAGTATGTCGTATCTGAAATTGAGATCGACACCAAAGCACATTCCAAGTACAAGCCGGTTTACCAGGATGAGGCGGTTCGCATCTACGAGAATACACAGGCAAAGCCACGCGCGTATATTGCTGAGGCGAGTTCATTCGGTCTGTGCGAGACGAGTGACCAGCGTTGCAGCTTCGAGCCGATCCCGGAGTCCAAAGGTACACGACCAGCCATCACCGAAGCCTCTATAAACCAGATCAAGCTGGACGTGACAATTGCTGGCAACGGCATCGAAAACGCTCAAATTAGAGCGTATAACAAGCTACCCGTACTAATCCTTGCCGACGCGACGTTCACCGGTTGGCGAGCATATATTCGCCCACAAGGAACTTCTGACGACCAGGAAAAAGAAACAACCTATCTGCCACTCTACGGCATCTTTCGTGGAGTGCCTCTCGCCCCTGGCTCGTGGACTGTCCGTTTCCGCTACTCGCCGCCGTCGTTTCAAGTGGGGGCGTTCGCCACGTTCATCGCGCTGGCCGTGATCGTGTTCGCGGTGCTGACCTGGCTGTGGCGGCGCTTTTATACAGAGGACGCCACCGAGGCGGGCGGAGTCCGGCGCTTCGCCAAGAACAGCCTGGCGCCGATCATCCTCAACCTGTTCATTCGCGGCATTGACTTCGTGTTCGCGCTGATCATGCTGCGCATCCTCGGCCCCGCCGACGCCGGAACGTACTACTACGCGGTGGTCATCTTCGGTTGGTTCGACACGCTGACCAACTTCGGGCTGAATCTGCTGCTGACACGCGAAGTGGCGCGGGATCGTTCGTCGGCGGGCAAGTTCCTGCTGAACAGCAGCGTGCTGCGGCTGGCGCTGGCGGCGCTCGGCGTGCCGGTGCTGATTGTGTTCCTGGCGGTTCGGAGCGCGATCTCACCCGCCGAGACCGTTGCCGTGACGGCGATCATTCTGCTGTATGTCGGCCTCGTTCCGAACAGCATCAGTTACGGGTTGACGGCGCTGTTTTACGCCTTTGAGAAGGCCGAACTGCCCGCCGCCGTCGGGACGGTGACGGCCATCCTCAAGGCGGTGTTCGGGCTGGCGGTGCTGCTGCTCGGCTGGGGTGTGATCGGGCTGGCGGGTGTGAGCATCCTGCTCAACGTGATCACATTGGCGATCATGGGCTGGCAGGCGCTGGGGGTGCTGCGGCACGCCTCACCCCCAGCCCCTCTCCACTCTGGTGGAGAGGGGAGCGAAGAATCACAACAACGCCAACCGGTTCGGTCAGGGGGAGAGGTGAACCGCCCGACGATTGACCGTGCCCTGATCCGCTACATGGTTTCGGCCAGTTGGCCGCTCATGCTGAACAACCTGCTGGCAAGCCTGTTCTTCAAGATCGACGTGACGCTGCTGGAACCGCTCAAGGGTTCTGAGATCGTCGGCAAGTACAGCGCGGCCTACAAGTGGATCGACGCCATTGGTCTGATTCCGTCGCTGTTCACGCTGGCGCTGCTGCCGATCATGTCCCGGCAGGCGCACCAAGATCGGGCCGCCTTGCAGCGCAACTATCATTTTGCGGTCAAGCTGTTGTTTATGCTGGCGCTGCCCATCGCCGTCGGCACGACGTTCGTCGCGCCGACGCTGATCACCGTACTGGGCGGGGCGCGTTTCCTGCCCGAAGGCGCGATTGCGCTGCAATTGATGATCTGGTTCCTGCCGATTGGCTGGATCAACAGCCTGACGAACTACGTGCTGGTGGCGCTCGATCTTCAGCGGGCAATGCGCTGGGCTTTCCTGGCCGGAGTTCTGTTCAACGTGATCGCCAACCTGATCTTTATCCCCCTGTTCAGCTATCAGGCGGCGGCGATCATCACTATTTTCTCCGAACTCGTGTTGCAGATCGCCTTCTACCGGCTGCTGCGGACAGCGCTCGATCCTGTGCCCTGGGGTGCGCTCTTGTGGAAGCCGTGTGTGGCCGGGCTGGTCATGTTTGCGGCACTGGCCGCGCTCTGGCCGATCCTGCCGATCCTGGCACTGGTCATTGCGACACTGTTGTACCCGGCAGCACTGCTGGCTTTACGTCCCTTTAGCGAGTGGGAACTGGGGCGCGTCGCAGCGCTGCTGCCCGTGCGGGTGCGGCGTTTTGTGCGGGCCGAGGCCGGGGTGTAGATTGAACGCGATGGAGAGCGTATTCGCCAAGCCCTGCATTCAGGTTTACAATCTGCGCAGTCCCATCGGGCTATCCTACTACAAGCGTGCAGACTGTACTTTGGCTATTGTCGTCCACTGCATGGGCACGGAGAAGAGCGACCCGATCAAACGTGGGCAGATGACTTCTCAAGTGCTGCCTTATGCCAACAACCGCTACTGGTTCAGGTAAACTTTGTCAACTACTCCCCGCTAAAGCTGGGGAGCTTGTAACTGAGTCATCCATGCTCGTTACGTTTGGCGGGTTGACAGACCGCCCGGCCCACTGAACTTTCGCCCTGAGACGAATATTCAGTGCCGCGTTGTAATCAGCGTGGGAAGCGTGCCCACAGGTCGTACACAGGAATTGGGATTGCGTTTTACGCGAGGCTTTATCAACGTGACCACAGACCGAACATCGCCGACTGGTATTCCGAGGATCGACGTACTCAATAGGCACGCCATAGCGCTGGGCCTTGTACGCGATCTTTGCGCCCAGATCAGCGAACGACCAGCTATGCAACTCGGCACGCTTATGCCGACAAGCCGTTATCCTCTGGCGGATGTGGGTCAGGTTTTCCAGACCAATACCGCGCTGAGTGCCTTTCGCTTTCTGCACGAGTTGCTTGCTGATACAGTGGTTCACAGCATTGGCAAAGCGCCGCTCTTTGCCCGACAGCCGCTTGAGTTTTCGTTTGGCGGACGGCGTGCCCTTGCGCTGCAACTTACGACGCAAGCGGCGGTAACGATGGCGCACATTCAGCAGCTGTTTGGCCGAATAGCGCTGGTTATCGCTGTCATAGGCAATGTTTTTCACGCCAAAGTCAGCGCCCAGAAAATCTACAACGCCTTCAGGCGGGTCGTCGGGAACTTCACAGGTGGCTGTCAGCAGGAACATCCCCTTGCGGTACAGCAGGTCACTTTCGCCCTTCTGGTATTTCAGGAGTTCAAGCTGCCGTTCGCCCGCCGCAAAGGGAATGGTCTGCCGACCCACCGGTGTCCAGATAGAAACGGTCTGATCGGGGATACGCCAATTGAGCAAACGCCTGTCAAAGGCTATCGCTCCGTGCAGCTTGAAGGTGCGTATCGTCTCGTGGTCAGGCTGATACGCCTGCACTACTTTGGCAATGCACCGCACGATCATCTGAGCGCCCAGTTTGAATTGCTCACGCGCCGCATAGTAGGTCAGGTGATGCAATGCGACCTGACCAAATGTGTGTTGTTCCCACGCTTGTCGGCTAATCCAGTTGCAGGCCGCATTGGCCCGCTCAAGCGTTGCCTTAAGCCATTCCGCCTGTTCAGGCGTAGGGAGGAGCTTCACCTGGGCAGTCAGTTTCAT
>JAJPHV010000140.1 GCA_021325095.1 Chloroflexota bacterium | reverse complement strand
TGGCCGGGCTGATGTTGGCGCGGTAGCGGGTGGACATGGTGCTGGCGCAGGGTGCATCCCCAGCGAAGTGAGCGAGACACGCGCGCGCTTTGGCAAGCCGGAAACGGTGCAGCGGTGGCTGGCTGGACAATGAGCGCATCGGCTGGTAGGTGTGCTGCCGGGAGTGGGCACGCTGGGTGTTGAGGCGCTATGTGGGGGAGCAGCTGCTTCTGTTGGTGGATGAGATCAAGCTGGGAGCACACTTGAGCGTGATGGTGGTGGTCTTGGCCTACCGAGGCAGTGCCATCCCGCTGGCCTATTGATGCTACCACCCCAGGCTGTGGCCGGTGGCGGGCCAGGTCGGTTGGACCTGCGCCTCTTCAATTTCTTGCGG
The DNA here is from genome assembly GCA_021325095.1 of Chloroflexota bacterium. GTDB lineage: Bacteria > Chloroflexota > Anaerolineae > Aggregatilineales > UBA2796 > JAJPHV01. The sequence continues at coordinate 18,736 of JAJPHV010000140.1, read as the reverse complement.
CAGGCCCCCAACGCTGACTTTGCTCCCCTGCCGCCTCATCTGCTGTTCGCTGATCCCCCGCCTCTCTCCATTAGTGTCGGTGTCTGAACTGCGGAGCGGAGAGAGGGGCAGGGGGGAGGTAAACGCCACTACTTGGCCGGTTCGAGCAGCGCGTTTGTCACCTTGATCTCGCCGCTCAGAATCTTGGCGCGGGCCTCGTCAATGGCGGCGCGGACGGCGGGCAGCTTGTCCACCATGTCCTTCGGGCCGCTCTTGTCGAAGGTGCGCGAGCAAACGCCCACGTCCCAACTCAGGCCCGCGAACCCCTCCTTCAGGCCCACGTTGGTTGAACCGGCCTTGTACGTGCCATCGACCACGCTCTTGACGAAGTTGAAGACGGCGTTATCGACACGCTTCATGGCCGATACAATGATTGTGCCGGGGTAGAGGTCATCCTGATTGCTATCGACGCCGATGGCGAACTTGCCGTTGTCCTTCGCCGCCTGCAAGACACCTTCACCACTGCGCCCGGCCACCTGGTAGATGATGTCCGCGCCCTGGCTGTACATGCCGTTCGCCAGTTCCTTCGCCTTCACCGGATCGGAGAACGGGTTTGAGCCGCCCACGTAGGCACGCAGCGTCTGGCAGTCCTTACAAACCGACTTCACGCCTTCTTCATAGCCGACGATGAACAGGTCAATGCTGGGCGTCTGCAAACCGCCCACCGCCCCGACGATCTTGCTCTTGGTCAGCATCCCGGCAGCGATGCCCGCCAGGTAGCTGTTCTCGTGCGTAAAGATGTTGTACAGCGCCAGGTTCGGATATTTTGGCTCCTGCGGGAAGAACGTTTCCTGGGCCGCGAACTTCTGATCCGGGAACTCCTGAACGATCTCGTCAATGGTGCTGGGGTCAACCGCGATGGTGATGATCAGCGTCGGCTTGTCCTGCACCGCCCGCCGGATGGCAGCGTCGTGCTCCTGGACGCCCGCCGTTTCGATGATCTTGCCTTTTACGCCCAGTTCCTTGATGGCGCGTTCTGCGCCTGCTGCCGCCGAGTCGATGAACGAACGATCACCCCGCGCGTTGGGCAGGATGATCTCAAAACTGATGCTGCTGTTGTCCTTCACACTCATCGTGGCAGCCTGCGTGCTGGCCTCACTCGGCTTGAGGCACGGATCGGGTTTGGTATCCTGAGCGCGCGCCAGATTGACCGACAGCAGCCCGATCACGATGAGGACAAGAGCAACCGTGCGGTGAAATTTCAACATCGTAATTCTCCTTAAATGTAAAGCGGGGCTGGTTCTATTCAAACACAATCCGGCTGGGATTGGTTCATCAAAAGTGACGAACATTCATGGCATTGTTTATGATAGTATAACCACATTTTCTCAACGAGGAAGCAGCGATGGCGACGCGCATAATCCTGGACACCGACATCGGCACGGACGTTGACGACTGCCTGGCGCTGGCGGTCATTCTGAGCGCGCCCGAATTGAAGCTGGAAGGCGTGACATGCGTGTACGGCGATACGCTGCTGCGGGCGCGTATGGTGCTCAAGTTGCTGGAACTGCGCGGTGTCAGCGGCGTTTCGGTCATGGCGGGGGTGCAGAAGCCGTTGATGGGCCTTCGCCCCGTCTACTGGGAAGGCCACGAGGGGCAGGGCTTGCTCGAACCGGACGACGAACAGCGCCAGCCATCGCCGGAATTCGCCCCAGACTTTATCGCCCGCACCGTCATGGACAACCCCGGCCAGATTCACCTGATCGGCATCGGCCCGCTGACGAACATTGCGCTGGCCTTCCTGCGCGAGCCGCGCCTGGCCGCCAACCTGCGCCACCTGACGATCATGGGCGGCGTCGTGCGTGGCAACGATGCTCTGGACCTGCCCTACGCCGAACACAACATCGTCTGTGACCCGGAAGCGGCGCATGTCGTATTCTCGTCGGGCGCGCCGATCACGATGGTTCCGCTCAATGTCACCGTCCAGGTGCGCATCCGGCAGGCTGGCTTGCAGCGTATCCAGGCCGCCAATACGCCATTCCACCAGGCCGTAGCAGGCCAGCTTGCCCGTTATCCGCGCTTCGCCGCCTACGGCTCGACGGCGCTGCACGACCCGCTGGCCGTTTCAACGATCATCGATCCTTCGCTGGTGACGCTGCAACCGGTTCACGTCGAGGTCGAGACTCAGGGCCGTCTCTCGGCTGGCGCAACGCTGATCCGCAAGCCCAAAGCCGACGAGCCGGCTCACGTTCAACTCGCCACCGCCGTCGACGTATCGCGCTTCGAGGAATTTGTCGTGCAGCGGTTGGAGCATTAGCCGTATGTCTACCACGCTCCTCTACAGCGGAAAGGTGCTGTGTCTGGGACAGGCCGACAGGATTTTTGATCGCGGCTACGTGCTGATCGAAGGTGAGCGCATCGCGGCAGTGGGCGACGTGGCCGATTTGCCCGCCAACCGCGCCTACGACGAGCGGATCGATTGCACAGGCAAGCTGATCATGCCGGGGCTGGTCAATGCCCATACGCACACGCCGATGACGCTCTTTCGTGGGCTGGCCGAGGGCGTCTCGCTGCTGACCCTGGACGGCTGGTACAACACCATCCGCACCCTGGAACTGGTCATGACGCCCGACATGGTTCCGGCGGCGGTAGAAGTCGCCTGCGCTGAAATGATCCGCACCGGCACGACGACCTTTGCTGACCAGTATTTCTTTATGGATCAGGTCATCCCAGTGGCCGTCAAAAGCGGGCTGCGCGGCGCGCTGGCTTACGGCGTGGTGGAACTGGGCGACCCGGTGGCCCGCGAGCGTGAACTGGCGCGGGTCGATGCCTTCCTGGAAGAAATGGGCAGCCTGGGCGCTGGACGCCTGCAGGGCTGGGTCGGGCCGCACGCCTTCTTTGTGGACAACAGCCCCGAAACGATGGAGGCCGAGCGCCTGCTGGCGCAAAAATACCACACTGGCCTGCACATTCACCTCTCGACGGCCAGCGAAGAGGACGACTTCTGCCGCCAGCGTTACGGCGTCAGTGCCGTGACCAGGATGGCCGAACTGGGCATGTTGGAGCAGCGCGTGATGGCCGCCCACAGCATCACCATCCCGCCGGAGGATTGGCCCCTGCTGGCCCAGAAGCCCTTCACAGCGGTCATCGCCGCCAGCGCCTGTATGCGGGCCGGGGCGGAAGCGGCGCCCGTCGTCGGGATGCGCGCCGCCGGGATCAACCTCGCCATCGGCACGGATAACGTCTGCAACAACAATGACTACGATCTGTTTCTGGAAATGCGCACCCTGGCAAAGCTCGCCAGTTTCCGCGAGAAGCGGCCCGGCGCGCTCCCGGCCCGCGACGTGCTGGACATGGCGACGGCGGGCGGCGCGAAGGCCTTGGGGCTGGCCGACGAGATCGGCGACCTGACCCCCGGCAAGCGTGCCGACCTGATCATGCTGGACATGGGCGGCATCGGCTGGACGCCCTTCGGGGCCAACGATCCCTTTACCGCGCTGGTCTACAGCATCAACGGGCTACAGGTCACTCATACAATGGTCAACGGCCAGTGGCTGCTGCGGGATCGGGTCTGGACAACGCTTGATTACGCCGGGGCCGTCCGCCGCCAGACAGAGGATGTGCGCCGGTTGTTGGCCCTGCGCGAAGCCGCACGGCGTCAGAGCGGTGTGACGGGCATTCAGCCGATCCCAATCGAGCGCAAGTAGGCCAGGTTGCGTTTGGCGCTGGCAAGCGGGTCTGCGCCCGTGCCGGGCAGAATGTCCTGCTCGACGACGGCCCAGCCGTCAAAGTTGAGTCCATCCAGCACCTTGAGCAGCGCCGGGAAGTCCACCGAGCCTTTGCCCAGTTCCGGGAAGACGCCCGCCTTCACGCCGTCAAAGTAATCGCCATCGCTGGCAAGCACGCGCTGCCGGATCGGCTGGCTGCAATCCTTCAGGTGCAGGTAGCGCACGCGGCTTCCCCAGCGTCGGCACAGGTCAACCGGATCGTCGCCGCCGTACATGGCATGGCCCGTATCCAGGCACAACCCGATCAGGTCGGGATCCGTTTCTGACAGGAAGCGATCTACCTCCTGCGGACTCTCGATCCACGCCCCGACGTGCGGATGGTAGACCGTCTTCAGCCCGCATTCCTCACGCATCTGCCGGGCAAACGCCTGTGCATTGCGGACGAACGCCGTCCATGCCTGGCCCGGCAAGCCATCTTCCGGGCGGATGCGCCCGGCCCGCTTGGATCGGCTGTCCGGCGCAAAGAGTAGATCGGATAGCACCATCCACTGGCAGCCCATTTCGTGCAGGAAATGCGTGACCTGCATCGCCTCGTCGTAGACAGCTTGGTTGGCCTGCGCATCGGACAGATTCACCTGGACATAAGCAGACAGCAGCGTCAGCCCGCGCTCGGCCAGTTCGCGCCGCAGCCGATCCGCCTGCATGGGCATGTACCCGTATGGCCCCAGCTCGGTTCCGGCGTAGCCCGCCGCACGAATCTCGTCAAGCACCGGGCCGTAGGGCGGGACATTGGGCGTATCCTTGAGCAGCACACCCCACGACACCGGGGCGCTGGCGAGCCGGATGTGCATAACAAGTGATCCCTTCTGAGACATTAAACCTCACCCGCAATTCCTCTTCGTTTCGGAATACAAAGCATTATGAACCAGTCCCAGTTGGGGAGGGGGTCAGGGGGTGAGGTCAACCCAACTTCTCCGCAATAGTACGTGCGTGTTCCACCTCATGCGTCCCGATCAGCCGGGCGATCTCCTCTATCGACATGATCCGCAGGCTGCCATGCCGCCCGCGCTTCTCAAAATCGGAGTCTTGCAGGCCCCTCAATGTCTGCTTGAGCGCTTCGCGGTCTTCGTCCAGGGCGGCCAGCAATTCCTGCGGGGTTTTGTCGGCGGATTTCTGCACGCTGCGCTGGTTCCAGCGGTTCAGATCAAAATCGGGCGGGACGGTTTCCTCGCCCGCGTTGATCCGCATAATCTGACCCAACATGCCCTTCTGCGCGCTGACCATATGCGAGACGATCTGGCGCACCGTCCAGTGTTGATCGTCCTCCTGAATGGTCTTTTCCCAGTCGTCAGGTTGCAGGCGATCCAGTATCTGCCTCACCTCGCGGCGGTTCCGATCAAGGGCATTGAGAATGTCCGTCGTTCGATCCGGCATAAGCTCTCCTGAATTTATATCAAATGCTCTCCCCCGTCCACACGCAGCGTGACGCCCGTCACAAAGGTCTGCGTTGCCAGGAAGACGACGGCCTGCGCCACGTCCTGCGGTTCACCCGTCCGGCCCATCGGCAGCCGCCGCCCAATCTGCTCCCACTTTTCGGGGCTGTTGCCCTGGTCGCGCAGCACCGGCCCTGGCGCAATGGCATTGACACGGATCGCCGGAGCCAGACTGAGTGCCAGCACCTCGGTCAGCATGACCATTCCGGCCTTCGACACGCTGTGCTGCGGGAAGGCTTTCCAGGGCTGAAAGGCGCTCATGTCTGTGATGTTGATGATCGCGCCGCCCTCGCCGCGCTCGATCATCATCCGCGCCGCCTGCTGGCTGCACAGGAACGGCGCGGTCATGTTCACGTCGAGGGCCTCCTGCCAGTCTTCCAACGGCACGTCCGGAATCGAGCCGCCCTTGAAGCTGGACGCATTGTTCACCAGCAAGTCCAACCGCCCGTAGTGCTGCCGGATGACAGCAAATAGCTGCTCGATCTGCGCGGGCTGGCGCAGGTCGGCCTTGACCACGGTGGCCTCCACGCCCAGGGCGCGGACTTCGGCGGCAGTTTCGACGGCGGCCTCATCGCTGCTGCCGTGATGGATGATCTGGTGCATCCCCTGGCGGGCCAGTTCCAGCGCAATGAACTTGCCGACGCGCCGGGCCGAGCCGGTCACAAGCGCCACCTTACCGTTGAGGGAAACTACGGCCATCGAGACTATTCAACTTTTCTGAACGTATCCCAGTAATCCTGCCAGCGGCGGCGCACTTCGTCCTCCGTTGCGCCCAGGTCGTAGGCAGGCGAGATGAGCGGCAATGCGCGCTCCACCCTGACCAGCACGATGTGCCGGATTGGACTGGACGTACCCCGCTGGCGATAAAAGGCAAGAATCTGCTCGAACAACGGTCCCTCGGCCAGTATCTCGGCCCGCCCCTTGAAACGATACCCCTTCCGCACCACCTGGTCAACGACGTTGATTTCCAGGACGGGGTTGGCCCGCAGATTCTCGATGGTTCCCGGCGAGCAGATATCGGCAAAGACCAGATGATCGTCATCCCAGACGGTGGTGGTTCCCTTCGGCGACAGGTTCGGCGTACCGTCCGGGCAGACAGTGGCGACAAAGCCGAGCCGCTGCTCGCGCACCACACGCTGCATATCTTCAGTCAGGATGCCCATTCTGCCGATCCTCTTGCGCAACCATAAAAACCCGAAATGCCGCAGAAGTTTCGCACCCGCCGAGCCGTGCGCATCCGCATATGAGAAACAGGATTGTAGCCGACTTAATGTTGTTGTAAGATAGATGCGCCTGGAAACGGGTGACGAATCTGCGTTCCAAGACACTCTATCATCCTGACACCAACTATAGCTCGAAGGACTGGCGAAATTTATGATCGACGTCAATGACCTCCGCAAAGGGGTTACGTTTACTGTAGACGGCAATATCTACAAGGTGCTGGAATACGCCCATAACAAGCCGGGGCGAGGCAATGCCACCATCCGCACCACGCTGCGTGATCTGCGCACGGGCGCGACCATTCAGCGCACCTTCCAATCCGGTGATCGGGTGCAGGACATCCGCGTCGAAAGCGATGTGGTCGAATACCTGTACAATGATGGCGAGTTCCTGCACTTTATGGACATCGCCACCTACGACCAGCATGAACTCCGTGCCGACATCTTTGGGGACGACGTAAAGTACCTCAAGGAAAATACGCAGCTCAAACTGAGCAGCTACAACGGCGAGATCATCGACTACGAACTGCCGACGACGGTTGAACACAAGGTGGTCGAGTCAGAAGTGGCCGTCGCAGGCGACACCGCTACCGGCGCGACCAAGAAGGTCACGACGGAAACGGGTCTGAAGGTCACGGTTCCCCTCTTTGTCAACGTCGGCGATACGATCCGCGTCGATACCCGCGACGGCAGCTACCTGACGCGCGTGTAGCCTGGCCGCATTCCAAATCGCTGTACTCAATCGACACGACTGCTTCCCCCCTCCGCTGCGCAGAGAGGGGGCCAGGGGGTGAGGTTAAACAGCCCTCAAAAACCCCGCGATCAGCTTGCCCACCTGCTCCGGCTGCTCCTGGGGCACAAGGTGGCCTGCACCTTTGACTGTGACGATCTGCACGCGCGGGTTGCGCTTGCGGAAAAGGCGCTCGCTTGTCTGCGTGAAGGTATCGCTCAGTTCGCCGCGAATGATCAGCGTCGGATGGGTGATCTTCGCGGGCAGTTGCCACACGGTCACGTCGATGGTTTTGTAAAGCTGTGCTTCCCATTCCGGCGAATAGATCAGGTGCACTTTGCCATTACCGTCACCAGCGCTATCTGGCGCGGTCATGCTTTCCACGTAGGCGCGCAGCACATCGTCCGGCCAGCGCGCAAAGAGCGTTTTCTGCCGGAAGCTGGCGAAGGCAGCCTCGGCGCTGTCCCAGGCGCGGCGGCGGCGCAGCGCACCCTGCACTAGCGGCAGCCGATCTCCACGCCCCAACAATCGCATCAGGCGGATGTAGCGCAGGGCATAGGGCGGCAGCAGCGTCGGGTCGAGCAGGATCAGGCGGCTGAAGCGTTCCGGACGCTTGATGGCTGCATACAGCGTGGCGATCCCGCCGACGCTGTGGCCGATGCCGACGGCGGGCTGGTCGGTCAGCGGTTCCAGCCCGGCCAGCAGGTCGTCGCCAAGCTGGGGCCACGCCGTCAGCGACTCCGGCGGGCAGTCATCCCACATGGGCCGGGCATACAGCGAGACGACGTGATACTCGCCAAAGAGCGGTTGCAGGGCGCGCGCATAGACTTGCGGCAGGAAGCCGTTGGCGCAGGCCAGGTTCACCAGGGGTCTGCCAGGCGCGCTGTTGAATGCGTAGAATTTCATGGAATCGAGAGCTTGTCTGTCAAAGGCACAAACCGAGATTATACCTCTCCCGAAAAGCGGGTACACTTGACCGCGCCCCAACTGTGTAATTCTCCCCTCTCCACGCTGGTGGAGAGGGGCTGGGGTGAGGCGAGCCGATATTCTCAGGATCACGACTGATGCGCTACTCGAAGCTGTTTGGCAAGACCACGCACGGCGAACTGAAAGACTCCAGGTTCATCAGCCACCAACTGCTGACCAAAGGCGGCTTTGTGCGCGAATCCACCGCCGGGCGCTACTACTTCCTGCCGCTAGGCTGGCGGGTTCACGAGAAGATCAGGGCCATCATCAAGGAGGAAATGGATCGCGTGGGCGGTCAGGAAATGATCACGCCCCTGCTGCACCCGATCTCGCTCTGGAAGGAGACGCGCCGCACCGAATCGGTGGGCTTTGAACTGATGACAGTCAAGGACCGCAGCGATGCGCAGTTTGTCCTGGGCGGCACGGCGGAGGAAATGTTTGTTGATCTGGTGCGCAAGTTCAAGATCAGCTACCGCGATCTGCCCTTCACGGTCTACCAGTTCTCGACCAAGTTCCGCGACGAACTACGCGCCAGGGGTGGGCTGCTGCGCGTGCGCGAGTTCGTGATGAAGGATGCCTACTCCTTTGACCGCGACGCCAGCGACTTTCAGCAAACCTACCACACGCTGGCCGAAGCCTATCACCGCATTTTCCGGCGGCTCGGCCTGGAGGCAGCGCAGGTCGAGGCCGACAACGGCTACATCGGCGGTGAGTACTGCCACGAGTTCATCGTCGAAAGCGAGGTCGGCGAGAGCCGCTACCTGGAAAGTGCCGACGGCTCGTACCGTGCTCACGAGGACGTGGCGAAGTTCCGGCGCGAACCGATCAACCCCGACGAGGAGATCAAACCCTTCCAGATCATCCCGCAGCCGGAGTGGGTCAAAACGATGGAGGATAACGTCAAGCATTACGGCCTGCCAGCCTCGCGTTTCCTCAAAAACGTCGTCTACCGCAACGTGCAGACGGGTGAGATCGTCATCGGAACGATCCGGGGCGACCTGGAAGTCAACAAGATCAAGCTCGAACATGCTGTCGATGCCGTCGGCCAGCTTGAAGAGGCTACCGACGCCGACCTGGCGCGCATCGGCACGCAGCGCGGGTGGGTGCATTCCTGGGGACACCAGGGCGCGCGCTACATTGGCGACCTGTCCCTGACCACCGTTCGCAACTTCATCGGCGGGCAGAAGGAAGCCGAAACCGACTCGATCAACGTCAACTATGGGCGCGATTTTGAATGTGAGAAGCTGGCCGACATTGCGATGGCGCAGCCGGGCTACCTGACCGAAGACGGCAGGCAAACACTGATCGAGAAGCGCGGCATCGAGGTCGGCAACATCTTCCAGCTTGGCTATCACTATTCCGCCAGGATGGAAGGAGCCGTCTTTGTTGACCAGGACGGCAAGGAGAAGCCGCTGTACATGGGCTGCTACGGGATCGGCCTGGGCCGCACGCTGGCCGCCATTGTGGAGAAGTACCACGACGACAGGGGCATCTGCTGGCCTGAGGCCGTTGCGCCCTTCCAGGTTCACCTGATTTCATTGGGCGGCAGCGACCAGAAAGCCGAGGCCGTCTATCGTCACCTGACCGACGCCGGGCTGTCCGTGCTGTGGGATGACCGGGCCGACTCGCCGGGCGTCAAATTCGCCGATGCCGACTTGGTCGGCATCCCGGTGCGGCTGGTCGTCTCCGAGCGCAATAAAGGCAAATTGGAGTGGAAGCGGCGCGATAGCAGAACCGCCGAACTGCTCGAACTGGACGCGGTGGTGGAGCGTCTGCGTCCGTAAGCGGTTTGCCCTATCATTATTTTGCTCGGGGGGGTTACCTCACCCCCTGACCCCCACTCCGAATTCGAATCGGGGGAACCGGTTGGCGCTGCCTCTGCGGCTTGCTCCCCTCTCTGCTTGCAGAGAGGGGCCGGGGGTGAGGTTCCTGGTCAGGCACAGTCAGCCTGCTGCTTCTGTTGCTGCCGCCGTCGCCGCCTGCGTTGCGACTGGGGTCGCGCTGGATGCAAGCTGGAACAGCGTAATGTTGCTGAAGGTTGGGTTGGTGCTGGACAGCATGTTGTACACGATCCCGAACACCCCTACCGATCCGCGCTGGATGGGCGGGTCGCCAAACTGGGTCAGCGGCGTGCCACAGGCGAACGTGCCGTTAAAGCTGATGTAAATGTTGCCGCCCTCTTCCTGCACCGTTACCGTGTTGGTCGTTGTCGAATTCGGGTCGTTGGCGTCGGCAGCCTTCAGCGATGGCTCACTGAAAGACAGGCTTCCGGCGCTGGAGCCGTCACTGTAGATAGCTGTCATCGTCCATGAACCGTTGGGAATCAGTTGCAGCAGGTAAAAACCAGTGGTGGAACGGTAATTCAGGATCAGCCCGCCGATGTTCTGGCTGGACTGGGTGACATCGACAGTGTAGATGAACTCGGGCAACTGGCTGGCTTTCAAAGTGGCGAGGCCCGCCCAATTGCCGGTCTGTCCCCGGTCTACGAAGGTCAGCTTGCCGTTCTGGATCGACAGCGCGACACCCGGCGACCCACCCGGCGCGACGGCCCAGTTTTTCTCGGCGATAATCGGGTCTTTGATAGGGGCTTTGCCGGCTTTGGTGCTCGGTGCAGACAGCGGGCAGTATACTGCGCGACGGGTGCTGACCGGGACTTTGATCTCCTGTTTCTCGCCTTTCCGGTTGACGGTAAACGTGATAGTGTCACCCGGCTTCGAAGCCACAATCGCCGCAATCACGGCGTCCCGACTCTGCGCCGCCTTGCCGTTCACTTCCACGATCTCGTCGCCAACCTGCATCCCCGCTTTCCCGGCGGGGCCGTTGGCAACAACGGTCTGAAGCCGGATCACGTTCGGCGTATCGCCCAGGCTGATGCCGATGGTCCCGGCCTCCGGTGATGGCGCTTTGACGAAACTGATCGGCCTGTTGTCGGCGTTCTCGTCCGGTTCTGCGGTGCTGGCCTCGGTGGCCGCCAGCGTCGGCTCGGCTGTCGCCGCATTCGCGTGCGGGGAGATCGAACCCGTGCCGGCCAGTAACAGCACCAGGATCAAAGCAAGTAGGGCCGCCGTCCACCCTGTCAGGCGTGTCATATTACAATATCTCCTTCCCAAGATTCGCGCCGAGTATAACCCGTGGGAATTGCTCAACAAATTCTAAGCCGGACAACAGTTGTATTCTACCCAAATTTGTTTAAGCTATGATCAGCAACCCCTATACCCGGCGATGAACCAGGCGTGGTTGTGGCTGTGGGCTTTCACCCGGAGGTATACAGATGAAAGTGGATATGCAGTCTGGCAAGTTCCGTTTGGTGGCGGTGCTGGTGGTGGTGGCGCTGCTGGTAGGAACCGCGCCCGCGACGCGGGCCGCTGCGCAGGCCATCTGCTCGCCATCGCATATTGTCCTGCCCGGCGAAAATCTGTTCCGTATTGCCCTGGCAAACGGCACGACCTGGCCGATCCTGCAACAGATCAACAACCTGCCCAACCCTAACCTTATCAGGGTGGGGCAGGTGATTTGTCTGCCTGGCAGCGTCGTCGTCCCGCCCGCGCCAACACCGGTTCCGCCACCCGCCAGTACCGGCCTGGTGTTGCCGCCCCCGGGCGTTTTCCCGTCCATTGACTTCAACACGCGGCAGGCTGGCCCCGGCGATACGATTGTCATCACGGGCGTCAACTTCCCCACCAATGAAACGGTGGACATCTTCATCGCGCCCGTCGGCTCGCCCTATCCGACTATCGCATCGGGCAGTGCTGTGACCGCCCCTGATGGCACGCTGAATACCCGTTTCACCGTGCCGAACGACGTGGGCGGCGTGCCGCTGCGCGGTTCGCCGCTGTCGGTGCTGGTTCGTGGCCGCACGACAGGTTACTTCGGCTTCAACTTCTTCTTTAACCCGCGCCCGTAGCTGGCTGCCCTGGTTTTTCTTCCTGCCTGGGAGGAGAACCAGGGCGCGCATAGACCCTTGAACCTGCCTCAGAGCCGCCCGACTGGATTCCGTCTGTCCCACCTTGCCGCACATGAGGCGAGTTGGCTTCCGCTGCTCCTCATCCTCGTCCTGGCCCTTCTGCTGCGCATCGGGTACATGCCCGGCCTCGGCTACAGCCCGGACATGTTCAATTCCACCGGCTGGATCAAGACCATCCAGCAGCGCGGCCTGTTCAATTTCTACGTCGATGAAGCCCTGCGCACTTACCCACCTATCGCCATTGCCGCGCACGGGGCCATCGGGCTGGTACAGCAGGCCACCGGGCTGGCCCTCGACCCGCTGAAAGATTCGGTCTACCTATCCTGGCTCAAAGTGCCCTCTGTCGCGGCGGAACTGGCGCTCGTCGCCGCTGTCTATGCCTGGCTGCGCCGTGAGCGCTGGCTGCGCTGGACGATTCCGGGCTTGCTGGCGATTCACCCCGGCCTAGTCGTCACATCCGCCTGGTGGGGGCAGAACGAGTCAATGTACATGCTGCCGGTGGTGCTGGCCCTGATCGCGCTCAACCGTGAGCGGCCACTGCGGGCCTGGGTATGCTTTGCGCTGGCTCTGCTGACCAAACAGCAAAGCGTCGTCCTGGCCCCGCTGATGCTGATCCTGACCTTCCGACGCTGCGGCTGGCGCACGACTGCGCTCGGCATTCTGAGTGCCGCTGTACTCGTGGCGGTAGTCTACGCGCCGTTCGTGCTGGCAAGCGGCTTCGACAATGCGCTGTCCCCCTACCTGGGCGCAACGGATCGCTACCCGGACGTGACCAACAACGCCTACAACTTCTGGCAACTGCTGCTCCCGCTCGGCAGGGCCAGCGGCCTGTGGCCGGATGGCAGCCCATTCACCGATGCTCTGCCCATCCTGGGGCCGTTGACGCTCAAGCAGGCCGGGCTGCTCATGCTTGGCGCATACACGTTGCTAATCGGCGTGGATATGTGGAAGCATCCCCGCGAAAAGCGCGAATTCGTCTGGGCCTCGGCGCTGTATTACGGCGCGTTCCTGCTGCCCACGCAGATTCACGAGCGCTACCTGTACGCCGGGGCCGTATTGATCGTGATCGCGCTGGCGCAAGAGCGGCGGCTGTGGTGGGTCGCCCTGGGAACGCTGTATACCTATACCAACAACGTTTTGCAGGTGGCGGCGCGCTTCACCTTCCTGGGCCTGACGGCTTACTATGTCAACGTCTCCACGCAGGTCGCCCTCCTGAACCTGCTCTTCTTGATCGAGCTGACTCGAGTGGTACTATCTCGGCCTCCTATCCATCTCTCTGATTCCGCCTCTAGCCTGCTTCAGCGGGCTTTGTTGCTTCAGCCCGGTGCTTTAGGGCCGGGCATGGCACGAATAATTCGTCTCGCCGCTGCCCTGGTGTCGATCACCCTCGCCCTCGGCCTGATCGCCGAAGCGCTCAACCAGCGGGCAACGGCGCAGTGGTTGGCCGAGCACGTCCCCGATGCGGCGCGGCTGGCCGCCGATGGACAGGCCGAGGGCACTGTTGCGCTCACCCGGCAATGGCCGAATGCGCAGACCTGGGACTGGCAGATTCCCTGGAACGTGGACGAAAAACCCATCGTACAGTGGCGGGGCGAAGGCGTGCGTTTTCTGCTGCTGGACGAGCGCACTTACCCGCACGACAGCCTCTCTCGCCGCATCCAGCGGCTGATCGACCAGGGCGCGACCCTGGCTTACCAGTCAAACAATCTGCTCGGCCTGGGCGCGCATCAGGCCGTGCTCTCAGTGGATAAGCAATGAGAAACCTCGAAGCCATCGACGTAGTGCTGCTGCTGGCCTGGGTGGGCGTCACCCTGTATTACGGTGTGATGGCCGCCGTCGAATGGCTCGCCATCAGCAAATTGAAGCGCCAGGGGGTAGCTGTCGCCGCGAAGGTCCTGGGCAAAGAAGTGCGCCAGAGCCGCACTTCCCGGAACCCCAGGGCACTGGATTATTTCGTGACGTACCGCTATGACTGCGGGGGCAGCCAGCACGAGCACACGCAGCCGATCAGCCGCAAGCACCACGAGCAGATCAAGAAGGGTCAGCGCGTGGAAGTGCTGTGTCTGCCCCACGATCCGCAAACGGCCTTGCTCACAGGCAAGGACGCTGATAATAGCAGCTTCAGACGCCGCCTGGCTACGGCTATATTCTGCGCGGTGTTGCTCGTGCTGGTGGCCGGGGTCATGCTGCTGCCCCGGCGCTAGTGCTTCACCACTGCGAATGCACCAGTTCCCGCACCTGGCTGTCGTAGATGTCGCGCACGGCCTGCATCACGTCCGCCGACAGCGGCGGCAGGTCGGCAGTGGCAGCGTTTTCTTCTTCCTGCGAGGGCCGCTTCGCGCCGGGGATTACGCATGTCACGGCGTCAAACATCAGAATCCAGCGCATGGCGAACTGCGCCATCGTCATGCCTTCTGGCTTGATCCGCTTTAGCTGCTCGACCACTTCCAGGCCGCGTTCAAAGGGGACCCCAGAGAAGGTTTCGCCCTTGTCAAAAGACGCGCCCTCACGGTTGTAACTGCGGTGATCGTCCGGCGCAAAGGTGGACTGCGCCGTCAGCTTGCCCGCCAGCAACCCGCTCGCCAGCGGCAGCCGCGCCAGAACGCCCACCTGGCGTGCTGTGGCCGTCGGGAAGAACTCGTCGGCGGGCTTCAGCCGCAGCATGTTAAAGATGATCTGGATCGACTGCACGTTCGGGTAGGTGGTCGCTTTCAGCGCCTCGCTGACCTTTTCCACGCTGACGCCGTAATAGCGCACCTTGCCCGCCTTCACCAGATCATCCAGGATGCCGAATACTTCCGGCCTGTCGTACACGGGCGGCGGCGGGCAGTGCAGTTGCAACAGGTCGATGGCCTCGACCTCAAGGTTGCGCAGGCTGCGCTCCACCCAGGCCGTGAGGTTGGCCCGGTTGTATGCGCTCGCCACGTGCGGATCGGCGCGACGGCCTGCTTTCGTCGCCACGTAGATCGTGTCGTGCGGGTGGTTCTTGCGCAGCCGCGCGATCAGGCGCTCGCTGCGCCCATCGCCGTACACATCTGCCGTATCAATGAAATTGACGCCCAGGGCGACAGCCCGCTCCAGCGTCGCCAGCGACTCGTCGTCGTTGACCGGCCCCCAACTGCCGCCAATGGCCCATGCACCAAAGCTGACGGTGGCGACTTTCATGTCGGTTCGTCCAAGCTGACGGTATTGCATAAGATTTCGCCTCTATTTGAAAACGGCTAAACTGCCTGGATGAGCATCCTTGATTGACAGTGCAGCCGATCCGGTGCTAGTATGTGCGCGTACATTTGACCAGACATCGTGGAGTCGTGCAAGGCCAGGAGCATCCTGAATGGAACGTGTCACGGAGGCCGCTGTCCGCAGGCAGCGGACGATCCAGACCACCCTGCTTTTCATCATCCTGGCGACGCTTCCCTGCTACTGTGTCGGGTTTGTTTTGCTGGGTGTTGCCCCGCGCGGCGGCCAGCGTACACCGGTTGTCACCGCCACTACTGCTGGAACGCCCTTGACGCCCACCCTGGCCTTCTCACTTGTGCCGTCGATTACGCCCTTCCCGACCCTCGGCGATGCCTCGCTCTCCCCGCTGCGCCCGACGCCGACTCAGATCAGGCTTTTTCCCACCTACACACTGACCTTTACGCCGATCATCCCCACCAGGACACCCATCCCGCTGCCGCCGACTCAAACGCCTATCGTCATTATCCCGCCGACCAGCACCACCATCGTCATCCCGACCACTGCCGTTCCGCCCACCGCTATTCCGCCGACCACATCCGTGCCGCCGACGCCCACCGCTACCCATACGGCCACCCACACCGCCACATCCGTCCCACCCACAACAGAGGTTCCGCCCACCGCCATCCCGCCCACCGCGGACCCGACGACGGCTGCCCCACCGACTGCCGTTGCTACCACTGCCAGCCTGCCCACCGCCGATCCAACGAAAGCAGGGCCGGCAACCACCGGGGCCGCAACGCAGGCCGCCACCCAGAAAAAATAACCTCTCCCCCTCAATGATCATGGAGAGAGGTCACATTGTTCCTGCTTCAAAGGCCGGGAAAGCGCTAGAGAACGCGGTGGCTGCCCTCACCACTATCCGATGAGATCGCCTGGCGCGACCCGTCGTCGCCTTCTGCGCTGGCGCTGATCACCCCGCGCTGCGCCATCAAGTCGATCAGGCGGGCAGCGCGCGTGTAGCCGATGCGCAGCCGACGTTGCAGCAGTGAAATCGAGGCCTTGTTCATCTTCTTGACCAGTTGGACGGCCTCGTCGTACATGTCGTCGTCTTCGCCAACGCTGTCGGCCAGGGTACTGACAGTTTTCGGCTTGTCCGGCTCCGTGACCGAATCGCCAAAGAGGCGCTGGCTCAGGGGTGTACTGCTGGCGGCGGGCTGGCTGAAGCGCTCCGAGCGTGACTGCACCGGCTCCGGCTTGTTCAGGTCGAACAGGCTGCTCGACGTACCCGCCGGGGTTGAGCCGCCGCCATCCGCACTGGTGCGGGCGTTTTTCCAGTAGCGCGTGATGCGGTTGATTTCCGCATCAGAGACAAACACACCCTGCATACGCAGTGGAGCCGCCGCGTCTGGCGACTGGTAGAGCATGTCGCCGCGCCCCAGCAGCTTTTCCGCGCCGGGCTGATCCAGGATGACCCGCGAGTCCACGCTGGACGCCACCGCGAACGAGATGCGCGCCGGGAAGTTGGCCTTGATCAGCCCCGTCACCACGTCTACGCTGGGCCGCTGTGTTGAGATGACGAGGTGAATGCCGGTGGCACGTGCCATCTGCGCCAGCCGCGTCAGCACCTTTTCGGTTTCTTCGGGGGCCAGCATCATCAGGTCGGCCAGTTCGTCGACGATCACCACCAGGTACGGCAGTTTGGGATCGCTGGGGCCGACCCGGCTGTTGTAATCGGAAATGTTGCGCGCGCCCGCCTGCGAGAACTTCTTGTAGCGCTCGTCCATCTCGCGCGATACCCACTTGAGCACGCCGACGATCCGTTCCAGGTCCACCACGACAGGCGAGATCAGGTGTGGGATGCCGTTGTAACCCGTCAGTTCAACGCGCTTCGGGTCAACCATGATCATCTTCAGATCGTCCGGCGAGTTGTTCAACAACAGGCAGCTTATGATGGCGTTCACGCACACCGACTTGCCCGAACCCGTCGTCCCGGCGATGAGCAGGTGCGGCATCTGAGTCAGATCGGCGGCGATGGGTGTGCCGTCCACGCTCTTGCCCAGGCCGATGCGCAGCTTCGACTTGATGTTCTGAAATTCCTCGGACGCCATGATGTCACGCAGGCTGACCAGCGCCGTCTCCGCATTCGGCACTTCGATCCCGACGTAGCCTTTGCCAGGCACGGGCGCCTCGATCCGGATGGAACGCGCCGCCAGCGCCAGCGCCAGATCGGCATCCAGGCGCGCAATCGCACTGACTTTGACGCGCGTCTTTTTGCCCTGCCGGTTGACCAGATAATCCGGTTCGACACCAAACTGCGTGATGACCGGGCCAGAATTGATCTCCACGACCTTGCCCGGCGCGCCAAAGGATTTCAGCGTCTCTTCGATGATCCGCGCCCGCTCGTTGAGCACTTCTTGCTTGATCTGGTGCTGAGACCCGGCTTCCAGTAACTCCCGGAAATCCGGTATTTCCCAGCCCGACGGACTCTTGCTGCGGATGATCGTGCCCTCCAACGACGGTTTGGCCTCTGCAACGGGCACTGGAACGGGTCTGGACGCTTCGGATTCCGGGGGCTTCTCAGCCACAGCGGGCTTTTGCGGCGCAGTTGCTTCAGGTGCCGGTTTGACCTCTACGGCAGGTTCCTTTTCAGCAACAGCGGCGGTGTTCTGGACAGGCACAGCCGGAGCTTTGTCCGGCACACTTTCCGGTTTGGCGGGTGCCGCATTCACTTCTGCCTCAGCCTTTTCCGGCTCCTTGACGGGCGTTGCGTCCACCTGCGCCGAAGGTGTAATAGCAGGTTCACCCGCCCGGGCGGGTTCTTCGGCTTTGGGCGCTTCACTGCCGGGGCGTGGACGCGGCAGCACGGGGTTCGCCGGGCGCGGCATACTGGCCGGGGCTATTCCTGCTTGCCGGGTCAGAGTCGGACGCGGGCCGCTGGACGGCAGCTCGTCATCAACTTCCACGTCATCGACTGCAACGTATTTGGGTTCATTGTCGTTTTCGTCGGTTTCGTCTTCTTCAAGGCTCGGCGGCGGCGTAGCCAGACCTGGTTTCGGCACAGGACGCGGAGCAATGCTGGCCGACCCGCCGAACGGATTCGGGCGATTGCCAGGCGTCGCCGCGAATTTGGGCGTAGCGGGCCGGATGTCTGGTGCGTCCGCGCTATCGTCATCCTCGGTTTTGCTCGCGGGCCTGGCGAAAGGGCTGCTGGCGGGCTTGTCCGCGCCCGGCTTCGGCCCGAAGGGGTTGGGACGGCTGCCGAAGGGCGTGGCGGGCTTGGGCGCTTCGGCCTTCACCACAGGCGCCTCGCCCTCGTCTTCGTCTGTGTCTTTATCCTCGGATTTGTCGGCATCCTTGTCCGCGCCCGGCTTCGGCCCGAAGGGGTTGGGACGGCTGCCGAAGGGCGTGGCGGGCTTGGGCGCTTCGGCCTTCACCGCTGGCTCCTCGCCCTCGTCTTCGTCTGTGTCTTTATCCTC
>JAJPHV010000019.1 GCA_021325095.1 Chloroflexota bacterium | reverse complement strand
GCCACAGCGCCATGTGGCACTTGTCAGTGGAGGGTATGGCCTTAATGTTAATTTAATGTGCACTACCGGATGCGGAAGACGACCTGATCGAGAATCATCGCCAGGAAAAGCAGCGCCAGGTACATGGTCGAGTACTTGTACGTCCGGCGCGCTGCTGCTTTACTGCCTTCGCGGATCAAACGTACCGACTCGAATAGCAGCCCGCCGCCCAGCAGCGCCGCCGCGATCAGGTAGAACGTCCCTAGCATCCGGAACGGCATGGGCAGCAGCGTCAGCACCACCAACTGGATCGAGTACAGCAATATTTGAAGCCGGGTCACTTCCGCGCCGCGCGCAACCGGCATCATCGGGACGTGGGCCTTCTCGTAATCGGCATCGACCAGCAGCGCCAGCGCCCAGCTATGCGGTGGCGTCCAGTAAAAGACAATGGCAAACAGAATGAATGCTTGTGGCGCGAGGCTCCCGGTGACGGCTGCCCAACCGACCAGCACCGGGATTGCGCCCGCCCCGCCGCCGATCAGGATGTTGACGACGGTGTTGCGCTTGAGCAGCACCGTATACACGATCACGTAATAGGCCGCGCCGAGCATCGCCAGGCCCGCCGTCAGCCAGTTGACCAGCAGCCCCAGGATCAGCGCCGACCAGGCCAGCAGCGCAAAGCCGAAAACCAGTGCATTCACCGGGGCGATGCGGCCCGCCGGGATGGGGCGGTTCCGGGTGCGGGCCATCTGCCTGTCCATGTCGCGGTCAATGTACTGGTTCAGCACACTCGCCCCGGCTGCGGCCAGCGACCCGCCCAGGATGGTCGCTGCCAGCGTCAACACCGGCAGCGGGCGACCCTGCGCCGCGATGACCATAGCCGTGACCGTCGTGAAGATCAGCAGGACGACGATCCGGGGCTTGGTTAGCTGGAGGTAGTCACGGAGCGCATTCCGACTGGCGCGCTCCGGTTCACCCTGATTAAGGATTGTTGTAACCATGCAATCGAACTCGCTATCACCATCACCGACCAGGTTGCTGCCGCAAAGACAACGTGTAGAGAACGCACAACCACCAGGATTTCGCGGCCATTGACCAGTACAACCAGCGCGCCGAGTGCCGCCTGCGCAAGATACAACGCCAGCGCTGCCCACAGCACCCGGCGCATCATCGGGCCACCACGCAAACTCTGGATCACCAGCAAAATGAGCAGCAGGCCGAGCGACCCTGCCACGATCCGGTGCAGCATATTCAGGAGTTGAAGCGGCCCCTGCTCGGCGGGCCACACCTGCCCCGCGCACAGCGGCCAGCCGACGCAGGCTTTGGTGGCGCTGTTGCCCGCTACCGCCGCCCCGACCAGCGCCACCACGAACGTCAGCGCCGTCGTCGCAAGCAGTTCGGCCAGCGGCAGCCGGGGCGCGCTGTCATCTGCACCCAGGCGGCGGGCATTGACCCACGCGATCAGGTAGCAGGCCAGCAGCAGCATACTGTTACCCAGGTGCAGCAGCACGCTCACCCACTGGTTGTTGAGCCTGACCGTAATGGCCCCCAGGCCGCTCTGGACGAAGTACAGCACGAAGCCGAGCGCTGATGGAATCATCAGCGAGGGATCGTAGCGATGACGCCGCCACGCCTGCACAATCACCGCCAGCGCAAATAGGCCAACCAGTAGCGCGAACAGGCGGTGGCCGAACTCGATGATCGTAGCAGCGTCTTTGAACTCAGGGATCAGGCGGCCATTGCAGTCCGGCCAGTACGTGCCGCAGCCCATTCCGGACTCGGAAACGCGGGTGATAGCTCCGATGACGATCATGAGCAGCGTCACGATAGCTGCGTACAGCACCAGCCGGGCAAACCCCCGATCTGCGGTAAAACCCTGGTCGGACTGGCTTTCGGCCTGTGTTTGTTTGAACATGCTGTCCTCACCTGACAAAAAACTGCCTCGGATAGCGCTGGCTATCGAGGCCGGAACAGTGTTGACGGTGCAGCACCTATGACCGGTTGAGCAAGATGGCCCCGCCAATGATGACCACCGGCGCAAGCATCAACGCTACCGTCACGGCCATGATGGAAAAGCCCAGCACATTGTTGGTCACAATGACGACCACGACCAGGATAGCAAGCATGATCAGCGCTACAATAGCCGTAAGCAGCGGGCGGCGCATCAGTATTGCGCCGACGCTGTTCGGCGTGGCCGGATTCAACGTGAAGACGAAGCCCTGAGTGCGCTCCTGCTTGACTTTGGTAACACCCCGACTGAGCAGCCAGAAGATGACGGCAATCGTCGCCCCCATGCCCACGACGGAGCCAAGTGCAACCGCCGTAAATGCGAAGAAGATCGCGCCCTTCTGCGGCGTGACCGCCGAAACTGAGGCTTCAGGGTTGTTCGTCTGGACGAGCAGGCCAGGGATCGCCTGCGCGCCTTGCCTGCTGATTGCCATTGAGATGTAACCGCCCGCGATGAGCACGGCGACGATGACGATCAATAAGAACGCTCGCTTCAACGCTGCCTCTCCTGGAGATCGTGCGCCCACAGGCACAGTGATGCAGAATTGCTGTCCGTAATTTCGTTCGTTGGAACTGATGTAACCAGAATTGTACTCTAAATCACAACCCGCAACAATATCTAAAGTTGCAGCCCTCGTGCCAGGTCAGGCGACCTTGTCGGGAACAGGCACAGGGGCTTCAAGGGTACAGTGGAACCTGGCACACACTCGTTCGGCCCATCCGCTCTAGTGAACCTGCGACCTGAGGAGATCGCCAGCAGCAAAGCTAATCTTCCAGAACAGTAGACTCCGCCTTTGACAAACTGGATTCCAACGGATATACTGTTTTCAAGATTCTGATGGGGGGAGCGCTATTTTAGTGCGCCACGCACGTGGGTGTCATTACGACCTGCCGTTTAAAATATTACCTTACGGTACATGCCACAGTCTGGACGCTTACCAATTCAGCGTTTCTCATTCGCCAAACTGAAATCGCACCGTAGCCCTCATTTTGCAGCGGCGCTGTTTTCTGCGGCCTGCCCCACCAGAATCAAATTCATCCCTCAAGGGGGCGACACGAATTTTTATGGAAGTATCAGGTTCTGAGCTGAGTCCAGAAATGGACTTCATGACGATGCTCGAAGAGTCGTTTGCCTTCGAGCAGCCGGAACGGGGCGACCTGCTGACCGGCACGGTGCTGGCGATTGACAACCAGGGCATGATTGTCGATGTCGGCATGAAGCGCGATGGGGTCGTCCCGCGCAACGACCTCGAACGCATGGAAGGCATCACCTACCACGTCAACGACGAAGTAGCGGTGATGGTCATCAACCCCGAAGACCAGGACGGCAACCTGATCCTGTCGGTGTCGCAGGCACGCCAGAGCGAGGACTGGGCGAAGGCCGAGGAACTCATGGCGAGCGGCGATATCTGGGAAGGGGTTGTGACCGACGCCAACCGGGGCGGGCTGATCGTGCCCTTCGGCAACCTGCGGGGCTTTGTTCCAGCCAGCCACGTCATGGACTTGCCACGCGGCCTCAACGAGAATGATCGCAAGGGGCACATGAGCAGTCTGGTCGGCAAGCGTGTGGCCGTCAAGGTCATCGAAGTCAATCGCAAGCGCCGCCGCCTGGTGTTGAGCCAGCGCGACGCACAGCGAGGCCGCCGCGACCTGCGCAAAGAGTCGCTGCTCGAAGAGTTGCAGGAAGGCGAGATTCGCAAGGGCGTCGTCAGCGGCCTGCGCGACTTCGGCGCGTTCGTCGATCTGGGCGGAGCGGACGGCCTGATCCACATCAGTGAACTGGCCTGGCATCGCGTCAAACACCCGCGCGAACTGCTGGCGGTGGGCGACGAGATCGAGGTCTACATCCTGCGGCTGGATCGGGACGGGAAGCGCATTGGGCTGTCCCTCAAGCGCCTGCAACCGAATCCCTGGGCCATGGTCGATGAGCTGTATCACGTCGGCCAGCTTATCGAGGGCGAAGTCAGCCGTGTGGCGCAGTTCGGCGCGTTCGTCAGCCTGGAGCCGGGCATCGAGGCGCTGCTGCACACCAGCCAGATGGCCGACCCTGCACCCGAAGACCCGACTGGCCTGCTGCGCGAAGGCCAAAAACTGCTGATGCGCATCATCAGCATCGAGAGCCACCGCCAGCGGCTGGGCCTGAGCCTGAAAGATGTTACCGAAGAAGAGCGCGCTCGCTGGACGGCAGAACATGGCACAATTCTGACTGTAGTACCGCCGGGGACTGGCACAACTGAGAGTTCTGATGTAGACTCTGCGGCTGCTGTCGAGGTTGCAGAAGAAGAACCTGTTGCGGAGTGACAGGCCGCCGCATCGGGTTTGAGTGAAGTGCCCAAGTCCTCATAAGCAACCAAAGAAGGCAGGCGGCAGACACGCCTGCTTTCTTATTGAGTTTTAGGACGATTGTGAACACGAAAGGGGGTGAACTGCATTGGCATCTGTCGTCTTACGCCCAAACGAGTCGCAAGAGCAATTGCTCAAGCGCTTCCGCAAGCAGGTGGCAAAGAGTGGCATTCTAAGCACCGTGCGCCGCAAACGCTGGCACGTGTCCAAGAGTGAACTGCGCCGCATCCAGAAGAAGAAGGCGATCCGCCGCGCCCGCCGCAAGCAGCGCACGATTCGCTAACCACGCTGGTGAACCTCACCGCCTGGCCCCTCTCTGCTTGTGCAGAGAGGAGGAACAGGTTTTTGTAGCACGAAAACGTTCCGTTCAAAGGAGTGGTATGGCAAAACAGGAAGATAGCAAAATCGAAGTCGAAGGTAATGTCGTAGAAGCGCTGCCCAACGCCACCTTCAAAGTCGCGCT
Source organism: Chloroflexota bacterium (assembly GCA_021325095.1). GTDB lineage: Bacteria > Chloroflexota > Anaerolineae > Aggregatilineales > UBA2796 > JAJPHV01. The sequence continues at coordinate 39,161 of JAJPHV010000019.1, read as the reverse complement.
CGATAACGGCCACGAAGTGCTGGCTTATCTCTCCGGCAAAATGCGCAAGTACTATATCCGTATTCTGCTCGGTGATCGCGTGCGCGTCGAACTGAGCGAGTATGACCTCAAGCGCGGGCGGATCACGTACCGCTTCAAGAAGCGCGGCGGCACGGACGAAGAAGAAGAGGAAATGTAAGCGCGTGCTCAAAGGCAGGATGTCTATCCGCTTCACCTCCCTGCCGATAGCGCGATTTGCACTGCCCGATTATCCGCGCAACGTTCGTTGCATCCCGCCTGCGCGTTAACGGCGTTTGCGATGCGCCTTGTCACTCTCCACCGAATTCCGGCTGGTTGGGCCGGACGCTTCGCCTTCCAGCGGCTCCTTTCACAATGGCGATCCCTGCTGACCCTGATCGCGGGCGTGCTGCTGAGTGCGTCTGTCGGCGCGCTTGTACCGCTGTACACCAGTGCAGTGGCGCAGGTCGGCATGGTCGAACGACTGAATCAGTTGCCCGCCAGTGAAGCCAACGCCAGCGCCAATCTATCCCTGATTGCGTCCAAAACGCCCGATCTGAATGCTGCCATTCAGGCTTATGATCGGCAGTTCCGCGAGATAGCCGCCCGGCACGTCGGACAGCGCTTCCCTGGCTGGCTGAACCGGGTCGCGTTTTTCGGGGAAACCAGCGCGCTGGACGTCGATCCTGCGCCTTCCGCCACGCAGTCGGGCACAGAGGAGCGTGCTGCCAGCCCCACGACGCGCGCCTATGTCGCCTATTACGAGGGCTGGCAGGACGCCGTGACCCTGGTCAGCGGGCGGCTGCCGGGCGATTCGCCTTCCGATGCCGACATCGAGATCGTCATTCCCTTCGAAGTGCAGAACAGTCTGGGCGTCAACCTGAACGACGTACTGCTTCTCGACCAGGGCGGGCCGCGCGGCGGCTGGCCGACCAGCAAAAACGTTCGGGCACGGGTGGTCGGCATTGCCAACGCCCCCGAACAGCCAACCCCACTGCAACGTGCCTACCTGATGGAGCCATCGCCACTGCGGGTGGTCGCCAGGCAAGGCGATTATCGGGCCGAATATCCCGTCCTGACGACGCGAACAGCCTTTGAGCGTGTGGCAACTGCTTTCGTGCCGGACACACCTACCCTGTTCGGCTGGCGCTTGATCTTTGATCCAACGCGGCTGCCCTTTGTGCGCAGTCCTGAGGCTCGACAGGCATTGTTGGATTTTGACCATGAACTGGCCGACACCTTCCGCGCCAATCCCGATCTGCAATTCAACTACAGCACCGGGTTGATCCACTGGCAGACACAGGGCGGGCAAAATGTCGATGCGGGGGCACTGCTGGCCTACGAACGGAGCGTCCGCACGCTGGATATACCCTTTGCGCTGCTCCTGCTGCAAGTCGGGGCGATGGTCATCTTTTTCCTGTCCATCACAGCGGCACTGGTGCGGCGCGGCGAACGGCGTGAGATCGCCATGTTGCAGAGTCGCGGAGCGACAGACAATCAGATTATTGCGTTCCGGGGTGTGGAGGCGCTGATCCTATGCGCGCTGGCGGCGCTGGCCGCGCCCGTCGTCTCGCAGCAGGTCTTGATCGCCATCACGCCTTTTTTCGCACGGTACAACAATCTGCCGCTGGTGCTGACGCCCGATGTGTTTGCCTATTCAGCCGCAGCGGCGGCAATGGCCTTAGCCGCGCTCATGTTGACGCTGCCTCCCGTGCTGCGCTTGCCGCTCGTCACCTCCGGCGGCGCGACACTGCGCAGCCAGCAGCAACCCTGGTGGCAGCGTTACTATGTGGACGTGGTGCTGGTCGTCCTGGGCATCGCGGCCCTGTGGCGGCTGGTTGGCAGAGATACGCCGCTCTTTACGACCACCGAGGGCGGGCGCACGACGGATCCCTTTTTGCTGCTCGCGCCCGCGTTTCTGTTCCTCGGGCTGGGGAGCGTGCTGCTGCGGCTGTTCCCGCTGCTGGCTGCGATTCTGGCGCGCATCCTGGCAGCGGGGCGGGGCTTGATCGGCCCGCTGGCAAGCTGGCAGTTGAGCCGCGAACCAATCCACTACGGGCGCATCACCTTTTTGCTGGCGTTGGCAGTCGGCATCGGTTGGTTTGCGACCAGCTTTCGGGCCACACTCAACCGCAGCCAGATCGACCAGGCTGAATACAAGATCGGCACGGATATCCGCTTCACCGAGCGTGACATGCGCCTGAATGCGGCCCGCGCCCGCCCGGACGCGATCTATGCGGCGCTGCCCGAAGTCTCTGCAGTGAGCACCGGCTGGCGGCGGCCCAACGTCAACTATCAGAGCGACCCGGCCAAAAATGCGCTGGCTGGCGATCTGCTTGCCATCGACGCAGATACGTTTCAACGCGCGATCTACTGGCGGCCCGACCTGGGCGAAGTGCAGACCCCACGCCCACCCGGACAGCCGACTCCATTGCCTGAACGGGGTGGAGCGCTGCCTTTCGTGCCGCGCAAGCTCGGCCTGTGGGCGGAATTCACCGTGCCGGGCGCATTCGCCTTGCCGACGCCCGACCTGGATCGGCTGCGTTACCGGACGGCGATCACGGCCCGGCTGCTGGACGGCGCAGGCGCGTGGCTGCGCGTGCCGTTCAAGGTCACGGAAGTCGAATATGCCAGCACGGGGCCGCAGTTGCCCGGTTTCACAGGCGGTGGCGCGTTCGTCACGACAGGGTGGGCGTACCTTGAAGCCGATCTGTCGTCACTCAATTACCAGCCCGCCGCGCCGCTGCGTCTGGTGTCTGTGTACTGGGATCACCGGGCGCGCAACCGGAACGGCGAGCGCGATCTGCGCCTGACACTGGCCGGGCTGTCCGGCATCGACGGCAGTGGCAAGCGTCAGCCGCTCGACCTGTTCGGCGCAAGCGGTTGGGAATTTGCCTACGACAGCGGCGCATTCAGCCAGGGCACGCTGTCGGCGGGTTTCGAGGCCGGGCGCGGCCAGAGCCTGATTGCCACCTGGGATCAATCGGCGGAGTCGACCACTGTCGGGCTGCTGCTCAACTACCCGGCACTCCAGGGCGTGTCGCTCATTGCCAGCGACAGCCTGATGGCGCAGCTCGATTTGCAACGCGGGCAGGTCCTCACGCTGCGCAACCTGGAAGGCGTGACCGTACCGTTTCAGATTGTGGGCAGCCAGCGCTACTACCCGACGCTCTACGACGCGCAGCAGATCGAGGGCCGCTGGACGAGTGACGAGAAAAACCATCCCTTCGCCATCGCCGACCGCGATTCGCTGCTATACGTGTTGAATCGACGGCCCAGTGCGGCGCTCTATCCCGACGAGGTGTGGCTCAAGGCGCAGCCCAACGCGGACATTGGCGCGCTGCTGGCCTCGCTGCACCCGGCGGAGGGCAACACGGCCATCGTGTCCGCCCAGACCATCCCCGGCGAACTGGCGAACCTGCGCACCGATCCACTCAGCCAGGGTCTGCTTGGCCTGCTGCTGCTGGCTTTCATCGTCGCCATGTCCCTGAGCGTCGTCGGGCTGCTGACCTACGCCGCGCTGACTGCCGTCGCCCGCCGTACCGAGTTCGGCGTCCTGCGGGCGCTTGGCCTGTCGTCAGCGCGGCTGGTGCGGCAACTGGCCTTCGAGCAAATCTTCGTCATCTTGCTGGGCGCGATCCTGGGTGGCATGCTGGGCGCGCTACTGAGCGGCCAGGTCGTTCCCCGGCTGGCGCTGGACACGGCCAGCCAGCGCATCACGCCGCCGTTCGTCGTCCAGGCCGAGATCGGCGCGCTGCTCCAATACGCGGGCCTGATCGCGCTGGTGCTGGCAGCGGTGCTGGCGTTCAGCCTGGTGCTGGTCAGCCGCCTGTCGTTGAGCCAGACGCTGCGCCTGGGGGAAGAATAGGGGCCTCGCACAAACGATCCCACAATCAGGATTCGGTTGTCATAATCCATGATCGTCCTCGAAACAGAGCGGCTGATTCTCCGACACTTTCACCTGCTGGACGTGGCGGCCATGCAGCGCATCTTCGGTGACGCTGAAGTGATGCGTTTTGGCCCCGGCGTCCAGACCGCCGAGTGGATACGCAACTGGGTGCAGGGCTGCCTTGAGAACTACTATCCAAAGTGGGGTTTCGGCCCCTGGGCAGTAGTCGAAAAGCGCCGCCGTGAGACGATTGGGTACTGCGGTCTGTTCTACTTCCCGGATGTTGCCAGGCAGCCTGAGGTTGAAATCGGCTACCGGTTGGCTCGCGCCGTCTGGGGGCAAGGCTATGCAACAGAAGCCGTGCTCGCCGTCCGCGATTATGCTTTCAATGTGCTGTGCTTGCAGCGCTTGATTGCCATGATCGACCCGCAGAATGTGCCCTCAATCCGCGTGGCAGAAAAGGCCGGGATGCGCTACGAGAAAGACGTAATGTTTGAAGGCTACACGCACCCTGACCATGTGTATGCGATGGCGAATCCGGCACAGGGCGTATCTTCATAAGGCTTACGCTCATATATCCAGTTGAAGCGTCGGTGTCTTTCCCCTTCATAAGGCGAATGAGTAAGCGCCAGTTCTTCGGTTGATAGCCGATGGATTCGGCAAATTGTACAGGAAACACATGTGAAAAATAGTACAAATTGACCTAACCCCTATGGCCGAAGCGCATATAAACTGGATAGGTAGAGAACATCTAAAGCGGGGTTGCCTCAAGGAGGCCATTGTGGAGCATCTACCCGTTGAAGTCAGAGACGGCACCCTCATTGCCGCTATTTTAGAGTCGGATGACATTGTACATGCCATCCAGCGCAAGCTCAGAATCCTTTATCCAGAACTAACAGTCCCCTCGAGCAGTATCCGTCATATTCTGCGCGAGAAGGTCCTCTGCCAGGACGTGCTCAATAACGAGCGACTGTCGTCGGCACAGGCACGACTGGCCGCGGTCACCACCGCGCCTGCCGACAAGCGTCGGAAATCAGCACGTGCCGCCTGGCTGTCTATTGCGCGGTCAGAAAGGGAAGAGTCGCTTTGGGACATTCTCCGCTATGACATGACGTATGCGTCGTGCGGGGGATGACCGAATGAATAACAGCGCTTTGATGCAGTGATCAATTGATCCCGCCCTCCAGATTGAAGGGCGGGATTCTTATTCCAGCTTGACGAGACCGCACTTCTCACACTCCATATAGCTGGGCCGCCCGTGACTGCCCTCGTGCCACAGCCAACGGTGCTCACAGGTTTCCTCCGATTGGCTGGACGCTGGTCGCATCTCCTCTGTGCCAGCTTCAATGTGTGAATAGCGATATGCCGCCGTTGTCTGGTAAACGTACTCAATTCCGCAAGACGGACACTCAAACCACTCCTGGCGAACGAAGTCATTACCTGGCAGAGGAGATTCCCATTGGGACTCTCCGATGGCCCCACACTGCGGGCACTCGCCCAGGGCATATTCGCTGCTCGGCGACATCTGCCAGTTGCGCGACTGCACCGGGATTCTCGACTGCATCCTGGGATTTATCGGCATAATGACTGGCCCTTCAGCTTGCGTTACGCATCGCACATGGATATGAGTGACGACCTTAATGTTCTCGGCATCTGCCCTGCCCTCCCCGCTGACAAGGAACGTGCCTGCTTTCACTCAGTGTCACCCTTCTCCTGTTCTTCTTCTACTGGCGCTTCCTCGTCGCTGATGAACTGCTGCCAGGGGCCGTGCATCCCGTCCTCGGTGACCCCATAGTAGACACGTATGTTGCCGTTCTCGCGCTGCACCAGGTCGTAGCGGACCACACCGCCGCGCTTGTAGCGCTTCCACAACCCGACATCACCCGCCCACTGCACACGGTTCGGGTCAACTGGATTGGCTTCGCGCTCGGTGATGGCGTAATGCCACAGGCGGCGCGCTGAGGTGCGAGTCACGTTCTTGACAATGTTGCCATTGCGCAGGTCGCGCATGATGTGGTACTGCTCGCCCTTGCGCGTTTCCGTCCCCAGGATTTCGACTCCGGTACGGGGCGCGCCTGATAGCACGGGTTTTTCTCGCGCCGCGCGCGAACCACCGCGCCCACGCCGTGATCTACGGGCTGGCTCGGCGGGACGCGCTTCAACCGCTTCGGGCATTTCGGCCTCCACCGCCAGTTCGCCCTCGGCAGCTTCGGGCATCTCAGCCTCCGCTTCATGCTCAGGCAGCAGAGGCGGGGCCATTTCTTCCATCGCTTCGGCTGGCTCGGCCCGCACCACACGCGGATTTTTCTGCACGAGCCGCACGATCTCATCGCGCACGGCCAGCGACGTTTCGGCCTCGTCGCGCACGTAGATTTTGTTGTCGTCGATGGCATAAGGTGGGTCGTCGCCGCGTGGAACCTGCACGCGGATGACTGCTTTGCCTGCCGTTTCCTGGACGTCGATCTCGACTTCGAGCGGCGGCGCCAGCTTGTGGGCGATCTCGTTGCGCAGTGTCTCAATGTTTTCGCCGATGTTGTCGATGCCAACGGGTGGTTTGGTCGAGTCGGGCGAGGCGCCGATGTAGATCGTGCCGCCGTTGGTGTTGGCAAAGGCGCACACGTCCGCGATCACGGCGTACAGATGCCCGCCCTGGCGCGACATCGACTCGTGGAAAGCCTGAACGATGCTCTCGCCTTCCTCGCGCGCCGCCTGCACGTAATCGTAAACGTCTTTGCTGCTGCCCCGGAACGGACGTGACCGGGCGAAGTCGTTGCTCTGGAACATCTCGCGCAGTGCTTCAAAACTGCGCTCCGGCAGCGACACTTCGGTGATCCTGTCGCCGACGCCCAGGTTTTTCTCGCTGCGCGGGTCTTTGGACAGGCGGTGTGCGTCCGACCCCTGGATGCAGCGCATCCGGCGGGGATATTCGGGCTTCGTGCCATCAAAAAAACGGGCTGTTGTAGCACGCCCGCGCCGGTCCAGGTCGGTCACTTCCAGGCAATGCAGATAGGGGTCTTGGGTGTAGGCGATTTTGGTCTGGCCGCCGAAGTCGAAGCCGCGCATGGCGACGCCGTGTGTTGAGTTGGCGTGCGCGGCGATCACGATCCCGCCCGCCTCGTTGATAGTGCGATAGGCAGTCAGTACGTCCGCCGACGCACCGACGTTGGACGAACCTTCATCCAGCGTATTGGGCGGAATATTCAGACTAAGCAAGATGTGCTCAAGCTGCCGGACGCGCGTTTCCGGCGAAAAGATGCCCAGAATGTGAAAGCCGAACGTGGCCGTGAACTCAAAGCCCGGCAAGACCAGGATTTTGTCGAGCAAGCGGCGGTATTCGGCCAGGCGGCGCTTTTCTTCCGGCTGGGCGCGGTCCAGTTGTTCCAGCATCGCCAGCCGGTCAATCTCGGCCAGCATGGCCTGATAGCCCGCTACCGTGTTGTGGTCGGTAAAGGCGATAATATCCAGGCCACGCATTTCGGCGCGGCGCAGAATGTCCAGATAGCTTACGTCCGGCTCCTGATAGTCGGCGGAACCGGGCGTATGCAGGTGCAAGTCTATACGGAACCACTGCGTTCGGGTTCGTTTTGATTTGACAGTCACACACTTACTCCAACAGTTCGTTGAGGATTCCTGATAGGTTGCTTGGCTCGAACGGTTTGACCAGGAACAGATTCGCGCCGGCCTTTTTGGCTTCGTCTTCGACATTCAAGCCCGACGACATAATGATGGGCGTGCGGGCAAATTGCGGATCGGCGCGCAGGTTTTTGATGACCGCCGTGCCATCCATGTCGGCCAGGTGATAATCGAGCAGAAAAATATCAGGGCTTTCCTGATGTGCTTTTTCCAGGACCATGCTGCCTCTGGGCACGAGGGTCACTTCAAAGCCATCCATCTCCAGCAGCATTTTCAGCAGGTTCACTGTCGTCCGGTCATCGTCGACAATCATTATTTTGGGCAACGCAGCTTCCTTCTTTGAACACGGTCAGGTGTGGTTGTGATTGTTGCCGGTGCGAGTCTTTTTACGTTTATTGTTCGGCGGCATTAAGGCAGCGTTCAGCACGTCTTCCACGCGCTCGGCCAGCACAAACTTCATGACCCTGCGCACGTCTTCAGGCACGTCGGCCAGGTCGGGTTCGTTGCGCCGGGGCAGAATGACCGTATCAACCCCCAGGCGATGCGCGGCCAGCACCTTGTCCTTTATACCACCGACAGGCAATATCTGCCCGCGCAAGGTGATTTCCCCGGTCATGGCGACGTTGCTGCGCACCGGGCGCTGGCTGATCAGCGAGGCCAGCGCCGTCGCCATGGTCACGCCTGCCGAGGGGCCATCTTTGGGTACGGCCCCGGCGGGGACGTGCAGATGGATGTCGTGTTTGTCGAAGTAGTCGTCGGCAATGTTCAAGGCTTTGGCCTGTGAACGCACGTAACTGAACGCGGCGCGGGCGCTTTCTTGCATGACCTCGCCCAGTTGCCCGGTGTACTGGAACGACTTGCCGCCGGGCATATGCGTGGCTTCCACGAACAGTACGTCGCCGCCGATGGCTGTCACCGAAAGGCCCGTCGCCACACCCGGCAAATCCGTTCGCTCGCTGATCTCCTCGTGGTAGCCGAAACGTGGACGGCCCAGGATGTCACGCACGGCGGCGGGGGTGATGCGCGTGCGCCCCTGGTGGCCCTCCGCCACTTTCGTCACCACTTTGCGCGCGATGCCGCCGATGACCCGTTCCAGGTTACGGACGCCTGCCTCCCGCGTGTAATCCCGAATTAGCAGTTGCAGCGCCTTCTCGGTGAACAGGATTTCGCTGGGGCGCAGGCCGTTTTCTCGTATCTGGCGCGGCACGAGGTAGCGTCTGGCGATCTGTACCTTTTCCTGCTCGGTGTAGCCGGACAGCGTGATGATCTCCATCCGATCACGCAGCGGGCCGGGGATCGGGTCGAGTTCGTTGGCTGTCGTGATGAACAGCACTTCCGAGAGGTCGAAGGGCACGTCCAGGTAATGATCGCGGAACTCATTGTTCTGTTCGGGGTCCAGCACTTCGAGCAGTGCCGAGGCCGGGTCGCCCCGGAAATCCCGGCCCAGCTTGTCGATCTCGTCCAGCATGATCACCGGGTTGCGCGTTTCGCCACGCCGGATGGTCTGTACGATGCGGCCTGGCATCGCGCCGATGTAGGTGCGGCGGAAGCCCCGAATCTCCGCCTCATCCCGAATCCCCCCCAGACTCATGCGGATGAACTTGCGGCCCATTGCCCGCGCAATGGACGCCCCCAACGACGTTTTGCCGACGCCCGGCGGCCCAACAAAGCACAGGATCGCGCCCTCACGCTCCCGGCGGACGTAATCGCGGCGCACGATCTTTGCTTCGGCAGGTTCCGTCTGGCGCTCGGCCCGCAACCGGCGCACGGCCAGAAATTCGATGATCCGTTCTTTGATGTCCTTCAGGCCGTAGTGATCCTCATCCAACACCTTTCGAGCATGGCGGATGTCCAGGTTGTCCTCGGTGCGTTTGTTCCAGGGCAGGTTCACCAGCCAGTCCAGGTAAGTGCGGATCACGCCATACTCAGCGGCGGCGGTGGGCAGACGCGAGAGCCGTTCCAGTTCGCGCTGTGCCTCGCGGCGGGGTTCTTCCGGCATTTGCGCCGCTTCGATCTTCTGTCGGAATTCTTCGATCTCGACGGTCTGCTCATCGCCCTCGCCCAATTCCTTCTGGATGGCCTTCAACTGTTCGCGCAGATAATATTCGCGCTGAACTTTCTCGATCTCCGTCTGCGCCTCGGTCTGGATTTTGCGCCCCAGCTCGAGCACTTCCAGTTCTTTGGCAAGGATGCTCATCAGCAGGCGCAGTTTGTCGATGGCGCTGTCCACTTCGAGCAGACGCTGCTGGTCGCCAATGTCCAGCCGGATGTAGGTGGCGATGGCGTACACCAGTTGTAGCGGATCGTCCACGTTGAGGGTGGAGGTGATCAACTCGCCGGGAATGCTCGGCACAAGTTCGGCCAGCCGCGTGAACTGCTCGACGATGTTGCGCATGAGCGCTTCGACTTCGATGCTGGACTCGATGCTTTCCGGCGCGGGCAGGACCTTCGCCTTCAGGTAGGGTTCCGTCGTGGTATAGGTATCGACGCGGATACGGGCCATGCCCTGCACCAGCAGGCGGATTGTGCCATCCGGCGCGCGGAACAGGCGGTGGATAGCTGCCAGTGTGCCAATAGTGAAGATTTCATCCGGCCCTGGCGTTTCGAGTTCAGGGTCTTTGGCCGCTACCAGCCCGATCAGCCGGTCCCCCGTCACAACCTCGTCCACCAGTTTGACGGAACGCGGCTGCCCCACGGTGAGCGGGATGGCGGTCTGTGGATAAACGACCAGCCCACGCAGCGGCAGGATGGGCAATTCATCGGGAATATTCAGGGCACTGTCGCTTTGCAACTCCGATCCAGCGTCGTGGAGATCGACGCTTTGTTCATCCTCCACGAATGTGACTGAGGGAGACACTGCCTGGCTTTTCTTTTCGGGGCGATCTGTGCTATCGGGCATACTGACTTTAACCATCTGCCTCTTGTTCGAGATCAACGTCAACGATGTGTATTTGCTGATTACGAGCATGGGGCAGTTCGACCCGCAAGAAACCCTCTTTATAGGTCGCTGAAACGCTTTCACGGTTGACGGGCCAGGGCAAGCTGACCTCGGTGCGGAACTCGCCGTAGCGCACTTCCATCTGGTGATAGGCGACCCGTTCCCGGACAACGCGCCGCCGCACGCCGCTGATCATCAGGCGACGATCTTGGAGCACCACATTGAATTCACCATCGTGCATCCCGCCGATTTCCACCAGGACGACCAGCCGGTCTTCGAGTTCAAACACGTCTGTCGGGGGACGCCAGATATTCGACTGGTGCAAGATCACCCAACGCCGCGCCACTGGCTGGCCTTCCGGCGTCGAGTCGACGGTCATCTCATCATCTGCACTCTCGCCTGCCCAACGAGATTGCTCAGTTATCTCCACGCCATCACTCCACACAAATAGAGCTACTACAACCGATTCTACCACAGGGCTGCCTGTGGCTCAAAAGACACGAGACGGAGTTGCGCGCAAAAGTTGTCAGGCCAACGGAATTTGCCGTAATGTAGGCGAGTGCAGATGGTAGCCAGGTAGGGACGGGTGTCAGCGACGGCGTTGAGAGTCACCTCAGCCAGCGCGCCGAACGCGGTGCCACTGATGAAGCTGCCATAGCGCACCATGCCCAACCAAGCCGCCCCGCACCAGCAAGAAGGTGATATGAACGTTTGACGACGACCCCGTGCAGCCGTCCCAGGCGAGTAGGACCGGACATCTCGTGTCAACCCTACTCAAATGGGGTCGCTTGATTGCCGCACAGATGTCCGGCAAAGCGAAATGGTACCAGGAGCGGCGCCAACTCCCCTAGCTCACCTTGCCCTGGGCGCGGGCCAGCGCTGCGGCCCCGATCAGGCTGACGTTTTCGCCCAGCTTTGCCGGAGCAATGACCAGGTGTTCCCAGTATGAAGAATCCAGGGCGTGCTGCTGCACGGCCTGCCGCAACGGGTTGAACAGCAGATCACCGGTGCCTTTGGCGACGCCGCCGCCGATCACCACGATCTGCGGGTTGAAGATGTGCAGCAGGCTCACGATCCCCAGGCCGATCATCCGCCCGGCACGGGTGATGATGCGCAGGCCGAGCGCATCGCCGGCTTTGGCGGCCTCGCCGACGGCCCGCGCATCGATACCTTCCAGCGATCCGTTTGCCAGATCGAGAATGATTGACGGCTCGCCTTTCTCAATGGCTGTCCGCGCCTGCCGGGCGATGGCTGGCCCGGCAGCTTCCTTCTCCAATGACGAGACGTGATCGCCTTCCACCACCAGGATCATGTGCCCGCACTCGTCGCCAATGCCCTCCGAGCCGATCAGCAGCTTGCCCGCGATGATGATCCCGCTGCCAATGCCCGTACTGATCGTCAGGAACACGACGTCCGTGTAGCCCTGCGCCGCGCCCATCGCGGCTTCGGCCAATGCGGCCAGGTTGGCATCGTTGCCCAGGTAAGTGGGCACGCCGACTTGCTGCTGGAACAGATCGCGCAGCGGCACGTAGTGCCAGCCCTTGAGATTCGGCGGCGTCGTGACCACACCCGTCATCGGGTTGATCGGCCCTGGCGCCGAAATGCCGATCCCGGCCACCTTTGTGCCGTCACTCGGCCAGACCGCACGCGCCTGCGCCACCATGCGCCGGATGACCGCTTCCGGATCGCCATCTTCGGAGCGGGTCTGTGTTTCGCTGCGCGCCTCAAGTTCCAGGCTGGCGGAAAAACGGCCCGCGCGGATCAGGGTCCCGCCCAGATCGATCCCGATGTATACTTCGTCTGGCATAAAAAACTTGTCTCCTGTGGTGTGAACAAACGTTCCGGCACAGTGTTGTACGGGCTATAGGCTGCTGTTAGAATTACCCCTGGTTAGGATAACCGACTCGCCTCGTTCCGAAAAGACAAACGGCTGAGATTGTGATCAATGACCGAAGATATGACGCCCATGCGCCAGCAATACCTGGACATTAAGGCGCAGTACCCCGACGCAATCGTGCTGTTTCGCCTGGGTGACTTTTACGAGACGTTTGACCAGGATGCCGAAATCGCCGCCCGCGAACTCGACCTGGTGCTGACCAAGCGTCAGCACTCGCCGATGGCTGGCGTGCCCCATCATGCCGTCGAGAGCTACGTGGGGCGGCTGGTTGAGAAGGGCTACCACGTCGTCATTGCCGAGCAGATGGAGCCGCCCGGCAAGAAACTGGTACGCCGCGAAGTCACGCGGGTGATTACGCCTGGCACGGTGGTCGAGCCGGGAATGCTTGATCAGCGCCAGAACAGCTATTTGCTGGCGCTGGCCCCAGAAACAGCGCGAAACAGCGACGTGTGGATGCGTGTCGGGCTGGCCTACGTGGACATTACCACCGGCGAGTTCGCCGCTACACAGCTCGGCAGCGACCAGGATGCCCCTGTCGGCGTGCTGGAAGAACTGGCGCGGCTCTCCCCACGCGAAGTGCTGGTTCCAGCCAAATGGGCAGATCGCGGCGTGACGCTGCCCAATGGCGCGCATCTGACCCACGTGCCCGACCATCGCTTCGACCTCGGCGCTGCGCGCCAACTGCTGCTTGACCATTTCGGGGTCGCCTCGCTGGATGGTTACGGGTTGTCCGATAAACCACTGGCGACCTGCGCTGCGGGGGTGTTGATCCATTACCTGCGCGAAACACAAAAGAACAGCCTGCCGCAGCTTACTACGCTGCGCACTTACTCGACCAGTTCGTTCATGGTGCTCGATCCCAACACGCGGCGCAACCTGGAAATCACCGAAACGATCCGGGGTGGCAAGACCAGAGGCTCGCTGCTTGGGGTGCTGGATCGCACCGTGACACCGATGGGTGGGCGCCTGCTGCGGACGTGGCTGAACCAGCCTTTGCTCGACCTGGCCCGCTTGCAGGCCCGCCTCGACGCCGTGCAATGCCTGCACGACGCCGGGCTGATGCGTGCGGACGTGATCGCAGCGCTCAAGCCGATTGCCGACTTGGAACGGCTGACCAATCGCGTGTTGAGCGGTATCGCCGGGCCGCGCGATCTGCTGGCGCTGCGGGCCAGCCTGGCGGGCATCCCCGAACTGCGCAAAGCCATTTATGGCGCGCCCGCGCTGGCGAGCCTGGGTGAGCGGCTTGACCCCTGCCAGGAAGTGATCGACCAGATTGCAGCCGCCATCGACGACGAGGCGCCGGGCGTGATCGGGGATCGGGTCGGCGTGATCCGGCCCGGCTACAGCCCGGAACTGGATGAAGTCCACAACAATACACGCCACGCCAAAGAGTGGATCACCAACCTGGAACCGATTGAACGAGAGCGCACCGGGATCAAAAGTCTGAAAGTCGGCTTCAACAAAGTCTTCGGCTATTACATCGAAGTCAGCCACGCCAACACCGAGAAGATTCCCGCCGACTACATCCGCAAGCAAACGCTGGTCAACGCCGAACGGTACATCACGCCGGAGCTAAAGGAGTACGAGACGCAAGTCCTGAACGCCGAAGAGCGCATGATCGAGATCGAGACCCGGCTGTTCAAAGAGCTGTGCCAGCGGATCGCGGCCTGCGGCGAGCGTCTGCTCCGCACCGCCCGCGCCATCGCCTTTCTGGACGTATTCGCGTCGCTGGCCGAAGTGGCCGCCCGCGAAGGTTACTGCCGCCCCCAGCTGACCAATGACGATGTGTTGTTTATCCGCGATGGTCGCCACCCGGTGGTCGAGAAGCTATTGCAGGGCGAGCGCTACGTCCCCAACGACACGCTGTTCGACGCCGACCAGCGCATTCACATCATCACCGGGCCGAATATGTCCGGCAAATCCACCGCCATCCGGCAGGTGGCGCTGATCACGCTCATGGCGCAGATCGGCAGTTTCGTCCCAGCATCGGAAGCCGTGATCGGCATTGTAGATCGCATCTTCACCCGGATCGGCGCACAGGACGAGATTCATTCCGGGCAATCGACTTTCATGGTGGAAATGACGGAGACGGCAGCGCTGCTCTCTTCCTCGACCACGCGCTCGCTGCTCATCCTGGACGAGATTGGGCGGGGAACCAGCACCTACGATGGGCTGGCGATTGCCCGTGCTGTCGTGGAGTTCATCCACAACAACCCGCGTCTGAACTGCAAAACGCTCTTTGCCACCCATTACCACGAACTGACCGAGCTAGAGAAAATTCTGCCGCGCGTTCGCAACTATAATGTCTCCGTCATGGAAGAGGGCGACGGTGTGGTCTTTCTGCACAAGGTCGTGCCCGGCGGCTCGGATCGCAGCTATGGCGTTCACGTGGCGAAGCTGGCCGGGATGCCCAAAGCGATTATCAAGCGCGCCAATGAAATCCTGAAGGAACTGGAAGCGCAGGGCAGTGATTTTGAACTGCGCGAACGCCAGAAGACCAAAGAGGAGCGGGCCGGGCAGTTAGGCCTCTTCAACAATGATGGACACCCGGCGCTGGAAGAACTGCGCCGTCTGCGCGTCGAAGAGATGAGTCCGCTGGACGCAATGACCAAGCTGTACGAGTTACAGCGCCTGGCGCGGCAGGCGTGATCGCCTGGCGGAGCACTTTCCATTTCATCGCGACGGGCGGGCTGATAATAGTAGGTGCTGCGTGGGCAGTCAAACACCGCGCAGCGTCGTTTGACACTGGCCTGGGGCTGCAACGTCTCGATCATAGCCCGTTTCTCCGCCGTTGTGCTTCCAGCCAACTCGTTCATTTTTTAGCAGCGCATTCTCCATCGTCAATTGCCCGACCAACCGCTCCAACTCAGCAATTCGTTCGGCCTGCTCATTTTGCACGGTGGCGGCCGTTTGTTTCGTCTCAAACACGCCCGGTGCTTTCTCCAGAAATTCTTGGCGCCACTTATACACCAGCCAGTCCGTCAGTTGCCGTTCGCGGCAGATTTGGGCAATGGGCTTCTCGCCCCGTTGCGTTTCCAGCCCCGTTGCGAGTTTGATTTGGGCGGTAAACTGCCCGTGTTTGCGAGCTATCTTCTTCCTCCACCGGTTTCCGTTATATCCCTTCCCCCCACTACAACCTCGCTCCGTTTCCTTTTGCTCGAATCTCAGTGATTTTTTGATCCTCTTGACACGGCTTCAGGGCTATGGTACGCTGGATTTGGAATAAACTTATAGTCGAGAATAAATATTCACAGAAACTGTGCCCATAAAAAAGCTAGATCCTCTTGCCGCGAAAGGGCAGGAGACATATTTCGGTTTCCTTTGCGCGGGCTAGACATGCCCATCGACCCTGAAATGTTACTGGCTTAAGGCGCTGGCGTGGCGCGCTGTCACCGGCAAGCGTTTTGCACCCTAAATTTTGGCAGGAGCAAAATTAGATGCCCGTACAAATCGAGAAGTGGGACTATTTTGAGCTGGTTCTTCCTGCTCAGGTCTCAGGCAACCCTTTCCTGGATGTTCAGTTCTCAGTCGATTTCACCCATCAGCACCGTTCTATCCACGTGAACGGGTTCTACGACGGCGACGGGCTTTTCAAAGCGCGCCTCATGCCGGACATGGAAGGGGCCTGGCGCTATGTCACGCACAGCAGCATCGCCGCACTGGACGGCCAGCGCGGCGAGTTCATCTGTACGCCGCCAACTGATGATAATCACGGCCCGGTTCGGGTGATTGATCGCGCTCACTTTGCCTACGCCGATGGTACGCCCTTTCATCCCGTCGGGACGACCTGTTACGTCTGGAATCTGCAAGGGGATGCCCTTGAAGAACAGACGTTGGCTACGCTGAAACGCACGCCTTTTAACAAGATGCGCATGTGCGTTTTCCCGAAGCGCTACCAGTTCAATAAGAATGAACCGCCCAACTACCCCTTCGAGGGCGAGGTGAAAGGCAAGTGGGATCCGGCCAACCTCAACCATTTCAGGACACCGCCGCCGCCGCCTGATTACTGGAATTTTGGCTGCTTCAATCCCGAATACTTCCGTCATCTGGAAAAGCGCATCCTTGACCTGCGTGCCCTGGGCATCGAGGCAGACCTGATCCTGTTCCATCCCTACGATTTCGGCGCATGGGGCTTTGACCGGATGCCCACCGAAGTCAACGAGCGCTACTTGCGCTACCTGGTGGCCCGCGTCGCTGCTTTTCGCAACGTGTGGTGGTCGTTCGCCAACGAGTACGACCTGATGTTTGACCGCACGCTGGCCGACTGGGACGGCTACTTTAAGCTCGTCCAGGACTTAGACCCCTACGATCACCTGCGCTCCATCCACAACTGTTTTGGTTTTTACGACCACCGCAAACCCTGGGTCACGCACTGTAGCATCCAGCACCACAACCTGCTCGAAGTGCCCAACTGGTTACAGCAGTACGGCAAGCCTGTCGTGGTTGACGAATGCGGTTATGAGGGTGACATTCACATGATCTGGGGGTCGCTCTCAGCCGAGGAATTGGTGCTGCGGCACTGGCTTGGCTTTGCCTGCGGCGGCTACGTTGGTCACGGCGAAACCTACTGGAACGAAGAAGAACGGTTGTGGTGGTCGAAGGGCGGGGAACTGCATGGCGAAAGCGTGCCTCGCCTTGCCTTTCTGCGCCGGATCATTGAAGCTGCACCCGCTCCGGGCCTCTTCCCGCTCCCGGCTGACCATAACATCCGGCAGCCAATCATTGAAGGCGGTTGGAACAAAGTATCGGCTGGGCACAACGGTACGGATTACTACTTATTGTATTTAGGGATGCACCAGCCGCGTTTTCGCAATTTTTCGCTCCCCGAAGGTAGCTACCGTATTGACATTCTCGATACCTGGAACATGACCATCGAACCTTTCTCTGAACACGTATCCGGGCAGGTACAGGTCGAATTACCCCGCAAGAAATACCTGGCGGTCAGGATCGAACGCAACCGCTAGGCCGTGCACACAGACCGGGGGTTGGCGGAAGGAGGGCGAATCGAAACGGACATCACTGCCGCGAATCTTGGGCCAGCACACGACATCAAGCCGTACTCCGCACTATAATTGAAGGAGCAAGATCATGAAAAAGAGTCTGGTTCTTACGTTTGTACTCGTGTTTATTCTGACAAGCATCCCTATCGTCCGGGCGCAGGATACCACCGATGTTGGCACGCCGCGCAACGAGACCCTGGTCGTGCAGACCTTTGACCGGCAGACCACCAACCCCGACATGATGAATCCGCTCATGAGCAGCTTCGCGGTCTGGCGCGGCTTTCGCGAGCTGGGCACAGGTTTTCTGTGGGAAACCGACACCGGTACGGGCGAATCCTATCCGGAACTGGCAGCTGAAATGCCCAAAGTCCTCAACCCTGAGCATACTCAGTTCCGGGTCACGCTGAAGAAGGGCATCTACTGGAGCGATGGCGTCGAATTCACTGCGGATGATATCGTCTACACGCTGGACACCTATTTCAAACTGAAAGACAAACTCACCTGGTTCGGCGTCGCCGAGATCACCAGCTACCTCAAGAGCTATAAGAAGATTGATAACTATACACTGGAGTTCGAGACGAATAACCCGGCTTATGACTTCAGTACAATCATGGGCGTGGCTACCTGGGCATCACACTGGATCATCGTTCCTAAGCATATCTTCGAGAAGCAGGCCGACGTCAGCATGTTCCGCTTCACGAACCCGGTCACGCTTGGCCCTTATGTCGTGAAGTCATTTGATCCGAACGGCTTCTGGCAGCTCTGGCAGCGGCGTGATGATTGGCAGCGCTCATCCTGGGGCTGGATGGGCGAACCGAAGCCAAAGTACGTCCTGTACAAGGACTTCGGCCCGGAAGAAACGCGCTCGCTGGCCTTCATCCAGAACAAATACGATGTGGACACGTTCATGAGTCCTGAAAGCATCAAGGCGGCCCAGGCCAAGAACCGTGACATCAAGACCTTCTCAGCGACGCTGCCTTACCACAACATGGATGATGCCTGCTCGTATGGCATTCTGATGAACATGCAGCGCGCACCGCTCGATAAGGTCGAAGTCCGCTGGGCGCTGGCGTTGGCGCTGGACCTCAAGAGTGTGGGCATCAATGCCCTGAACGGCGAATTCAAGGTGTCGCCATTGCCGATGGTTGACACCAAGATTCTGCGGCCCATTTACTTTGCTCCACTGCTGCCCTGGCTGCGCGACTTCACACTGGCAGACGGTTACAAGCCCTTTGACGAGGGCTTCGCGAAAGACCTGGCAGGTCTGCTCCAGCAGACGGGCGCGAAGGATATCCCTCAGGGGGATGAAGCACTGTCAACGGCTTTCGGTATTGGCTGGTGGAAGTATGACACCGCCGAGGCCGAAAAACTGCTGAAATCCGTCGGGTTTACCAAAAACGGCGATGGTAAATGGGTACAGCCTGACGGCAAGGTGTGGCAGTTGGAGTTGGTTATCCCCGGCGACTGGAACAAGGTCATGCAGCGTGTGGGCTTCTCTATCGCTGATAGCTGGCAAGGATTCGGTCTCGACCTGAAGGTCCGACAGGTTGACAACGCCGAGTTCGGCAACGTACAGAATATCAATAATCTGCGGCAGGCGGAGCTTAACTGGACGAATTGCATTTTCAATCCCAACTACCTGACCTCGTGGCGCACGATCCGCTTGAGCTACATCAAACCGCCGGACTCGCCCGATACCAACACAGGCAATCAGTACCAGTGGAGCAACAAAACAGTTGACTCGCTGGTTCAGCGGTCCCTGTCGCTGGAAAACACTTCGGACGAGTTCCGTGCGATGGGTCGCCAGATCATTCAGGAATTCGTCAAGGACATGGCCTACATCAACATCATGAACATTCCGACCACGATTCCGACCAACGAACACTACTGGACTAACTTCCCGCACCAGGATAACTACTATGCCGTTCCGTACACCTGGTGGAGTTCGTTCAAGAAAATACTAGTGAGTATCAAACCCACCGGCCAGTAGTCCATCCGTATCAATGGGTCCGGGCTTGCCCGGAGGGCAGCCCGGACCGCTTTTAATCGGGAGTAGGATATGGGGTTGGTACAGTACATTACCAGCAGGGTAGGGGCTTATCTGCTTGTGCTCTTTATCGGGATTACCATTACGTTCTTCTTGCCCCGGATGATGCCCAGCGATCCCATTGAAGGCTATATCGCACAGTTACAAAGTCAGGCCGGGCAGACCCTATCGCCAGAGGCGTTAGAAAGTCTGCGCAACTCGCTTAGAGAACTGTACGGCCTCAAAGGAAGCCTGCTTACCCAATATTTCAGCTATATCAAACGAGTGTTTCTGACCTTCGATTTTGGCCCGTCGCTAACTGCCTATCCCAAACCCGTGAGCGAGACCATTCTCACGGCGCTGCCCTGGACGGTGGGCTTGCTGATGACGACCACGCTCCTATCCTGGATCATCGGCAACCTGGTCGGCCTGATAGCCGGGTTCTTCCACAATCGGCGCGGGGCGACGGTGCTGGAGGTTCTGGGCGTGGTCCTCTATCCGATACCATACTACATTCTGGCGCTGGTCCTCATTCTGCTATTTGCCTATGTCTGGCCCATCTTCCCCCTGTCCACGACAATCCTGCCCGGCCCGCTGACGCTTGAAAAGATAGGCAACATTCTCTACAACTCCTTTTTGCCGGGGTTGACTCTGGTCCTGGCCGGGTTTGGTTGGAACATCCTGGGCATGAAGTCCCTGGCCTACTCCACGAAAGAGGAGGCGTATGTGACCTTTGCCAGGTTGAAAGGCGTGCCCCCCAGGGCCATTATGACGAGTTACGTTTTCAGGAACGCCCTGCTCCCCCAGGTGACGGCGCTGGCCCTGTCAATCGGCACGATCTTCTCCGGCGCGTTGCTGACCGAGGTTCTCTTCTCGTATCCGGGCCTTGGCTTGTTGGTGCGGACGGCGGTCGGGAACGGGGACTACAACATGCTCTATGGCACCATTACGATATCGATCATTGCCGTTGCCACCGCAGCATTGGCGATTGATCTCTTGTATCCGTTGCTCGATCCGCGAATCCGTTACCGGTGATCGCCATGAATTCTAACCTGCGCCTGAAGATCGGTCTTGCTATCCTGACGGTTTTTACGATTGGCAGCCTCTTGCTGCCGTTTTTCAACACGGTAGACCCGTCGCAGCAGGGTAAGTACCTGAAGAATCTGCCCATGAGCAGTGCCCATTTGCTCGGTACAAACTCGCTTGGGCAAGACACTTTCTGGTTTCTGGTCTTTGCCATCAGGAACTCACTCCTGTTAGGAGTAGCCGTCAGTCTTTGTTCAACGATCATCTCCGTGCTGGTGGGCCTGAGTGCGGGGTATATTGGTGGTTGGTATGACCGTGTGGTGATGCTGATTACGGATTCGTTCATCACCATTCCGATTCTTCCGATCCTGATCGTGTTGGGAGCGCTGGTCAGGGGCAGTACTTCCTTCTTTTCAATCGGGCTGATTCTCGTGGTGTTCAGTTGGGCCTGGAATTCTCGCACCATTCGCTCGATAGCGCTGTCCGTCCGCGAACGTGAGTTCATCAACATGGCCCGATTTTCGGGCATGAGTACATTGGGCATCATTCTCAAAGAAGTGTTCCCTTACGTCTATGCCTACACAGTCGTGGGTTTCATTAACTCCATCCTGTTCGTCATTAACACCGAAGCAGCGTTAGCAGTCATCGGTCTTTCCAATGTGCGCGTCCCAACCCTGGGTTCGATCATTTTCTGGGCGCTGAACTACAATGCACTGTTTATCGGCCAGTTTACGTGGGTCGTCGCCCCGGTGGTTGCCACCGTACTCCTGTTCCTGGGCCTTTTCCTGACCTCAACCGGTTACAACGAACTGTTTGCATTGAGGCGAGGGCGCGTATGATCAAGCTGAACAATATCGTGGCAACCTACACGACGGTGCGCGGTCAGGTCAGGGCGGTGGATGGCGTCAGTCTGGATATTCCGAACGGGATTATTCTGGGTGTGGCCGGGGAGTCGGGGTGCGGGAAGTCCACCTTGCTGAAGGTGCTCTATGGCGACATCGGCTTTCCGCTGACCCTGCAAACTGGCTGCGTCGAATACGGCTTTCAGGGCGATGATGGCCTACAAATCACCACCAGCACAATTCGCCAATACTGGTTCAGACGTATCTCCTATATCCCCCAAAGCTCGATGAGTTCGCTGAACCCGGTTGTGCGGATTCGCAAACAGTTCATCGATTTCTTGCCGCCAGACAGGCGAAAAGATCAGGTACTGGAGGAAGTGCGAGCGTATGTCAAGAAGCTAGACCTCCCGCCGGAAGCCCTCGACGCCTACCCGCACCAACTCTCTGGTGGCATGAGGCAGCGCCTCATGGTGGCGATGGCAACCTTCTTCAACCCGGATTTGATCCTGGCCGATGAACCGACGACAGCACTGGATGTGGTCGTGCAAAAGGGCATCCTGCTCCTGCTCATGGACTTGCAGCAGCAGATGAAGAACACCATGATCTTTGTGTCCCATGATATGGGGGTTCACTACCAGATCACTCACAAAATGTTCATCATGTATGCGGCCAAAGCGGTTGAGTTCGGGGACTCGAACGCGATTTTCGAATCGCCGCTGCATCCATACACCAAGATGCTGATCGAATCGTTGCCCACTGTCGGTGACGATCACCTGCGGCAAGGAGTCATCGGTAGACCGCCGAGCTTGTGGGATAATCTGCGAGGCTGTCGTTTTGCCGCTCGATGCCCGCTTGCAACGGAACTGTGCCGTAGCGAAGAGCCAAATCTGATTGAGTACACACCTGGACACTTCGCTGCCTGTCATTATGCCGAGAAGTTATCGTAGGAATCGACCACATGGCAACGACGGTCCTCAAAACCCAGAAGCTGAATAAAGTTTACAGGCTAGGCGGCCTTTTCCGTCGGGTGCGGATCAACGCGCTCGACGACGTGAACCTGCACGTCGAGAACGACCAACCGGTGATCGTCAGCCTGGTGGGCGAGTCAGGTAGTGGCAAAACAACACTTGCCAAAGTCATTCTGCGCCTGGTCGAGCCGACGTCCGGCAGAGCGGTGGTCTATGACCGGCTGGTGGCTGGCGAAGGCGATAAGCCGACCCGGCAGGACTTCATGAGGGCTGTTCAGCCTATCTTCCAGAATCCCTTTGAAGCCTTCAGCAGCTATCGCACAGTCGATACTTATCTTCAGACAACAGCCACACGGATCAATGGACTCAACCAGGCGCAAGCTGTCGAGGTAGTGAGTGAGGCGCTGACTTCGGTTGGCCTCAAATATGACGACGTCCGCGGTAAATACCCCAATCAATTTTCTGGCGGGGAATTGCAGCGCGTTTCGATTGCGCGGGCGCTCATTCCTCACCCCAACATTATCGTCGCTGACGAGCCTGTCAGCATGATCGACGCCTCGCTCAGAATGAACATTATCAATCTCTTCCTATCGCTGAAGGAAACATACAAGACGAGCTTCCTGTACATTACACATGACCTGGCAACAGCTTATTACATCAGCGACTACCTTGCCGTCATGTACCGGGGCAGTATTGTCGAGGTTGGGCAGGCCAAAGCCGTGCTCAGCAGCCCACAGCACCCGTACACTCGTCTGCTCCTGGAGTCCATTCCGGCGACGAATCGAAAGTGGGCGCAGCAGCCCATCGCGCTATCGGATATAGAAACGAAGGAGTATCAGTTCGGAGGGTGCAGGTTCCGTAACCGGTGTCCGCTGGCAAAGGACATCTGCGCTCAGGAGCGCCCAACGGCTGTCAAGAAAGAGGATGGGCGGGAGGTATACTGCCATTTCGCCTAGGCCCGAACGTGCCAACTGTATCGGCAGTCTCCCTGTCCGACTTGTTTTTCTTGCCGTATACTTATCCACGCCATACCGACTTTCATACATGAGATAGCAATCAATGGCGCGTGTTGACGAGTTACGGCTCATGGCCAAGGTGGCGCAGCTCTACTATGAGAAAGGTCTGCGCCAAACTGATATTGCCGATCAACTGGATATATCTCAGGCAACCATTTCCCGCCTGTTAAAACGTGCCCAGCAAGAAGAGATCGTGCGGATCAGTGTCAGCACGCCGTTGGGTGCGTATACCGAACTCGAAAATGACCTTGAAACCACTTACGGGCTGAAGGAAGCCATTGTCGTTGACTGCGTTTCCAACGACGATCAAATCTTGCGGGATATTGGTTCTGCTGCTGCCTATTACCTGGAGACGACCCTTAAACAAAATGAGGTCATTGGTATTTCCTCATGGAGTTCCAGCCTGTTGGCTACCGTTGAGGCCATGCGTCCTCTTCCCCGGCAACTGGGCGCACGGGTCATCCAGATCTTGGGTGGAGTCGGCAACCCAAGTGCCGAGTATCATGCCGTCCACCTGGTCCGCAAACTGGCGGTCCTTGTGCAAGGAGAGGCCACTTTTCTGGCGGCTCCTGGGGTCGTGGGGTCGGCAGAGGCACGGCAAATCTATTTGCAGGAACAGTATGTGCGTGAAGCGATTGCACAGTTCGAGCATGTCACCCTGGCGCTCGTTGGCATTGGCAGCATCGAACCCTCCCGGCTGCTTGCCAGCAGCGGTAATGTTTTTTCGCCGCAGGAACTTGAGGTACTGCGCGAACAGGGTGCTGTGGGCGACATTTGCCTGCGCTTTTTTGATGCGAATGGCGTCCCAGTTCAAACCCCGGCCAGCGAACGTGTAATCGGCATGGAACTGGATCAGTTGCGTAAGGTGCGGCGCAGCGTCGGCATTGCGGGCGGAGAACGCAAATTGGCAGCGATTCGCGGCGCGCTCCGCGGTCACTTCATTAACGTGTTGATCACAGACTTGTATACGGCTCGGGCGTTGCTGGCCTCTTCAGCCGATTCGGTAGCCAATGCTGCTGACAAACGTGCTCACTAAGCGAAGAAACAGGCCATGGACGAGTCCGCCCGTAGCGACTTTCTTCATTTGCCCGATGCACTGGATGTTGCCAGTGGGCAGCCAGGGGCCTTATCCGTCGTTTAGCTGGACGGGCGACAGGTGCTACCCCCCCGCTGGTATATCCATGATGCCGCCCTCGGTCATCTTGGCCGGGTCGAGCGCCTTGGCCGCTTCGGCGTCGGTCATGTAGCCGAGTTCGACCACGATCTCGCGGATGCTGCGGTTCTCGGCCATCGCCTTCTTGACCACCTCCGCGCCCTTCTGGTAGCCGATGATCGGGTTGAGCGCCGTCGCAATGATCGCATTTTTCGCCAACCAGCCCTCGGCCTTTTCGCGGTTGGCCTTCAAGCCGACCACGCATTTGTCGGTGAACGCCTTGACGGCGCCAATCGTCACATGCATCTCCTGGAACAGACAGTGGGCGATGATCGGCATCATCACGTTCAGTTCAAGCTGCCCGGCCTGTGCCGCCAGCGTGATCGTCGTATCCTGGCCGAGCACGTAGAACATCGCCATGTCCAGCATTTCGGCCAGCACCGGGTTGACCTTGCCGGGCATGATCGACGAGCCGGGCTGCACGGCTGGCAGCCGAATCTCGTCCAGGCCCGTCGAGGGACCGCTGCTCAACAGCCGGAGATCGTTGGCGATGCGGATCAGGTCCTGGGCCAGCGAGCGGATCGCACCGGAGAAGAACACCGGGTCCTGCATACTGTTCATCGACTCAAACAGGTTGTCGCTCTCGTAAAGCTGCATGTTCAAGTACTTGCCCAGTTCGCGCACCATCCGCCCATGATATTCGGGGTGGGCGTTCAGGCCCGTCCCGGTGGCCGTACCGCCGATGCCAAGCCGTTTCAGCCCTTCCGCCGCCACCAGGATTTTCTCGACGTTGCGCCGGACGGCCTTCGCGTAGCCGCCGAACTCCTGGCCGAGCCGCACTGGAACGGCGTCCTGCAAATGCGTGCGCCCACTCTTGACGATGGGATCAAATTCCTTTGCTTTCGTTTCCAGCGCTTCAGCCAGCCGGTTCAGCGTCTCAACCAGTTCATTGAGCCGCCACAGCGCCCCCAGGCGGATGGCCGTCGGGATGGTGTCGTTGGTGCTCTGGGCCATATTGACGTGATCGTTGGAACGTACCGGCTTGTCTTTGTCGGTCAGCTTGCAGCCGAGGATTTCGTTAGCGCGGTTGGCGATCACCTCGTTGGTGTTCATGTTGTGGCTTGTGCCCGCGCCGGCCTGAAACGGATCGACCACGAACTGGTCATTCCACCTGCCTTCCATCACCTCGGTCGCGGCCTGCACAATCGCATCGGCTATTTTTTTGTCCAGCAGGCCCAGATCGCTGTTCACGATGGCGGCAGCGCGCTTGATAGCGGCCATCGACCAGATAAAAGCCGGGTATGGCTTCTGACCGCTGATAGGGAAATTCAACACGGCGCGCTGTGTCTGCACGCCGTAGTAGGCGTTGGCGGGCACCTGAAGCTCACCAAGCGAGTCCTTTTCGGTACGGAATTCTGCCATTGTTTTCGCTCCTGAGCGGTGATCGAGGGGAATTTGAGGGTTATTTTCGCCCTGGGCTGAAGCCGCAGGGCTGAGATTACGAAGCCTCTCCGAGGCTGAATTATAGCTCCGTAGTAGCGCTCGTGGATTCAGGCTGGTGCTTATAGGTTTTTCTACCCAGTACGGACAGCATTGTAGCTGCCCAGCCCGCTTCAGCGGGCTTTGTTGTTTCAGCCCGGTGCTTTAGCACCGGGCCAAACCGGGTGAAGTCAAAGACTACTTCCTGGCCTTCGCGTAGCGCTGCGCGACTTCATTCCAGTTCACGACGTTCCACCAGGCGTTCAGGTAATCCGCGCGGCGGTTCTGGTACTTCAGGTAGTAGGCGTGTTCCCACACATCCACCCCCAGGATCGGCGTCTGGCCCTCCATCAGCGGGTTGTCCTGGTTGGCGGTTGAGGTTACTTTGAGCGCGCCTGCTGAATCCAGCACCAGCCACGCCCAGCCCGATCCGAAGCGACCCGCACCTGCCTTGTTGACGGCATCCTTGAAGGCGGCGAATGAGCCGAAGGTCTTGTTGATGGCGTCGGCCAGGTCACCTGTGGGTTCGCCGCCACCCTTCGGCCCCATGATCTGCCAGAACATGGTGTGGTTGACGTGCCCGCCGCCGTTGTTGCGCACCGCCGTGCGGATGGCTTCAGGCAGTGCGTTCAGGTCTTTGATCAGGTCTTCGGCACTCTTGTTTTGCAGGTCAGGGTAGTTTTCCAGCGCGGCGTTCAGGTTGTTGACGTAAGCGCCGTGGTGTTTATCGTGGTGAATCTGCATCGTCTGCGTGTCAATATGCGGTTCAAGCGCAGCATAATCATAAGGCAAAGGCGGAAGCTCAAACTTAGGCATCTTCTCTAGCTCCTTATACCAACAGGCAAGACATAGAGGGATAAATAGGGAAGGACATGTTGTATCCCATTGCTATCAATGTTAGGATAGCGATGGCTGCCTGTCAAGGAATTCGCCGCAAGATCACACGGAATCGGTTCGCTCATGACTCAGCATCTCCTTAATCCCTCCTGGCGTCCGTACATCGTCCTGGCGGTTGGCCTGCTGGCGGTCTCGTCGTCGTCGGTCATGATCCGGCTGGCACAGACGGCAAACGCCGGGTCGCTGGTCATCGCGGCGTGGCGGGTCGGCCTGGCGGCGCTGATCCTGACACCCATCGTGCTCAACCGCTACCGCGCCGATGTGCAGCGCCTGACGCACCGCGAGATCGGGTTGGGGCTGTTGAGCGGGCTGCTGCTGGGCATTCACTTTGGCACATGGGTCACGTCGCTCGAATATACGTCGGTGATCAGCAGCGTCGTGCTGGTGTCCACCAATCCGCTGTGGGTGGCGCTGGCTTCGCCGTTTTTGCTGCGCGAATCGTTGAGCCGCGTCACGTTGACCGGAATCATCGCAGCCATCGCGGGCGTTGTACTGATCAGCGCAGCCAGCGATGCCGGGATGGCTGCCCGCCAGAACGCGCCGCTGCTCGGCAATGCGCTGGCGCTCGTAGGGGCGTTTGGTGTAGCAGGCTATTTCATGATCGGGCGGCGGCTGCGTGGCAGCATGTCGCTCATCCCTTACATCTGGCTGACCTATGGCAGCGCGGCCATCGTGCTGATCGGCGCTGCGCTGTTGGCGGGCCAGCCCTTCACGGGGTTATCACCAGATGCCTACTTTTGGATGACACTGGTGGCGCTCTTCCCGCAGTTGATCGGGCATTCATCGTACAACTATGCGCTCGGCTACCTGTCGGCGGCCTATGTCAGCCTGGTGGTACTGGGCGAGCCGATTGGCAGCACCCTGCTGGCCGCGATCTTCCTGCACGAACAGCCCGTTGCCCTGCAACTGATGAGCCTGCTGCTTGCCGGAAACGCCGATGTCGGGCAAACTTCGCTGGCGCAGCGGGCAGTCTTGCAGCTTGTGGGCAGCGCCCTGATCCTGCTGGCGCTGGTTGTCGCCAGCCGCGAGGAAGCCAGAGTAGCGCGCCAGCGAACGCAGGCCGCCGCACCAGCTTAAGTGATTTATCGGTAGAAGAAAGGAATCAGCATGTACTCGACGAAATGCCCTCATTGCCACCAACTGATCAACTTGAAGACCGAGGAGGTGCGTGAGGCAGTCAAGCAGACCGAAGCCGCCAGACAGAAGCACTACGAAATGCACTGTCCAAAGTGCCGCAAGCCGATCAAAATTCAGCTTCAGCAGCTTAAGCGAAAATTGCCCATCGAACCCGCGCCTGAAACCTCAACGAGCGAGGAATCGTCCACGTCGTGACCACTCCGATGGCGGGCATGCCGCGCCTGCGCCGCGCCAGCTACGTCCTGCACGTCGTGTGTGTGCCGGATCGCGGGCCAGAGGGCGGAGAACCTTTCCCCGCTAGGCAGCTCCGGCTGATCCGCATGATGGACGAAGTGCTGGAACTGTTCGACAGTGAGCCGCGTTTCCAGCACTTCACCCTGGATGAAACACATCGCCTGGAAGAATACCTCACGATCCGCCCGGAGCACTTCGAGCGGATCGAGGAAGCCGTCAGGGAAGGCAAGCTGCTGGTCGGCCCCTGGTTTGTCCAACCCGAATTGACGCCTGGCTTGCCCGAATCGCTCATCCGCAATTTGATGATCGGGCTGCGGACGGCGCACGTGTTCGGCCCGCCGATGCTGGTCGGCTATGTGACGGATACCGGTGATCCATCCGCCTGGCTGCCGCAGGTCCTTAAGGGATTCGGGATCGACGTAGCCGTCATCGGTTCGCGCGATGCCGTCAATATACCGCTTGAGTTCATCTGGCAGGGCAACGACGGGTCGAAAATCATCGCCAGCCGTTTCCCGGCTGCCACTGCCGAAGCCTCCATTCAAAGCCTGCGAGAAGCACTGGCGCCGTACTGCGATTCGGGCCACCTGCTGCTGCCGCTTCGCTGGAAAACTGTAGGAAGTATTCCCGATGCAGTTACCGCCGCGCGGGTCGAAGTGCGCGACGACATTTTCCAGAGCACCCTGGCGGCCTACGCGAAAGCCTTGCAAACCTACGCGCGGGCCAACTCACTGCCAGTCCATACTTCCAGCGAAAGCGCATCAAGCATTGATACCAGCCAGCGCGCGCTGACTGACCTGATCGAGCCATTCTGCGTTTGGGCAGAACATGCAGGACGCCCCGATCACTTTATCGAGCGCCCGCAGAGACTGTTGGAAAGGCTGTGGCGAGACGTGTTACTGAATCAGCATTCGCTGGATGAACCCGCCAGAGATGTGTGGCGTCACCACATCAGGCAGTATGGGGTGTTGGCCGAGACCATTTTCGCGGAGTCCGGGCTTACACGTGCGGACGGTTCGTACATTGAATACGTCGTCAGTTCATCCGACCACAAATTCGTCATCACGGCAGCCAAGCTGCCCCACGACTCTGAGCGCAGCGGCATGATCGT
This sequence comes from Chloroflexota bacterium, assembly GCA_021325095.1. Taxonomy (GTDB): domain Bacteria; phylum Chloroflexota; class Anaerolineae; order Aggregatilineales; family UBA2796; genus JAJPHV01. The sequence continues at coordinate 9,921 of JAJPHV010000019.1, read as the reverse complement.
GCGCGGCTACAACGTGTCCAGCGAACCGCTCTGGGTCACGCTCACACCCTGGCGGGCCTTCAGCAGCGTCGATGTTGTGACTTTGAACGAGACGCCCACCGGTGGCAGGTTAGCCATCGAGCGGCGCGGCGCGATTCAGTTTAAGGCCGCGCCGTTCCGCCTGCTGACCTTCTGGTTCCACGATTAGCTCCGCTGCTACCAAAGCGTGAAGAGGCGTTCAGAGATGTCAGAGGTGGGGTAAACCACGTTGTTCACACGAGGTGCAGCCGCCGCTCGATAGCCGAGGCAATGGCTGCGTGTACGTCCTCGACGGGCTGGTCGGCGTCGATCTTGATCCAGCGGGCCGGTTCAGCAGCTATCAGGCTGTAGTAGCCGTCGCGGACGCGCTGGTGGAATTCCAGCGGTGGCGCGTCCATCCGGTTCCACTCCTCGCCGTTGGCACTGCGGCGGGTCAGGCCGCGCAGCGGGTCAATGTCCAGGTACAGCGTCAAGTCAGGCTTCAGGCCGCCCGTCGCAAACTGCGTGATCTGCCGGATGGTGTTCAGGTCGAGGCCACGCCCATAGCCCTGGTAGGCCAGCGAACTGTCGGCAAAGCGATCACACAGCACGATGCCGCCCGCTGCCAGGTGCGGACGGATGCGCTCCGCGACCAACTGCGCGCGCGAGGCCGAATACAGCAGAAATTCGGCGCGGGCGTCCATCTCCACATTGTCCAGATCGTGCAGCACCTGGCGAATCTGGTTGCCGATGGCTGTGCCACCCGGTTCGCGCAGCTTCAGCACGTTGTAGCCACGCCCGGCGAGAAGATCGGCCAGCAAGCTGATCTGGGTCGTTTTGCCGCTGCCGTCTGGCCCTTCAAAGGTGATGAACACGTTTCAGGCCCCCAAAAGAATCTCACCGTCTGCAAAGAGGTAGCCCACCTGCGGCCATTGTGCTAACCGGTTCCCCCTCTCCGCAAGCAGAGCGGGGGCAGGGGGTGAGGTCAACAGGTTAATCCCGTGTGTATTCGTCGCGGAAGATGCGCACGCGCCGCCGGGGTTCCTTGCCATAGCTATGCGAGACGAGATTTGCCTGGCGTGCCATGTCGTGCTGGATGCGACGGATGGGCGAACTGGCAGGCGTTAAGTCCACGGACTTCGCCCCGGAGCGGATCCGTTCAATAGCCGCTTCGGTCTCGTGAACCGCCTCCGCGAAAGGGTCGTGATCGGTGCTCACCTCCAGTTGGAAGACATCCCCCAGGAAGTCCTCCATCTGCGTGACGGTGTTGGCGCGCAGCACGTACACCGGTGTGCCCCGTCGCTCCGCATCCACGATCAACTTCGGGCGGCGTCGATAGTAGTTCTTGAGTGTCACGACGGCCTGCGCGCTGGCGAAGTCTTCCTCAACGATGAGCGGCAGCCGCATGCGTTTGGCAGCCTGCACCAGTCGGTTGCGCGCCACGCCGTAAGCGTAGACATGCAGCGTCTGGAGGGGCTTACCCGGCTCGGTGGCTGGTTCAAAAGGCTGTGTCGCAGCGGCCAGCCCGCCTGGGGCTGTACTGCGCCCGAAGTCACGCCGTTCTACGGTGCTGCTTCCCACGCTGCCGACTGTGCCGCGTTCATCGCGGCGTATCCCGAACCGCTCACCGGGCAGAGCCGTACCGTTGACGGGGCGACGTCCATTGCCGGGCAGTGTGCTGGCCGGGTGCTGCGTCTCGATGATGATTTCGCCGTTCTCGTTACGATAGCGAATCTCCACCGGGAGCGGGCGGCCTCGCAGGTGCGCATCGACAGCAGCCGCCACGTCCTCGTGGACGACCAGACGATGGCGGTTTTGCAGCTCCACCAGCACATCGAAGGTCGGCGGCGAGCGGCGTTCCAGCACGACCTTCTGCGTGCCGCGCCGCCGCGCTTCCTCGTCGGAGAGCGTCACCGACTCGATCCCGCCGATCAGGTCGGAGAGAGTCGGGTTAAGCAGCAGGTTATCGAGGGTCTGACCATGCGCTGTGCCGATCAACTGCACACCGCGCTCGGCAATTGTGCGCGCCGCCATCGCTTCCAGTTCACGGCCAATCTCGTCGATCACGATCACTTCGGGGTTGTGGTTCTCCACCGCCTCGATCATAACCTCGTGCTGAAGGGTCGGCTGTGCGACCTGCATCCGGCGGGCGCGGCCAACGGCGGGATGCGGCACGTCGCCATCGCCGCCGATCTCGTTGCTGGTATCGACAATGATGACGCGCTTGTTTTCGGCCAGCACGCGGGCTGCCTCGCGCAGCATGGTTGTCTTGCCGACGCCGGGCGCGCCCAGGATCAACACGCTCTGCCCGGACTCGATGATGTCTTGCAGAATGTCGATAGTGCCGTAAACCGCACGCCCGATGCGGCACGTCAGGCCGACGATGTCGCCGCGACGGTTGCGAATGGCCGAGATACGGTGCAGTGTCCGTTCCAGCCCGGCGCGATTATCCGCATCGAAGGCGCCGATTTTGGTGACGACATACTGCAACTCTTTGTGGGTGATCTCGCGTTCGTCCAGTACGCGCTCACCGTCGTTGTAACGGGCCGTTGGCACCCGGCCCAGATCCATGATGACCTCGAACAGGTCATCCTTGCGTCCAATTTGCTCTAGCGAATCCACCAGGTAGTCTGGAAGCACCGCCTTGAGCTTTTCCAGATCATCGGTGATGTGATATTCCATACAATACGACTCTTTCTCACGTTCGGGGCCGCTCCTTGAACCGTCCCCGGTTGATCATCCATTTGGTCGAACCGGGTGGCAGTATGCGAACCACGCCGTCAAACGAATGCACGGGCTTGAAACTGTTCTGTTCGATGCGGCAGGCCGTATGTTTGACCATGACCGCCTGGCTGGCCCACGCTTCAAAGCCCAATGTACTGAGCGATCCCCGTAACCAGTCCTGATAGCGTCTGACACAGAAATAAACGGGGAGGCGGTCTGCATGGGGCAGACGCGACAACGTCGCTGTCACAATCGACTGCGACTGATCATACGCCTCGGGATGAATAAAAGGCTGAACGTAAATGCCACATTTCCCCTCCTGTACCGATACATACGCCACGATCTCATCGCCCTGCTCGTAGACAAACCCACCGTGTCCTGTCTCCGGCGGGGCATCTGCCTGCAAAACCAGCCTGGGCATGATGCTGGCATACAGCGCCTGAATGCCAAAAGCATCACGCTCGGTTTCGGGGCGAAGGATGGTATCTGCACCTGCCGCAAGCGGAGCCGGGTCACGCTTCCAGATTTCCTGGCGGGCATAGACGGCGAAGCCTGCCTTCCGTAGAACCGCGAATGCAGCGCTGTTCTCGTCCACCTCCGCATTGAGTGTTGTCGCGCCGCGTTTCCCGGCAGCGGCAAGCATCGCATCCAGCAGATACAGCCAGGCCGAGTCGTCTTCGCACTTTTCCACGTCCGGTGCGATAAACACGATGTGGGCGTGCTGGTCGCCCGCCTTATGCCGGAACTGCGCGACGGCATCCGTCTTGCCCACCCGCACGACAAAGGTGGGCGTGCCCAGATCGGCCAGCGGAACCGAACCCCACACAGCCCCCTCAATGGTGTGGATGCCGCGAGTCAGGGTCGTCGCCGAATCCAGGCTGACACCCAGGGGACTGAGGCGATGTACCAATGGCAGATCAATAGGTAAAAACGGGCGCGCCTCAGGGGAGGATCGCATGTGCAACCTCTGCATTCTGCATCCGCCGAACGGCCTCAAGCCTGGCTGTTACTTGCATCATCCCGGCGATGGCACAACGCGCCCTGAGTGAATAAGGGGCATCCTCCGTGTCTTTGCACCACAGGAGAAACATATTCATCATACGCCAAAACCATTCTACCATCAGCGATAGCTGGTGACAACGGTAGACTTCTGTGTGACATGCTCCGAAGGGCACGTCCTGTAGGATTATAACCCGTTGTGTGCGGTCATGGTTCGTCAGGCTCATTGATCAGCCGCAGGGCGTGCGCCGCGCAGCCGACCATTGCTATAGGGCTGCGATCCTGTTATAATGCAGCACTATCAAAGCTGACCGGCGGACCTCGCGTTCGGTTCGCCAGGCGACGAGAAGTGGAGAGGGAACGCTATGTCGTTGGCTAAGGCTGAGAAAGCTCAGATCTTTGAACAGTTCTCGCGGCACGAAGGCGACACGGGTTCGCCCGAGGTCCAGATTGCACTGCTCACCACCCGCATCAACCAGTTAACAGAGCATTTGAAGGTCCACAAACACGACGAGCATTCGCGGCGTGGGCTGTTGAAGCTGGTTGGACAGCGCCTGCGGCATCTGAAATATCTGAGCAAGAAAGACCCGGAGCGGTATAAGGCGCTGATTGAGCGGCTGGGTCTGCGCGATTACGTCAGGCGTTGACCGTTTTTACACGACGGCACTAGAGCGGTGGTAAGTTACAACTGTATAAGGGCATGGCGGGCGGCGCGGTTCTGGCCGTCAAACTAATTTTCTGGGCGCTTGAAGTGACAGGAATTGGAGCCTGTAGCAGATCATGAATCATCTGCACCAGCCTCCAGTGCCTGGCCTTCAAGCGCCTTTGGCTTTACCGGCTTGAAGGAGGGTACTTGAAATGACAACAGGGATCGGTCAGGGAGTCGGCTATCGGTTTACGGCCCGGCTGGGCAACAAAGACGTGATCATCGAAACGGGCAAGCTGGCCGAACAGGCGGGCGGCGCGGTCACGGTGCGCATGGGCGATACGGTGGTGTTGGCGACAGCCACCATGAGCAACGCCGTCCGGGAGGGCATAGACTTCTTCCCGCTGTCTGTCGATTACGAGGAACGCTTGTACGCAGCGGGGCGCATCCCCGGCTCGTTCTTCCGGCGCGAGGGCCGCCCGGCGGAGCAGGCCATCCTGACGGCGCGCGTCACGGATCGCCCGATCCGCCCGCTCTTCCCCAAAGACCTGCGCAACGAAGTCCAGGTCATCATTACAGCGCTCAGTCACGATCAGGAGCACGCTGTTGATATGCTGTGCATCATTGGCGCAAGCGCTGCGCTGACCATCTCCAACATCCCCTGGGAAGGGCCAATCGGCGGTGTGCGCGTCGGACTGATCAACGGCGAGATCGCCATCAACCCCACCATTCCGGAGATGGAAAATAGCCGCCTCGATCTGCGCGTGGCCGGGACGAAAGACGCCATCATTATGGTCGAGTGTGGGGCAGATGAGGTCGATGAGGCGACGATGGTCAAGGCGCTGCGCGCCGGCCACGAGGCCATCCAGGACGTGATTCGCATCCAGGAAGAGATGCGTGCGCAGGTGGGCAAGCCCAAGTCGGAATACGTGCCCGCCAAGAGCAATGCCGATCTTGCCGAGCGCATCCGCGCGCGAGTCGAGAGCCAGGTTGCCAACATCGTCGCCACGCGCACAGATCGAGACGAACGCGAGGCCGAACTGGACGACCTGCGCGACATCGTGCTGGCCGAGTATGCAGAGGGCGCCGAGGGCGTTGAGCCGGTCAGTTCGGCACAGATCAAGGCCAGCTACGAAGACGTGGTGGCTGCCGAGGTACGCCGTCGCATCCTGACGGAGGGCATCCGGCCTGATGGGCGCACGCCGACCCAGATACGCCCGTTGTCGGCGGAAGTGGGCGTTGTGCCGCGCGTACACGGGTCGGGTCTCTTCCAGCGCGGGCAAACCCAGGTCCTGAGCATTGTTACACTGGGCACGCCGCGCGACGTGCAGCAGCTTGACGGTCTCGACCCCGAGGACACCAAGCGCTACATGCACCACTACAATATGCCGCCATTCGCGTCTGGCGAGGCGTCACCGCTGCGTGGCCCCAAGCGCCGGGAAATCGGTCATGGCGCGCTGGCGGAAACCGCGCTGCGCAGCATGATCCCGCCGGAGGATGAGTTCCCCTATACCATCCGCGTGGTGAGCGAGGTGCTGTCCTCCAACGGCAGCACGTCGATGGCAAGCGTGTGCGGCAGCACGCTGGCGCTGATGGACGCGGGCGTGCCGATCAAGCAGCCGGTGGCCGGCATCGCAATGGGCCTGATCAGCGATGGCGACAAGTACGTTATCCTGACCGACATTCAGGGCCTGGAAGACCACATCGGAGACATGGATTTCAAGGTGGCCGGGACAAAGAACGGCATCACCGCCTTGCAGATGGACATCAAGATCAAGGGTATTTCGGATGAGATCATGGCGCAGGCGCTGGCCCAGGCCCGCGAGGCCCGCTTACAGATCCTCGACGTGATGCTGGCCGCGATCCCAGAACCGCGCAAGAACCTCAGCCCGTTTGCGCCGCGCATGACGGTCCTCAAGATCGACCCGGAGAAGATCGGTTCCGTGATCGGCCCCGGCGGGAAGACCATTCGCGGGATGCAGGACAAATACAGCGTCAAAATCGACATCGAAGAGGACGGTACGGTGTATGTGTCTGCCGCCGATGGCCCAAGTGCAGATCGGGCTATCGAGGCCATCATGGGCATGACCGAGGAGGCCGAGATCGGGCGCATCTACACCGGCAGAGTGACCCGCGTGGAGCCGTATGGTGTGTTCGTGGAGTTTCTGCCGGGGCGTGACGGCCTGGTGCACATCAGCCAGTTATCCGACCACCGCATTGAGAAGATCGAGGATGAGGTGCAAGTCGGCGACGAATTGATGGTCATGGTCACGGACATCGACCCCGCCGGGAAAGTGCGCCTGAGCCGTCAGGCCGTCCTGGAAGATTGGACACCCGAAGAGGCCCGCGAGCGTGACCGGGGTGGCAGTCGCGGTGGTGGCTCACGGGGTGGCGGTGACCGGGGCGGACGCGGCGGAGATCGAGGAGATCGTGGCGGGCGGGGTGGCAGTCGCGGTGGTGGCTCACGGGGTGGCGGTGACCGGGGCCGCCGGGAATAAGCCACACTACCCGGCACGACATCACTGTGCTGAACGCCCAGGTTGCCATCCGGCAGGCGCAGGAGTCTGATCGCGCCCAGGTCGGGAGGCTCATCGCCGAGACGGGCCACGATTCCGAGCTGGGTGGCGACTATTACGTTGCCAGCCTTGAGGATCGCATTGTCGGCGCGGTCACGCTGACCCAATTGGGTGAAGAGGAGTGGTGGCTGGACGGGCTGCGTGTGCTGCCAGAATTCCAGCGCCGGGGTATCGGGCGGGCGCTGCTGCAACACGCCGTTCAACATGCCGTGCAGCGTGCTCAGGCGCAGGGCGGTGTACTGCGGCTGGCCGCAGACCCTCGCCAGCCGATCATGCGCCGGCTGGCCGCGCAGGCACAGTTTGCGCTCGTCGGCAGTTACCTGGCCTACCAGACCGATGGTCTGCCAGGGTATAGACCGGAATTCTCGCTGGCACAGAACATCGGTGCTGTGCGGGCTTTCCTGGACGGTTCAGCCTATTTCACCCGTGCCGAACGCAGTGTGGAAGACGGAGGTATCTGGTACAGGCTGACCGATGCGCGCTTGCAAGAGTTTGCGGCGCAAGCACGGGTTTACCTCTGGCACGGCTATCGACACGACCCGAATATGCTGGACGGTGTTATCATCTTCGCCGCGAATGCTGCCCCGCCGCTGCTCAGGCTGGCCTATCTGGATGCAGCCGTAGGCACGCTGGCCGACCTGTGCCGCGCCGTGCGACGGCTGGCCGCCAGGCAGGGCTACCAACGAATCCAGCATCGCTTTCTGGCGCGCCCGGAGCGGCTGGTTGCCATTGAGCAGGCTGGGTGGCGTCCGCCCGGCACGGATGGCGAGGATCGGGATCTGTTCAGCCGCCCGCTGGACACCCCTCAAAACCGGCTCATTGACCCATAAACAGGAGAAATTGATATGCCGCGTACTACCATGAATGATCGCGCCCGCAAGGCTCGCATCCGCGAGCGCGAATTCCGGGCCGAAGCGCGCCGTCTGCGCAAGCTGGACGCCATTACCGACGAGCAGATCGCCACCTTGAAAAAGATCAAGGCGGCTGAGGCGGCCAACAAGCCGGTCAAGGCGTCAACGATTCCGGACTGGCGCGAACTGCGTGAGATGGGGGCAGTCAAGGAGCAAGATGGCATCCTGGTGCTGACGGCCATCGGCGCGAAGGTTGCCAGCAGCCACGAGGGCTAAGGAGGAAGTAAACCTTGAGTGACGAAATCCCAACCGAAACGCTGGCCGAAACCGAGAACTACAGCGTGTGGATATCGCAGGAGCCGGATGGCGAAGTGACCTACCACGTCGAGCTAGGGCCGGCCACCCTGCATTTCTTTGACGAAGACTGGCATGAATTTCTGGAACTGATCCGGTCACTGCCCGACGACAAAAAGTCCTGACGGCGGCTTGATGCTTTATGCGTCGTGCCCTGAGCAGCCCGCGCCTCACTCGTTTCTATTTTGATCGCGTCGAGCTGCTCTATTCCTGGCTGACCACTATCCCGCTGTGGCACGGGAGCCTGCGGGAGATGGCACGGCATTTTCCGCCGAGCGCTGCCCAACTGAAGGTTCTGAATGTAGGCTGCGGCCCTGGCCGCTTGGCGCGCCAACTGCTCGACTTCCGGCCTGACCTGCACATCGTAGGGCTGGATTTTTCGATGGGCATGTTGAGGCGGGCGTGGCTGACCTCACCCCCGACCCCTCTCCAACTGGAGAGGGGAGAGGAAAACGCAAAGTCCTTGCATCCAGTTGAGTTTGCACAGGCTGCCCTTACGCGCCTGCCCATCTCCGACAATAGCATCGACGCCATCACCGCGCACGGCGTCTACTACATCCTGGATGATCCGGCGGCATTTCTGCAGGAGGCGATGCGCGTGCTGCGTCCCGGTGGGCGTCTGATCCTGCTCGACCCGGCGCGGCGTTCCTGCCCACTCGATGCAGTGAAGCATATCCGACGGCCTCGCGTGGTCATATCGGTGCTGATCTGGCATGCCATCGCCTGCCTCCATAAGCGCGTCTCGCTCGAAGAAATGGCGGCACAGTTGATAGAGGCCGGGTTTGCGCGCGTCCTGACTGAGCGAGCGATGGAGGGCTGCGCTGTGTTGAGTCGCGGCGAAAAACCCTATCCAGACCTGTCTACAGTGGAACGTATCGCGCGCACGGCTGCGACAGACGAGAACACCGGCAGTTGGCAGGTCGTTGACTCGTCAGCGTTGCCCGCAGCGGTACGCGGGCGGTTTGTGTTCCTGCTGGTCAGGCAGACACCCGACAAGCCGCCCTGGGCCATCCGGCCCGGCGAAACCATTCACTGGGACGCCGCGATGGTCAGTGATCCAGCAGATCGTCGCCGGGCCTATCTGCTGGCCTTTACGTCGCTGCCCAAAGCCGTCGAATTCATGCAGCCCGCCGTGACCAGCGGCCTATTAAAAGGTGTGAATAAGGTTGCCAAGTTTGATAAGGCTGCCGCTCTTCAATGGGCCGCCGATGTATTGCTCAACCCGCCGTTTGAGAAGCTGCGGAAATCGGGCCGGCACGTGTTTGCGGGCGCATGGCTGGCCGTCGATCCGGCGCGGGCAGCGGCGGGGGAGGAGTGAAAGCTAAGTACAGGCAGAAAGAACATCAAGGATGCGAGCCGATAATCGATAAGACCTTGTTTGGGTTCAAGTTACAGCGGTCAAAGAAATCACGGGAAGCCACCAACAGAGCCTTGACCGTCTGGAACCGTTCACAATGGGTGACGTCAGGCCACAATGGGCGTCAGAGCCGTCCGGCAGGATTGAGCCATGGGCTATAGAGCGGGTAAATGAAGCAGCACCAGGCGTTAATAGACCGTCGTCCAGTCCATGGGAACGCCCGCATTGTAGCACCAGGGGGCCCCCACCAGAGACGATACGCCGCGTACGTTATTTCGCCGCCTATGAAGCCTGCACGAGTGTAGATGGGGCGCAATGCCCGGCGCGGATTGGGTCTCGGCAGCGCCCCTGGATGGCGTGCAGGGGCGGCGCTGGAAAACTGAAACGGTCAACTCGGTCATCAAACGCAAGGCCGGG
>JAJPHV010000035.1 GCA_021325095.1 Chloroflexota bacterium | reverse complement strand
TGGCGCTGTTCGCGCTTATCATCACCTACTTCGGATTCCGTCAGGGGCAGCGCTGGACCTGGTTTGCAATGTGGCTCTTTGCAGGCGCGCTTGTGCTGACAGCACTACTGTTCGCGCCATCGAAACGACCTGAGATCGGTGTTCTCTACGGCGCTTTTGCGGCGATTACGGCCATTGGACTGCTGCTCCCCATCCGAAAATTCTTTCCACCGCAATCCTAGCGAGGAAGCATGGCTGATTCTTTCAGCTCAAGACGCTTCCATGTAGTCGAGAAGGGAAAACTGTATGAGAAACTGGCTTGTGTCATTAAATGCTGCTGTCCTGTTCGGCGTCATCGCCTTGCTCACGCTGATGGCACGCCTGACGTTCCTTGACGCGCTGTACGTCCCCGAGTTCGGTGCGATGCTGCCGGAGAACCGGCCCGCGACCATCGCGCTGACGATGCTGGTGTATATGGTCCTGAGCGGATGCTGGGTCTGGTCGCTGCTGGCTGCCGCACAGGGCAGCCGCGCCGGGCTGATCGGGTCGCTGCTTTTCAGCCTGCTGACGGCGCTCGGCGGCGGTTTGTTCACCCTCACCGCGCTCTGTCCGAAGGGGTGCGCCGCTTGGCCGGTCGGAAACATCGTCGTGTGGGCGAACCTGATCAGCGGGATGGCGGCCAGCCTCGCCCTGATCTTCCAACTCATTCGCCGACAATCGACTGGTACTCAAAGGAAAATGAGCGGAGAACCGGCATGAGAATCTGGTTTACTTCCCAATATCGAGCCGTCGTCGTCTCGCTCGTCGGTGTCTTACTCACTGGTCTGGCGCTGTGGATCGTGATCGGTGAGCAGGGGCTGTCCGAGCGCACCATGGCGGCCAGCCTGCTGATCCTCTGCTACGGGGTATTCAGCGTAGGCGGTGTCCTCTTCACCGGCAGACACTTCTTCAAATGGCCCGCCGCTGAAACCAGTGTTTTTATGCGCTGGGAACGGGGCTTCGTCATTGCCGGTACCCTGGCGGTACTGCTGGGCCTGGCGATGCTGGAGGACATGCTGCACGCTGCCGGCAATCCATTTCTCGCGCGGTTAGGCCTGGTGACTTATCTGTTCGGTGCGGTACTCCAGGTCGCTGCCGAGACTACATTCCTCAGTAGCGGCGAATGGAACTACCCTCAAATTGTCTTGTACGTCATCCTGGCGTTTCTGGCTCAGGCGGCTTTTGGCGCAGCTCTCCTGCAAACTGGACTTGTGGCAAGCTGGGCAGGCTGGGCGACCGTCATCTAGAATCTGGGACTGCTGCTCATGATGCTCGTCGTTCGCCCGCGCGAGTTCTATCTTCCCGTACTCCACCTGATCGCGCCGCTCATCATCGGCATCGCGCTGGTGGCAGGCGGATGGGGTTAACCGAAAGAATCGGGGCAAAGGCAAGGAGCGTTGATATGTCATCCTCAGCTCTGAAACGTGTATTGAGAGTCGCCAATGGTTTGCATGTCGCCCTGTATCGTATGAGCGGTGGCAGGCTGGCGAACCGAATTGCCAATATGCCGATCCTGCTGATGTTGGTGACAGAACTTTCCGTGTCAACGCGACCATCGTCGACGGCGAAGAACGCACCCGACTCTATGAAAAATTCAAAGCAGCCAGCAGCAATTTCGTGAAGTACGAAAAGAACACCCGTCGTGTCATTCCGGTGATCCGCCTCACGCCCACAAACAACGGCACCTGAAGCACGCCAGCGCCGGTTTGTGATACCATAGAGCATGCCCAAAGCCGAAAAGGTTCAGAATGAAAGCCATGATGAGCGAGAAAACTGCCTGGCGGCTGCCCTGGTTGATCACGTTGATCTCCATCGTCCTCGTGATGATAGGACTGACTCTCAGCGTGCTGGCCCTGATCGCCGATGGTCGCCACCCGACCTTCAGCCATCAGTTTTTCACGCCGGTGCTCACTATCGCTTACAGTGTGGTCGGCGCGCTGGTGGCGTCGCGTCACCCACGCAACCCGATCGGCTGGATGTTCTGCGCGACCGGGTTCCTCACCGCGCTGAATATGCTGTCGGCGGGCTACGACGTATATGATCGGCTCGCAATGCCGAACGGTACGCTGCCGGGTGCGGTACTGGCGCGCTGGCTCAATCTCTGGGCCTGGCTTCCCAATACGCTGCTCCCATTTACCTTTCTCCTGCTCTTATTCCCGACGGGGCGACTCCTCTCTACGCGCTGGCGCTCGGTCGCGTGGGCAGCCGGGCTGGGCACGGCAGCAATAACGATTGCCATCGCTTTCGATCCCACGCCGCCCAAGGGGTTGGGGATAACGGGATCAAACCCCTTTGGTATGCCGGGGGGAGCAGCGATCACAAATGCGCTCCTGGCCGTGGCAGCGCCGCTGCTTGCGGTCGGCATCCTGGGATCCATCGCTTCGGTTGTCGTACGGTTTCGACGCGCTGACGGCGTCGAACGCGCGCAGGTCAAGTGGCTGGCCTATGCAGGCGTGTTCGTGGTGGTAGGCAATCTGGTGGGCAGCATTCCTTTTTCTATTTGGCCGGATAACTCGTGGACGCTGGAATTTTCCATTGTCATGACCTTTGTCACGCTGGTCGGCATCGTTACGGCCACCGGGATTGCTGTCCTGCGCTATCGGCTGTGGGATATTGACGTCGTCATTAATCGCACGCTGGTTTATGGTTCGCTGAGTGCACTTGTCATTGCTATTTACATCCTGATCGTCGGTTCGCTGGGCGCTTTGCTTCAGGCTGAAGGGAGTTTGCCGATTTCCCTGTTCGGCACGGGAATCGTCGCCCTGTCCTTTGAGCCGCTGCGCGAGCGGTTGCAGCGGAGTGTGAACCGTCTGATGTACGGCGAGCGCGACGATCCCTACGCCGTGCTCGGTCGCCTGGCCCAACGCCTTGAAGTCGTCATCGCCGCGCAGGTCGTCCTGCCGACGATTGTGGAGACGGTTGCGGATGCTCTCAAACTCCCTTATGCAGCCATCACGCTCAAGGAAGGTGAGCGCTTCGTGACGGCGGCGGAATATAGGCGCGGGGCCATGCCCGAGCGCAAACTCGCCGGCGAGCTGGAGATTTTGCCGCTGGTTTTTCAGGCAGAACCTATCGGTCAGATGGTGCTTGCGCCCCGCGCACCGGACGAGCCGTTCTCGCGGACTGACCGGCGGCTCCTGGAAGCCATCGCGCGCCAGGCGGGTATTGCGGCCTACAATGTGCGTCTGACTCAGGATTTGCAGCATTCCCGGGAGCGGTTGGTGACAACCCGTGAAGAAGAACGCCGACGCCTTCGACGTGACCTGCACGACGGGCTTGGGCCGGTGCTGGCCGCGATGTCCTTCAGACTGGATGCGATCCATAATCTCGTGGAGAACGATCCGGCGGCGGTCAGGAAACTGGCGGTGGATCTCCAGGCGCAGATCCAGGAGGCGCTGATGGACATTCGACGCATCGCCTATGATCTGCGCCCGCCAGCATTGGATGAACTCGGGTTGGTTGGTGCCCTGAAAGAACATATCGCTTCCTACACTCAGGGGCAGGGGCCGCAAATCACGCTGGAAGCGCCTGCAACCCTGCCGCCGCTGCCCGCAGCAGTTGAAGTCGCCACCTATCGGATCGCACTGGAAGCCATGACGAACGTGAGTCGGCATGCCGGGGCGCAGCACTGTTCTGTCCGGCTGTCGCTGGCGGATGAACTGGACATGGAAATCACGGACGATGGCCGGGGGCTGCCTGATACGGTTCGCGCGGGAGTCGGATTGACCTCGATGCGTGAGCGTGCCGAGGAATTAGGGGGGACGTGCATTACCCAGGCGCTGCCAGGAGGCGGGACCGGCGTGATGGTACGTCTGCCGCTGCCAATAAATGGTCGAGCCGGGTAGGGAGGGGCCATGGACGCCATCCGAGTCTTGATTGCCGACGATCATACCCTGTTTCGGGATGGGCTGCGCGCCCTGCTGGCCTCAATCCCTGACATTCAGGTGATCGGCGAGGCCGCCAGCGGACAGGAAACCGCTGCTCAGGCTGCTGCCACCCAGCCCGACGTGATTCTCATGGATATTCAGATGCCAGACATGAATGGCATCGAGGCGACACGGCAGATTCTGCGGACCAGTCCCCATATCGGGATTATCATCCTGACGATGTTTAAGGATGACGAATCGGTGTTTGCCGCCATGCGCGCCGGGGCGCGAGGCTATGTCCTGAAAGGTGCCAGCCAGACGGTGCTGCTGCGCGCGCTTCACGCAGTTGCCAGTGGCGAAAGCCTGTTCAGCCCGGAGATTGCGCAGCGACTGATGGGCTTCTTCGCCAACCTGGAACCGACTTCGCGGCCAGAGCTTTTCCCCGAACTGACGGACCGCGAACGTGAAATTCTGGCCCTGATCGCGGAAGGGCAAACGAATGCTGAGATCGCGGACAAGCTGGTCATCAGCATGAAGACCGTTCGCAATCACGTGTCCAACATCTTCAGCAAGTTACAGGTCGCCGACCGCGCCCAGGCAGCTATTCGCGCGCGTGAGGTGGGGCTCGGCGGCATTTCAACGTCTGTTGGGGATCCGGGACGGATTACCTGACCCCGGCATCCGGGATGGGCTTGAGCTGAGGCACAGTCGTTTCGGCACACTGGATGCAAGCGTTCGTCGCCGCCTGCGTATCTGGCCCCGCCCTGCCGAGGTTCAGTACAGGCAGGTGGGCCGTACACCCTAAGAATCCGCGGGCATACGTTTCGGTGTCCTTCAGCACACCGGTCAGATCGCCGCCGTTCAACACATAAGCGTCGAAAACTTCGTATAGCCAGTGCTACATCAGCCAATCGGTTACCGTAACCGACCGTTATCACGAGCAAGACCCTCCTGGCGGTTTTCGGCATGATCACGCCGCGGAGCAGGACAAATACTACTCTCTCAAATGCGCCGATTTCTCATCCGTTGAATCTTTGTCCAGGGTTGCCGGTGAGCCCTGTCGTGCTCAGTATCCATCGGTCGTATCAACGACGCGTTCAACCGCTGGGAAACAGCCGTTCAGCCAAGTTAAAATGCATAGTGTGTGAAGCTCAGTCCGATTCTCAGCGCCGGAAGGACAAACAGCGAATGACCGAGGTTTGGGAGTTCTACGCGCCGTTTGCGCATATTGAAGGAAAATACGAGTGGTGCCGCATCCGGAGTACCACGCATGGCATCTTTGACACCTTCATCCTCTTCCCTTACAGTGCGCAGGTGACCGTTTACGTCGTCGATGACTCTGGCGAGCAATTCATGCGCGACCGCTATCCGGAGTGCCACACCTACCGGGCGCTGCGGCTCGAGATTGAGGAAACGGAAACTGGTCACACCGTCAAGGGAACGCTCGTGGCGAACCTCGGTCCCATTCGGGAAGCGAGTATGCAGTTCACCGCGCTGGGCGGTCTTCCGAAAGCCGTGGAATACGGAGAGTCGAATAAACCGGTATGGAACAGCAAGCGCTTTGCCTGTTGGGGCGTCGACCTTGTGCTGGACGCACGGGCGTCGGGTCAGATTCGTTGGCATGACGAGCGTGTCGAACACCTTGAGGATATTCAAGCGATTGTAACGGCGGGGAGTTTTGGGCGGATTGTGCCGATAGGCACTGATTCAGGTGCTCCTTAAGCGCCCAGGTTTCGAGGGTCACTCTCGAAGACAGCCCATTGGGGCATGTTGAAATCTCTACGGCCAGATCTCTCCGCTGCGGGCTTTGACAGTCAAAGTGTTCAAGCCAGTGATCGCATCCCGCCCATCCGACGCGGCGGTAATCTGATTGACCCAGCGCGCAATGCCCGGCGCGGATTGGGTCTCGGCAGCGCCCCTGGATGGCGTGCAGGGGCGGCGCTGGAAAACTGAAACGGTCAACTCGGTCATCAAACGCAAGGCCGGG
>JAJPHV010000149.1 GCA_021325095.1 Chloroflexota bacterium | reverse complement strand
TACGTTCCACCAGCCGCACAAACTCATCGAACAAATCCAGCGCGTCGTGCGGGCCAGGCGAGGCTTCAGGGTGGTACTGCACGCTGAACGCGCCATACCTATCCGAGCGCAGCCCTTCGATGCAGCCGTCATTCAAATTGACACGTGTCACTGTTACGTCTTCCGGCAAGGTGCCCTCGGTCACGGCAAAGCCGTGATTGTGCACCGTAATCGTCACCGCGCCGCTCTCCGGGTCGCGGACGGGCTGGTTGCCGCCCCGGTGTCCGAACAGCAGCTTGTGTGTTTTGCCGCCGAGCGCCAGTCCGAGCAGTTGGTGGCCCAGGCAAATCCCGAAGATCGGAACCTTGCCGAGCAGGTCGCGGATGGCGTCGATGGCGTAGGTCACAGCGGCGGGGTCGCCCGGCCCGTTGGAGAGGAACACGCCATCGGGGTGCAGGGCCAGTGTTTCGGCGGCGGTTGTTGTCGCCGGGACAACAGTGACGCGGAAGCCGCGATCCGTCAGCAGGCGCAGGATGTTGCGCTTGATTCCGAAATCGTAGGCGACGATGTGCCCGCGTGCCAGCACGTTTTCCGAAACGCTGCCGGGCGCATGGCGATACCAGCGTGCGTCCGTCGATTCCTCCCAGGTGTAGGGTACTTGGCAGGTCACTTCTTTCGCCAGATCGAGACCATCCATGCCGGGCCAACGCTGCGCTTCCGCGATCAACGCCTGCGGATCGTCTGCCGCTTCGCCGTGCGCGATCACGCCGCGCATCACCCCGCGCGTGCGCAGGTGACGCACCAGGGCGCGCGTTTCGACCTCGGCGATGCCGATCACATTCTGCGCGCGCAGATACTCGTCCAGCGTGGCGCTGGCCCGCCAGTTGCTGACCACCGGACTCAGCGCGCGGATGGCAAAACCCGCCACCCAGATACGCGCCGACTCGGGATCGTCCGCGTTGACGCCGACGTTACCGACGTGCGACACCGTATTGACGACGATCTGGCGATAATACGAGGGATCGGTTAGCAGTTCCTGGTAGCCCGTCATGGAGGTGTTAAAGACCACCTCGCCGACCTGCATCCCCTGCGCGCCAAAACCTTCGCCGGGGTACAGGCTGCCATCTTCCAGTACGATGATCGCTTTCAAGCTGTCCTCTTATTACTCAGGAATCCAGGTGAAATGTTACATCCGGGAAAGAAAAATGCACTTGTGCAGAGCGACAATTCAAACCGCTGCATCCTCCGAATCGAGTCCCTCTTTGGGCAGCAGGTAATCGAAGGCGGTTTCACCCGTGCGCAGTCCCCGGCGCAGATAGGCGATGCACCAGCCGCAGTGCGTACCGCAGCCTTCGCGCCCCGCCAGGTCGCGCACGTTCAGCTTTTCGCGCCGCGCCAGCTCGATCAGATAGGCAAAGGTCTTCTGTTCACAATAGCAGCGATCAATGTTGATGGTCATAAGCCACTATAATAACGCCGCCGCACTACGCCGTGAGGTGAATTTCGATTGACTAACCATTCCGCCACCGACAGTCCATCAATCAGGCCACGCCTTTTTTGGATCGGGTTGATCGTCATCACAGCCTTCGCCGCGTGCATCCGGCTGTATCGCCTGGGAGACTATCCGCAGAGTTTCACTGTCGATGAGATGTCGTCCGGCTACGAGGCGTGGAGCCTGTGGACGACAGGAGCCGACCAGCATGGCAATGTACTGCCGCTGCACGTGCGCCGTTTCAACGATTATGCGCCAGCGCTGCCCATCTATCTGTCCGCGCCTGTCGTCGGCCTGCTCGGCCCGGATGAGTTCAGCGCCCGCCTGCCCTATGCGTTGATGGGCATTGGCGCGGTCTTTGGCACGGCGATCCTGGGGCGGCGCTGGTTTGGCCCCGCTGCGGGCCTGCTGGCGGCGCTCTTTCTGGCGATTGATCCCTGGGCAGTGAACTTCAGCCGGATGGCCTACCCGCTCGGCAGCGTGCCGCTGTTCACCGTTCTATCCTTGTACACTTTCACTCGCCTCACGAATGTCCTGCGGGCAGACGTGGCTCCGCGGCGAGGTCGCCTGACCTGGGCAGCGCTCTGTGCCTTGTGTTTCGCCTTGCTGACGCTGGCTTACGAACCCATGAAGCTACAAGGCCCGTTGCTGGTGGCGACGTGTCTGTTGTCTGCCCACGCCTGTTTCTGGCAGAGGCGCAGGTTGGCTGCGCTGTGGATCGGGCTGTACTTGTTACTCATCAGCCCACTCCTGGTCGATCAAATCCTGCACGGGCCGCTGCTCCAACGCCATTTTGCCGAGCTAACCCTGATCGGCAAGCCGGACGGGGCGCTTTCGATTGTGCTGCAATATACCCTCCAATATAGTCCTATCGGCCTGTTCCTGACCGGGCTGAACCGCTCGATAGAAGCCCCTGCGGGCTTTGGCATTGGGGAGTTGTTCTGGCTGGAGGGAGTGCTGTGGATCGCTGCTGCCATCGCGCTGGCGAAGCGGCCCTGGCTTTCCGAACGACTCGGTTTCCGCCTGCCATTGCTGCTCGGCATCTGGTTCGCCACCTTTCCGCTGGCGGCCAGCCTGACCTCCGGTGCAAGCAGCCACCGCGAGATCAATTTCCTGCCGCTGCCCGAACTGCTGGCTGGTTCTGGAGCCGTCGTCATCCTCGAATGGCTGGCGCAGACCCGATTCAAACGGCGAGCCGTGCTCTACGCAGGCGTCGCGCCGGGGCTTGTCCTGCTGGTCTGCTTTGCTGCATCGTTTCTGCAAGCCTATTTTTCGCCGTCGCTGCTGGAAAGCACCGACCCGCCGGATACGTTGCCGTACAGTGTCGGCCTGCGCCCCGCCCTGGCCTATTTAACGGCGCACGCCGATCCCTGCGATGAAATCTGGCTGGAACCCACTTTCTCGGCGTACATGGCCTATCTGTTTTATACGCGCTACCCGCCCGCCAAATTCCAACAGGCAGTTGTATTCAAGAAAGAGGATGCAGCGGGCTGGCTGTTTGTTCCCTGGATGGACGGTATATGGTTCGCCACACCGGGCGAGTCCCCCGCCTATCACCCGCCGCTGCTTGCGTCGTGCCGGGGGAAACCATCGCGCGTGTGGTACGTCGGCAAGAAACAACGCCTGACGACCTGGCCGATAGTCTTTTCAGTCGATAATGTGCGCGGCGAGTCGGTCTGGCGCGTGCAGGTCAGGGAGTCGGGCTGACATAGGCAGGCGCATCGTAACGCCCCAATTTATAATAGCTTGAACAAGGCGTTGTTCACGTTAAATTCGCCCTTTGAAACGAATGTGAGTGTTGAGCGAGCTACGCCAGCCCGTGCAGCGCGTAGACGATCACCGGCTCCTTGCGGCCCTTCACCTGCATCTCGCCAATTTTCTCGGCCTGCACCAGGTCACCCAACCGTGCAATCACGCTCTCTTCGACTAGAATCTGGCCCGGTTCGGCACGCTCCTGCAAGCGCTTGGCAAGGTTCACTGTATCGCCAATGGCCGTGTAGTTCATGGCGCGCGGCGTGCCGACGTTGCCCACCACCGCGTCGCCCATCGTGATGCCGATCCCGAACGTCAGCGCATCGCCGCCGCGCATCGAGTTCAATTCGCTGACGGCGGATTGCAATGCCAGGGCCGCATCCACCACGCGATAGGGGTGATCCTCCTGGTCTTCGGGCGCGTTGAAGAAGGCCATCACCGCGTCGCCCAGGAATTTGTCGAGCGTGCCCTCCCGCGCAAAGATGATGTCGGTTGCCAGCGCAAAATATTGGTTGAGCAGTTCGACGACGTGTTCCGGCGCGGCCTGCTCGGCAAACGTGGTATAGCCCCGGATATCGGCGAATAGGACGCTGATCTCGCGCCGGTGTCCGCCGAGCCTCATTTCGTCCGGGCTGCGCAGCACGCGATCCACCACGCTCGGCGCGACGTAGCGCTCGAATGCGCCCCGGATCGCCATCTTCTCGCGTTCTTTGACTTCCTCAAGCTGCTGAAAGTTGCGGGCATTCTCAATGGCAATGGCCGCGTAATCGCCAAGCGCCGAAAGCAGCGCTCCGTCATGATCGCTGAACACGCGGGCTGTGTTGGTGATGTTCTCGACGCCCAGCGCCCCGATCACGCGGTCACTGACCAGCATGGGCACGACCATTACCGCCGACGGCGCGTTCGGGTTTTTCTCCTTGAGCGCAGCCAATTCCTGCGGTGTCAGCGACAGCGGCTTGCCGGTGCGCACAGCCCGTTCCGCCAGGCGATCCTGGCTGATCTCGGCGACTGGCCTGGCGTGCTGGTCGTTGCGGCGCTTGACAGCGCGCATCACCAGGTTCTCGCCCTCCACCAGCAGCAGGCTGCCCTGTTCGGCATTGGTGACGACGGTGGCCGCCTCGACCACGCGCGCCAGCAGTTGTGTCGGGTTGAGCAGCGACGTGACGCTCTTGCCGATGCTGTACAGCGTATTCAATTCCTTGATGCGGCTGTGCAGTTCGCGGTTGGCGTTGAGCAAGCGGCTGGTCAGCGCATCTTTCTCTTTGCGGAGCCGGACTTCTGTCAGGCTGCCGTCAATCGCCGCCAGCATTTCTTCGGGCGTATACGGCTTCTTGACGTAATCGCGCACACCAAGCCGGAACACCTCAATGGCAATTTCTTCGGAGCCGTGAAACGTCATCAGAATCACAGGAATATTGAGGTTTTCGCGGCGCAGCGCCGTCAGGACTCCTGTCCCATCCAGGCGCGGCATTTGCAGATCGAGCAGCATCAAGTCGGGCGCGGCGCGGCGGGCCAGCTCCATGCCTTCCACCCCATCGCGGGCCTGAAGCGGCTCAAAGCCATTCGGTTTCAGAATATAGTCGATGATGAACTCGCGGTTTTCTTTGCTATCGTCAACCACAAGTATGCGTTCACCAGCCACGCCGCCGCCTCGATAGGTCCAGAGTAGTCGCCCATTCCCCCGCAAGTATAGTTGAAGGTGCGTACAAGCGCCAACCAGAACCAGGACTGAGGCGCCTCACCCCCAACCCCTCTCCACCCTGTGGAGAGGGGAGTCTTCGCTGGTCGGTTCGCCCTCTCTGCCTGCGGAGAGGGGGCAGGGGGTGAGGTGAGCCGCCATCACCGCGCCAGAATGCCCGCCAGGCGCACCAGGTCGGGATCGAGCGCCTTCGTTTTGCCAACAATCTCCGCCAGGGGCGTGGTTGTCATCCTGCCGCCGATGGAGCCAGCCAGCACGCCGTATTCGCCCCTCGCCAGCGCCTCGACGGCACAGGCGGCCAGACGTGTGCCCAGCAGTCTATCGAAAGCACCGGGCGCGCCGCCGCGCTGGATGTGGCCGAGTGTGGTCGCACGTAGTTCAAACCCAAGCTCATCCCGTTTGGCGAAATACTGTACCAGCTTGTCAGCATCATAGGTTGCGCCTTCCGCCACCACAATAATTGCGTGAGATTTTCCGCGCTCATATGATATCCGGATCACGTCGGCAACCTGTTCCGGTGTCGTCTCGAATTCGGGAATAACTATCGCTTCCGCGCCGCCCGCGATGCCTGCCATCAGCGCCAGGTAGCCGCTTTTGCGGCCCATCACTTCGATCAAAAAGGCACGGTGGTGTGACGAAGCCGTCACCTTTAGGCGATCAATGGCTTCAAGTGCAATGTTCAGGGCCGTGTCCACGCCAATGGTGATGTCCGAGCCAACCAGGTCGTTGTCGATGGTTGAAGCCACCCCATTGACCGGGAAGCCCATCTGCGACAGCGCATAAGCGCCGGTCTGTGATCCGTTCCCGCCAATGACCACTAGAGCATCAATGCCCTGTTCGGCCAGGTGATGAAGCGCCTTCTTGCGGCCTGCCTCCGTCATAAACTCTTGGCTGCGTGCGCTGCCCAGCACCGTACCGCCCTGCTGAATAATGCCGCCCACACTGCGCGCATTCAGCGGCACGAACGTCGCGCCCAGCAGCCCGGCGTATCCCTGGCGGACGCCGAAGACTTCCCAACCCTGTTCCAGCGCGGTGCGCGTCACCGAACGTATCGCGGCGTTCATGCCCGGTGCATCCCCACCGCTGGTCAACACTGCAATCCGTTGAATCATCTGGCCCTCCGGGCACAGTTCTTCGCGCCCTCCCGTACCTCGCCCGTCCAGCAGTGAAAAACAAGCATCAATTGTAGCGCCTTTATGGGTTTGCAAATTTGCCGTACTTCTGCTTAAGTTGTTACGAACGCAATCTTTCACCAGGATGATGGTTGTGGCGGCATCTCTCTCAAGAGAATTGTCTCAAATTGTTGTCAGCAATGAATTTCGGAAATCCCTGATTATTTCCCAGGGTTTGGCGCTTTTCTGGTGGCTGGTAGCGCTGTGGTTCCGAGGAACGAATCTGATCCCGGTTTGGTACGATCAACGAGTTACATTTACACAGGCACCGTTGCATCTTGTAAACCCCTATGAGATCTATTTTGTGAATCCGCCCTGGGCAGCCTTATTCCTGTTGCCCTTTGCCTTGCTTCCCCTGGACATCGCGGTATTACTGCAGCTTGCTCTGTATTTTGCCATCCTGACAGCCGTTATTTACAAGTTCAAAGGCAATCAACGGATCGTTCTGCTGGCGCTGACCTCCTTCATCGCTTTTGACTCGGCGCTTGAATTGAACATTGATTGGTTGGCTTGCCTCGGTCTCTTAGTTCCGGCGATGTGGAGCGGCCCACTCTTGTTGCTCAAGCCCCAGACGGCACTCGGGGTATGGCTGAGTTTTAAGACCCGCGATCTGGTTCGAGCCATCATCGTCTCACTGGTCGTCTTGCTGCTTTCGTTGGTCATCTGGGGCAATTGGATCACACCTTTGCTTTATTACATGTCTTCCCAGATGCAAAGAGAATACAACATCGCGCCACTCAGCCTGATGCCAGTTCCTGTGTCGCTTGCTATTGGCGCTGTGTTGGGCTGGATGGCGTTCCGGCGACGTGACCCGGTGTTGAGTATCCTCGCGTGGCTTTTCTTTGTTCCCTATATCAAGATCTACAGTTTATTGCTACCGCTGGCTCTATTCTCCATTCGCTACCCGCGCATAGGTCTGCTCATTAGTACGGTGATGTGGCTTGTCTATGGCGGTGTCCTGGCGCGTTATTTCCTCCACTTTTAGGGGATCACAAAGGCAGCGTGTGCCTTGTACGTGAATCGTGAAATGAGTACAATCGGCATGGTAATAGCGTAGTGGATGCCGCTCCAGCGCGGAGAAACTTTATGAATGACCCTAAAGATTTATTGAATCTGCTCAAGGCCGTCGATTTGTTCATCGGCCTGACGGACGAGCAGCTTCAACGGCTGATCGACATCAGCCACGAGCTTGTCTACAACGCGAATGATACTATTTTCGCTCAGGGTGATGACGGCGACAGGTTGTTCCTGATTCGGCAAGGACAGGTTGAGATTCTTGTGGAGAGCGAAAGCGGCAAGCCCCGCTCCCAGGTCTATCTCGGCCAGGGCCAGCTTTTCGGCGAGATGGCCCTCATCGATTATGGGAAACGTTCGGCGACGGTTCGCGCCATCCGCAATGGTACTATCGTCGACGTCATTGACCGCGATGCATTCACCAGGTTGTGTGACGAGGACAAAGCCATCGGCTACACGGTCATGCGCAACATGGCCGTCGATCTGTCGTTTAAGCTGCGTCACCGGAACCTTGATCCCAACGCGGAATAACCGCAAGGACGCCCCCCGATGATCTATAAAGTCAGCTACGTGGTGATCGGAAGCCAGCACCCTGGCGCAATCATCAATTCGGTTGAGCGGCCAAAGGTCGGAGATCGGGTCGATATCGGCCACTATACGTTTGAAATCGTGGAGATTCAGGAGATGATGGCTCCACGCAATGATTTCCAGTTCCTGCACGCGACGGTGCGGCAAGTGCCAGAACAGCCCGTCGGCGACGAACTGGAACCTTCGCCAGAAGGATAAAGCGCCCGCTTGCTCAATCCGCTTGTGGTGCCCGGAGGCGGCATCCTTCGGCCCATTTCTACGTTTTAACGCCTCGCCCAGGCGCAGGCGATGTATCTCTGACCCGCTTGCGCCCGAATAGCTGTACGCCGTGTATCGAGTCTGATATGATTATCCGGGTGCGTTAAAGAACCCTACTTGGAGGCTTTTTGTGAGCAATCAGGCCCATCCGCTGGTGCACTATTACGAGCAGCGCGTCAACGACATTGTGGCGCTGACGACAACCCTGGCAAACTATGAAACGCCCACCAGTGATAAAGAACACGTTGATCGCCTGGGACGGTATCTCGAAGACAAACTGAAATCGATGGGCGCGAGCGTGGAACGCTTCCCACGTGAGAAGGTGGGCGACATCCTGCTGGCGAAATGGAACGCGGATCGTCCTGGCAAGCCGCTCATGTTCATGATGCACATGGATACGGTGTGGCCGCTTGGCACGCTTGCCAATCGTCCCGTCCACGTCGAGGGCGACAGACTGATCGGCCCCGGCACCTGGGACATGAAGGGCAGTATCGCCCTGGTGCTGTCCGCCATCCAGGGTCTGCGGAATCGTGGCGAATTCCCGGATCGTCCGGTGTGGGCGCTCTTCACCAGTGACGAAGAGACGGGCAGTTTCCACTCAAGGGAACTCATCGAGCAGCTTGCCCGGCAGGTTGGGCTGTGCCTGGTCATGGAGTTTGCCGCGCCCAATTCCGGCCTCAAGACGTGGCGCAAGGGCATTGCTCAGTACGCCGTCCACGTCAAAGGGCTGTCCTCGCACGCGGGCAATGCACCCGAAAAAGGCATCAATGCCGTCGTCGAACTGGCGCACCAGACGCTTCGCATCAGCGACCTGGCGCGCATGGACATCGGTACGTCGGTCTCGGTGACGGTAGTGCATGGTGGCACGGCAGCCAACGTCATTCCGGCGGAAGCGACGGCCAGCGTGGACGTGCGCTACCTGACCAAAGCCGAATCGGAGCGCATCGCTCAGGCGCTGCGGCAATTGCAGCCGGTACTGAAGGGCGCGACGA
Source organism: Chloroflexota bacterium (assembly GCA_021325095.1). Classification (GTDB taxonomy): domain Bacteria; phylum Chloroflexota; class Anaerolineae; order Aggregatilineales; family UBA2796; genus JAJPHV01. The sequence continues at coordinate 54,026 of JAJPHV010000149.1, read as the reverse complement.
TTGAAGTCTCGCAAACAACAGCACCGCGTCCGCCGATGGAGCGCGATGCCACCATGATTCGCAATTACGAGCAGGCCAAAGCCATTGCGGCCAGGCTCGGCTTCGATTTACCGGAAGATGGCAGCGGCGGCGGCAGCGACGGCAACATCACGGCGGGCATCGGCGTACCCACCCTGGACGGGCTTGGCCCGATGGGTGAGGGCGCACATGCCGCACACGAACAGGTGATCATCAGCAGCATCCCGCGCCGCACCGCCCTGCTGGATCGGATCATCAAAGACTGGTCGTTCGAGTAGATTCAAGGATTTTACAAAGGAGCGCGACTCGTTTCATAGTTCGATAACACCCGCCCTTTAGCCTGATGATTGTGAACGGACGACATCACATACACAGCAGAAAGGGCTAGAAGCGATGAAAACGAAAGCGATGATGCTCCTGGTGGCGGTGGCGACTATCCTCACGCTGGCACTCCCGGCAAGTTTCGCCAGCGCAGCCACCGAAACCAAGACCATTACCATCACCGAAGCGCAGATCAACGCCAGCTACTGGGTCACGAATCCGGTGCGACGCAGTATCAGCAATGTCCACGTGACTATTGAGGATGGCGACGTAAGCATCGCTGCAACCGTCACGCTACCGCACAAGGAAGCTATCGCCACCGTTTCCGTCTGGGTTCCGAAGATTGTGGCGGGCAATGTCTACTGGGTGCTGAAAAGCGCGACCCACGACGGCCAGCCGGTATCCAACGCCGTGCGCTACGAGATCAACACGGCCTTCTTCCGCATCCGCGATTTCGTGCGCGATTCGCTTCGCCGGGAATTCAAGTATGGCCCCTATAAGGTCACAGCCGTCAACCTGACCAGCGGGTTGATGACCATCGACGTGACTCTGTATCGCCGGACTCCGGCCACAACTTCTACGAAATGATCTGCATGATCTGACTTCTCGGCCCCCTCCGCTTCAAAGAGGCCCAGAGGGGGCGCATCCTACAGAAACAGGATTGACAAGTCGCGCCGATCTGGTAGAATTTTTCGTGTTCCAACCCATTTGGCGACGTAGCTCAGCGGTAGAGCAGGGGACTCATAAGCCCTTGGTCACAGGTTCGAATCCCGTCGTCGCCACTCCGAAGCACCCCTCAATCAGAGGGGTTTTTTGTTGCTTGCTCGCCGCGATTTATAATTAACTGCCATTCAGGATGCCGTTATGCTGGCAACCAGAGTATAATACACATAAATGAATTGAGCGTGTGGCTTGGTACTTAGGAGGATAAAATGCCTCATGTTACCCCTGTAGGGCTGCTGATTGTTCTGGCAATCGTGCTGGTGCTGTTTGGCGGCGGGCGCGTTGGCAAACTCGGCGGTGAGCTGGGAACGGCTATCCGCGAGTTCCGGCGCGGCCTGGAAGGCGCGGACGATACCCAGAAAGTTGAGTCCACCACCGGCAAGAACGGGGAAGTGCCTCCCACGCCAGAGAAGTAGTGCGGGGCAGGTCTGCGCCTGCCCCCAAATCTAGCTGCTTATTGTTTCGGCGCAGCCTGCAAACGCAAGTAGGCTGGCCGGGTATTCCAGTCGTTGTCTAGCACCGAAAAACCTGCCTCCGGCAGGCTTGGCTTGTCTTCGTTTACGTAGCCGGGTAGCGTGCTGAAGTTCATATTCCACAGGAACATCGGCCCCATGAAGCTCGCCAGTTCGCCGGTCTGTGCAAGCTGAAAAGCCCGCACAATGTAATCTGCCTGCTGGTCTTCGGTCAGGACGTTCATCCAGGCCAGTTCGTTCTCTGCCGGTGGAATGGCGGCTGGCCCCTTGACATGATCTTTGAAGTGCAGCCCTTTGAACGTAGCCCAGCCAAACTCGGTGGCCCACAGCTTGCCCTGCTCGTGCCCATTCTTAACCATGATCGCGCGATAGTCGGTGATCGTGTCCAGGAAATAGAAACTGCGGTCTTCGAACCAACCCGTTACGCCCGGCTGCTGCGTGCAGCAGCGTGCATCCGGCGGGTTCGCCCAGCCGTAAGGGTGGACGCCGATGGCAATCGTCGGATCGCTTTTGGGTAGACCTGCGTCGTAAAGCTGTTGCAGCCACTGCCGGTCTGCGCTGCCCTGGGGCGCAGGGCCAGCGGTGATGACAGGCATCGTAGCCGATTTGGCGCGCACAGCCTTCAAGCCCGCATTGAAGTACTTCATGTAGGTCGCCCCATCCGGCGATGCCCCCGTCCATTCGGCGGCGGTATTCGGCTCGTTCCAGATCTCGAACGCATTGATGTAGTCGGTGCCGAACTGATTCAGGACTTCGGTGATGATGTCACTCAGGTCTTGAGGATTGGCGGGCGGGCCGTCGCGTTGACCGCGCGCGTTGGCCGGGCGCGCCCAGTCCGGTGCTTTGGCAATGCTCAGAAGGATCTTGAAACCACGCCGTCCGGCGTAGATTGTGTTTTCTTTGAGCACAGCCATCTGTGGCGAGAACTGGCCTTTGACGTTCGGTTCCAATTCTTTCCACGAGAGCTGAATCTTGATCCATTTGAAACCCATGAATTGGGCGCGATCTACGGTTCCAAACCACAGGTCCTGCTGAAGATTGGCATAGACCTGGATACCCATCAGATCGGCGCGCAGCGTAGGCAGCGGGGTAGGGGTCACGTTGCTGGTCGGCGACGCCGTAGCGATAGTCGTTCCGCCGCCGATGACGGCGCCAAAACTGGCGGTGGGGCTGGCTTGCAATGGCTTGCGCGCATTCACCTGTCCATCTGATGGTGTCACCAGTGCCATGCCAAGCAGACTGAAGGACAACAACAAAGCGATGATCGAAACACGATTGCGACTGTGCATTCAGTTGTGCTCCTGATGGCAGAATTCATACACCACGAGATGGTAGCATAGGTGTGTTCGTCGGGCGATAAGCGTCAGATGAGCGTAGCTTCAGGAGTGGAAAGGTTATGCCAGTCCCCAGCGTTCTATGGCGTGTTGCAGGATTTCGGCAATCAACTGTGGGTAGGCCATGCCTGCTTGCCGGGCAATGATGGGCAGCGCAGAGCTTTTAGGCCGCAGGCCCATGAGTGCATTGATTTCGAGCAGGTACGGTCTGCCATCTTTATCCAGCCGCGTATCCAGCCGTCCCGCGTCTTTGCACTCAACCGCCCGGTACGCCCGCAGGGCGAGGTCCTCAAGCTGGTCTCGCAGCGGCCCTTTGGCTATCGGCTCGACGGTTTGATCCGTCCATTTTTCTTTCTGAGAGCCGTCGCTGACCAGCACGGCCTCGATCCGCGAGGTCACACCCAGGACTCTGGCTTTCGAGCCATTGCCCAGAATGCCCACCGTGAATTCACGGCCCGGCAAGTATTCCTCCACCAACGCAGGCTGCTTGTACTGTTCAAGGATGAATTGAACCCGTTCATAAAGCGCCTGTGCGCCGGTCACAATCGATTGCGGGCCAATGCCCATCGAAGAGCCTTCGTGTACCGGCTTCACAAACAGCGGAAAGTCGGGCAGGCTCGATGTCGCCTGATCGATGTCAGCCAGGTCGCCGATCACCACGAAGGCCGGCGTCGGCAACCCTTCGCGCTGCCAGATGCGCTTGGTCATGGCCTTATCCAGGCAGAGCGCCATCGTCAGCGGATCGGATAGTGTATAGGGGATTCGGTAGGCTTCCAGCAGCGCGCCTACCTGCGCCTCGCGCGCCCGGCCCCACAACCCTTCTGCCACGTTGAAGACCAGATCGACGGAACCGCCCGCTGCCAGGAATTTCACGAGCTGGTAAATGTTGCCGATCCGCCGTACCTGATGTCCGAGCTGCTCAATGGCTTCTTGAATGGCCTGGATGGTGGCTTCTGTATCGAATTCCATGCACAGATCGGGCGGAATGTCCTTCCGTCCGGCATAATCGTCGATCAAATCGTAAGTCAGGCCAACCTGCATCTGTGTGATCCTCCGAAGTACAAAGGGCGGGGTTGGTCAGTTACCCTGCCGGTGGATTGGATGTCCCTTCCTCTGGTGAGGCCGAACCACTGGCTTGACTTTGCGTCTGCTGGCTGCGCTCACGAATTTTGCGCGCTTTCATCTGCAAGTCCTTGAAGAACTCCGATTCGACGATTTCGCCGACCTGCTTGGTGCGTTTCACTTCGTCAATCTCGATCTTCAGTTCCTGGACTTGCTGCTTCAGATTTTCTTCGCGCTGGCGGACCTTATCGACCATGATCTGGAAAACCTCGGCCAGAATGCCGATTTCGTCCCGAGAAATTCCTGTGCGAATGCTGGATAGGTCCTGCTCGTAATTGCCCTCGCCGATCAATTCAGCCGCCCGCGTCAGCCGGATGACGGGCCGGGTAAAAATGCGCGAAAAGCCCAACACCAGAACAAACAGGATAGCATAGGTGATGACAAAAGCCGGAAGGGTGCTGTCCAGAACTGCCTGCTGAACCTGAAAGACGTAGCTTGCTTCAAAGTCCACGCCCACAGCCCCAACGGACTCACCCCGGGCGTTTTTGATCGGCGCGTAGCCGGAGATCCAGCTCCCCCATTTGTCGGTATAAGGCTGTTTGGCGTCGATAGATTCCGCGACCAGGCCGTTCAGAATCGGGTTGCTGTTGGCAATGTAGTGTTCCTTGAACTTGGCTCCTGCGCCGGGGTCGAGTTTGTGACCACAATCGCCCAGCCAGCTACAGCTTCCGATGAAGATGATCTCGCGCGGTTTTTCACCCCGCACGTAGCTATATGTCAGCGCGCGCGGCTCCACGTCGATGATCTTCGCCAGCCATTGCAGGTGGCTCCAGTAACGCGGATCGTCGCTCAACCCGTCGGCGCGCGGCTGGCCGTCTTTGACAAGCCCGACAAAAGAATCGACATCGACGCCACTGGCGGTGGCGTGCAAGGTGTTGCGCAGGTCTTCGACGATGCGTGTCATCGCTACGTTAGTCGCAAAGGTGTAAAACCAGACGTAGGCTCCGGCAAAGACAACGCTGAACAGCACCGTGAAACCGATCAGCAATTTGACCGACAACCCGATGAACGGAATGTCCAGCGCCGCGCGCGGGATCACGATCTGGATAAACAGCCCGGCGGCGGCCACAAGCGCGATCCAGAAACCGGGCGCAACGTAATTGACCGGCACAGGCTTCTGGCTAGTCTGGAAAAGCGTGTAGCCATAGTAAAACAGTGTCACCAGACTCGCCAGGAATATCCATAGAGAAGCGGCGCGTCGATGGTACGGGTTGAGCAGCCCCAACAGCGCCGCCAGGCTGCCCACGACAATCGTGACCGGGACCAGGAACAGGGCAGCCGTCCCCTGCGTGGTTGATCGCGTAAGCAGCAGATTCAGGCCTGTCAGGCTGCCATCTTTCAGGTTAAACCAGGGCAAGACCACGAAGGCAACCAGCAGCACAAGGCCGCACAGCAGCGCGAAAGCATCGGCGGTTGAAAACTTTCTGGCTGCCGCTTCGGCCAGAGCAGCCTCCCTGGCTCGTCGCTCGATCCTGAGGCTCTGGGTATTCATCCGTGACTCCTTGATGGTTCCTTTTACGACTCCTGGCAAAATGTTTGCAGGGCACGCTGGATCGCCCAATGGTCTTCGGGCAAACCGTAATGTTCGACATAAAAAGCCAGCAGCACGCTCCGCAAGGTGTCCCCGTCGGCGGGATCAATCGCAACACCTCGCGCCGGGAAGACCCCTAAATACATCGGGCGATAGGCATCTATGCCTGCTTCCATCTCAGGCCGGAATGCGCCCGGCTCGTAGGAGGTGGGCGGCTCATAATACTCGACGGGCAGTTCGACAAACCCGTAGTGCTTGTAGCGTTCCACCAGTTCCGGGTATTCCACCTCGGCGGCCAGGTGTACCGGCCCACGCCGTCCCGACCACTGTGCGTCGATCTGAAGCTGGTCGAGCGCGCTGATCAGCAGAATCTCCGACAGGCGGCACGGCACGTCGTCAAAGGGCAACCGGTATTCCGGTTTGACCGCCAGATAGATCAGCAGGCCCAGGTTATACGCATGAACGTACTTAAAGCTGATCAGGCCCGCCGCATTGCCGTCCACTTCGGCCAACCACTGGTGGTTGATGCAGCGCGGATCGGCGTCCGGGGCCTGATAGGCGCGCTGCCGGACGCGCGGCAGATTGTGGGCATACTGGGGAAACAGTGCTCTCATCAGGTCGAGCATCGCCGCCAGGCGCTCGACCTTGCCGCCAGTGATGTCGTGAATGGTCAGGTCGTTTGTATGTACGAGGGTGTTCATTGTCGGGTTCCTTGATCAAAATTCGAGTTTGTCCAGCACGCTGGCTCCGCGCTGGCGGCGCTTCAGCCGCCAGTTCAACATGCTGGTGTCGTAGGTCGTGCGCACGCGGGCAATCGCCCAGGTTGCGACAACCGACGCCAGCAGCGCCGCACCAATGTACACGTAATAGTCGGAGGTGCTCCTGACTCCGATGCCGACCAGAATCACCGCGCCGGTAACAAGGGAGCCGATAATCGTGCCGATGGCGTACAGGTAGCTGTCCATAAACATGCTGACACGGCCCCTGCGTTCCTCCGGAACCAGGGCCTGGAAGGACTTGCGCGCCGACTCGTCGGTATTCTGCAGGATGCGGGTCGTCGCGCGCGCAATGGTGCTGGTGGCGATCCCCGGCCAGGCGATCAGCGCCAGCGTGCCGGCCACCAGCGCTACAGGCAGGATGAAGAAAGCATTCTTCAGCGTCATCCGGTTGATGATCCGGCTGGTCAGCAAACTCTGAATGGCAAGCCCGCCCCCAGCCAAGCCGATCTTGTACAGGCTGTAGAAGGTCTGGAAGCTGGCCGGGTCGTGGAAGGCGCTGTTCGAGTCGGCCAGAAAGCGGAACTCGACGATGGTAATTGCCATGCCCGCCGCAATCATGGAGAGCGTCAGGAAACGAAACGTTGGCACTTCGCGGATGAATGCCCACCCTTCAGTCAGCGCTTCGCGGACACTCTCGCGGGGGTGCGTCGTCTCGCGGATTCTTACGCCTCGCAGGCGCGTCACGACCAACACGTAAACCAGAATGTAAATGACGACGTTGAGCGACAAAAGCTCCACCGTCGAGACGTTCCGCTCTTTCAGGAGATTGGCCGCCGCTGCCGTAATGCCCAACCCCGCGATCTGCCCCATGAAGCCCAGGCCGCCGATGACCGGGAACAGGCGCTGCGACTGCGCCATGTCGAAGATGTCGTTGGCAAGAATCCAGAAAATAAGCGGGAAAAAGAGCCACTGCTGATCGGTCAGCAAGTAGAGCAGCGAATACGTTAACCAGCCGGGCGCGCCAAAGGTAAACATGATACGCAGGACGGTATACGCCAGCGCAAAGGCCAGGCTGATCCAGCCCATCAACGTGATGCGATCAAAACGGTCAACGATCAACGATTGCAGCCCGGCGGCCAGGATCACCAGCAGCATATCCACGATCCAGACGATCAGAATCTGGTTCGGGCCAACTTCGCTCAGGAAGCCGCTGACCGAGACCACGCTGGACACCTGCATCGCCAGCGAGTTGCTCAACAACAGAATACCGAGAGCCAGGACGAGTCCTATTTCTCCCGCATGGAGGCGAAACAACCGGTTGACGAAGGCACTCATGTTAGGGTTGCTCCAAAGCGATAGCCTGCCTGCTGCTCAATTCGCCACGACGACTCTGGCGGCGCTCGGACGTGCAAGCTACCTGCTGCTGCCAGCCCAGTTGCCGGGTAAAACGACTTTCCGATGACCGGGCTGTATTGTTTCCTGCCCGGGTCCAACCACCGGGCGGCTTCCTGTTTGTCTTTACGTTTTTCAAGTGAGATCACGCATAGTCTAAGTCCGAATGGCTTTGCATACAAGCCGTTTTACGAGGCTTGCTCACCTGTCTGGCGGCAAGAAACGGGATTTTTCATGCTAAATTCATGGGGAAGTCATCCGGTTCAACGTCAGATCAAAGGGGCTGCCCGGCGTGGGAACCGGGCATCGTCCTTTACCCATGGCGCCATCGATGTTATTGAGGGTGGAAGGATCAGGGCACACTCAATTGTGCGGCTCGACCAGCGGCAGGGCAATGATAAACGTGCTGCCTTTGTTCAGGCCCTCGCTTTCGGCCCACAGCCGTCCGTCGTGCGCCTGCACCATGCCACGCGCAATCGACAGGCCGATCCCCATCCCGTTCTGGCGGCGCGTCATGTGATCTTCGACCTGGTAGAACTGGTCGAAGATGCGCTCCAATTTATCAGGCGGGATGCCCATGCCGTTGTCCTGCACCCTGATCAGGATTTCATGGTGGCGTTTTTCCATCGCAATGGTGATCTGCCCGTTGTTCGGCGTGAACTTGATAGCGTTGTTCAGGATGTTGGTCAGCGCCATGCCGATCTTGAGGCGATCCACGTTGACCAGTGCCTCGCCGTGCGTCCTGTCCACGATCAGCTTCGTGCCTTTGGCCGCGATCAGCGAGTGAACGTCGTGCTCGGCGGCCTCGATCAGCGCCGAGACCGGCACGGGTTCGCGGCTGAGTTCCGTCGAGCCGAGTTGCAGGAAGCGCAAATTGGTCAGGTCTTCGATCAGGTTACGCAGGTGCAGCGCGCTGTTCAGGACGGCGGTGGCGTGTTCGCTGGCCTCGCCCTGCGCCTCCTCCTGCAAGAAGCTGGCGTAGCCCAGAATGACGCCGAGCGGCGTGCGCAGTTCGTGGGAAGCGATGGCAATGAAATCGCTCTTCAGCTTATCAAGCTGGTGCAGGCTGTCGTAGGCTTTGCGCAGCGCCTCGGCTTGCTGCGCATTCTGGATGGCGACGGCGGCCTGAGACGCCAGAATCGACAGGTGGCTACGATCCTCTTCTGTCCAGGGACCTTCACGCTTGTTCACCGACTCCAGCACGCCGATCACCTCGCCCTTGATCTGCATCGGCACGCCGAGCAGCGAGCGTGTGCGGAACTTGATGGCGTTGTCCACCGGGCGGTAAATACGCGGGTCGGACTCGTCCTGGATCATGATGGAGCGATTCTCCCGGACGATCTGCCCGCCAATGCTGCCCTCCATCGGTACGGGGATGGCGGCCAGCTTTGCCATGTCCGTGCCCGGCGAGTTGGCGGCCACGAAGCGCAGTTGGTCGGCGTTCCGGTCATAGAGCATGATCGACGCTGCTTCGGACGACGTGATCTCGCAGGTCGCTTCCATGATGAAACCCAACAGCGGCTTGATCGCCAGGTTGGAGTTCAGGATCAGGCTCACGTCCAACAGCCGGTTCAGGACGGCATTCTGCCGTTGCAGATCAATCACTTGCTCTTGGGTTGCCATGTCACATGCTCGCTCGACTCAAGGCGGAGGCCGTCACTCCCATGATATAGCACTTTGAGATTTGCGCCAATTGGCAGGAAGAAATTAGAAGCTGCTGCCCTAGCCGGGTGTGCGCAGGCTTGCGTCCTGTGATAGGATTAGGATATGGGCGGAAGTGGCCCGGCCAGAGTGTATTCGAGAGACTGAGGCATAACATGCGTTCACTACGAAGGCCGATTGAGAGCAGATCAAAGCGGCTCTCCACCGCAGCACTACTCGTCGTGATCTTGATCGTGGCCGGGGCGATCTGGACGCCCGGCGTGATTACAGCCCAAGTGACGGCTACACCTGCGGCCCTGTCCTGCGCGCAACTGCTGCCTGCCGTCCAGAAGAATCTGTCACAGCAGTGCAGCAGCCTGGATCGAGATCAGGTTTGTTATGGCAACACGGCCATCACCGTGCAGTATCGAGACGAAGACGCAGCATCGTCTTTTCCGTTTACGGTGCCCGGTAACATCGCGCCGCTCAGTGCGCTCAAGTCAATTACGACTGCGCCGCTGAACCTGGAACGTGGCGAATGGGGTCTGGCGGTCCTCAAGGTACAGACCAACCTGCCCGGCACGACGGCAGGCCAGGCCGTGACCTTTGTGCTGTACGGCGATACCAGCCTGACCAATGCTACCGTCGCCAGTGGCGCCACTGGCGCGGCGACGGTGGCCCCCGCCTGCACGGCGACGACCACGCGGCAGACGTTCCTGCGCACCGCACCGGGGCCAAACGAACAGCAGGTCGTCTTGCTGCCGCCCAACGCCACCGCCAATGTCACCGCGCGGCTGGCGAACAGTTCGTGGGTACAGGCGGAATACCAGGGGCAGACCGGCTGGCTATTCACCCAGGTCTTGAAACTGTCCTGCGATGTGAGCAGCCTGCCCGTCAACGATCCGAACCAGCCCGCCTCGTTGCCCGGCATGTCGGCCTTCTACTTCTCGACGGGCGTCGGTTCTCAGGCTGATTGCAAAGACGTGCCGGCGGGCGGCTTGCTGGTGCAGAGTCCGAAAGGCCAGAAGGTCAGTTTCAAGGTGAACGGGGCTGACATCACGCTCGGATCGACGGCCATTTTTCGGGCGCAGGCCGACAGGCAAATGGTCATGTCGGTGTTAGAAGGCCAGGGCATCGTCACCGTCGGCAACGTCCGACAAATCGTCAATGCCGGGCAGGGCGTCACCCTGCCGTTGGGAACACCCGGAACTGGGCAGGCCGCCGCGCCAGATTTCGCGCTCGGCCTGATGGTCAATGGCCCGCCCAGCCCGCCGCGCCCCATGCAAACCAGCGAGCTGTTCCTGCCGTTCGTGTGCAACATCAGCAAGGCGGCGGGCCTGACTGTGCCGTGCACCGTCGTGCCGCCGGCTACGCCGCGCCCGCGCATCACCTTTACCCCCAGGCCGCAGCAGCCCGGCCAGCCATCGCCCACCCCGACGCAGGCCACGCCTGGCGCCAATTGCACGTTCACCGTCCAGCGCTTCGCCGCCGATCAGAACCCTGCGCCGTATGATCCGAAGTCGCGCGGACAGTTCTGCACCACGATGCGCTGGGACGTGGAGGGCGTCGAAACGGTCTTCTTCAACGGCCAGGGCGTGATTGGTCACGGTTCGCAATTCGTGTGCATCCAGAAGCCCACCACCTACACACTGACCATGAACTGCGGCGGCCAGAGCAAGAGTGTGTCCTACACACTGAATCCAGGCAATGTCTCCTCCGTCCCCTGATGATGTTCTGCAAGTCCTCACAGTCTATCGGTTCCCCCTCTCTGTAAGCAGAGAGGGGGCCAGGGGTGAGGTAAAAACCTATCCCCCCGCCATTTGCCGAAAAAGGCCGGGGGTGAGGTAAACTCTCTGCTTACTACCCAAAATTAGACCTCTGGAGAAATTGTGCACCGCCGACCCTCAGTTTTTAACAAGCGCGTATCCCTTTTCGTGACGTGCATCGTTGACATGATTTACCCGGAAACGGGTATGTCCACTGTCGAGGTGCTGGAACGGCTCGGCGTGGAGGTGGATTTCCCCGAAGCGCAGACGTGCTGCGGGCAGATGGGCTTCAACGCAGGCTACCGGGACGAGGCCAGAGCGGTGGCCCGGCATTTCCTGGAAGCTTTCAAGGATGCCGAGGTGATCGTCGCCCCCTCCGGGTCGTGCGTGGCGATGGTGCGGCACTACTACCCGGAACTGTTCCAGGATGACCCCGTCTGGTATGCGCGTGCTACCTGGGCGGCCAGCATCACCTGGGAACTGACCGAATACCTGGTCGATGGCCTGGGCATCACCGATGTCGGCACGGCGCTCAAACAGCCAGCCAAGCTCGCCTTGCACGATGCCTGTCACGGCCTGCGCGGACTGGGCGTGCAAAAGCAGCCCCGCGCGCTGTTGAACAACGTCAGGCAGGCGGAGGTGGTCGAACTGCCCGGCGCGGATCAGTGCTGCGGCTTCGGCGGCCTGTTCGCTATCAAAATGCCGGACGTGAGCGGGGCGATGCTCAACGACAAGGTTAAGGCCATCATGGCCTGCGAAGCGGATACGATTGTCCTGTGCGACACCAGCTGCATGACGCAGATCAACGGCGGGTTGAGCCGCCAGGGCTGCCCCAAACGGGCCGTGCACATCGCCGACGTGCTGGCCGGAAAGGTGGGCGGCAGTGGAGCTTAAGGCGAACCGTTTCGTCGAGAGCGCGACCACTGCCATCCGGGATCGGGTGCTGCAAACGGCCCTGGATCGCGGCACGACGCACGCGCTCAATGCACGGATCAACGCCATGTCCGAAGTGACCGACGCGGCGGCGCTCCGGCAGCAGGCCCGCGCGGCCCGTCTGCGCGCCCTGCACAGCCTCCCTGACCTGCTGGAAATGCTCGAACGTAAGCTGACCGCACGCGGCGTGCACGTCCTGTGGGCCTCGGACGGGCAGGAGTGCAACCGGCATATTCTGGATATTGCGCGCCGCCACCATGTTCGCCAAATCGCCAAAGGCAAGAGCATGGTGACGGAGGAGACGGGTCTCAACCGCCTCCTCGAAGGGGAAGGGCTGGACGTGGTGGAAACCGACCTGGGTGAGTTCATTGTCCAGATTGCCCACGAAACGCCCAGCCATATCATCATGCCCGTCATGCACAAGACGCGGGAACAGGTGCGCGATCTGTTTGCCAGAGAACTGCACATGACGCCCACCGACGACCCGGCGGCGCTGACGGCGGCGGCCCGCGCCTACATGCGCCCCCGCTTCATCGAGGCGGACATGGGCATCCAGGGCTGCAACTTCGCCATTGCCGAGACGGGAACCCTGATCACCGTCACGAATGAGGGCAATGGGCGGATGTGTTCGTCACTGCCGCGCGTGTTTGTGATGGCCGTCGGCATCGAAAAAGTGATCGAGACGCTGGACGATTTTGGTACGCTGCTCCAACTGCTGACGCGCAGCGCCACCGGGCAGCGCCTGAGCAGCTATGTGCACCTGATCAACGGCCCGGCCCGGCCCGGCGACCCGGACGGCCCCGAGGCAATGTACGTGGTGCTGGTCGATAACGGGCGCACAAGCATCTACGACGGCGAGTACCCAGAAGCGCTGGCCTGCATCCGCTGCGGCGCGTGCCTGAACACCTGCCCGGTTTACCAGAACGTCGGCGGCCACGCCTATGGGTGGGTCTATGCTGGCCCTATCGGCGCGGTGGTCACGCCGCTGCTCAACGGCATCCACAACGCCGCGCCCCTGCCGCACGCCAGCAGCCTGTGCGGCGCGTGCAAAGCCGCCTGCCCGGTGGACATTAACATCCCGGACTTGCTGCTCCGGCTGCGCGCCGATCTGGTGGCCGATGGAGACGCAGACCCCGCGATCTCGCTCGGCGTGAAAGGTTGGGCGGTGGCGATGCGTTCGCCGCAGTTGTACGAAGTGGCTGGCAAAGCCGCCAGTGCCGCCAGCCGCGTCGCCGCCGGGTACGACGAGACGCTTCATCGTTTGCCCGGCCCGCTCGGTCACTGGACGCGGAACCGGGATTTTCCGCCTTTCGCCGCGAAGCCTTTCCGCCAGTTGTGGCGAGAGCGAAAAAGACAGGGCCGCCCATGAACAACACCGGACACAGCAGCCGGGACCGCATCTTGCAGCGTTTGCGCGCGAGCAAGCCGCCCTTCGAGGATGCCCCGCCGCGCCCGGCGCAATACCTGCCGGTGACCCGCCTGGACGAGGACGCCGATCTGGTGGCGCGCTTCCGGGCCGAAGTCGAGCGCCTGTCTGGGCAGGTTCATCTCCCACCGACGGCCCTGGACGCCATGAACACCGTGCTGGGCATCGTGGGCGAGGACAAGGCAGTCATGGGCTGGGAAAGTCTGCCGCTGCCCGGCCTGAAGGACGTGCTGGCGGCTCATGGCATTCAGATCGTCATTCCACACGCGCGGGGTGATCAACGCCGCGCGGAATTGCAGAAGGCCGAGCCGATCCGAGTCGGCATTACCGGAGCGGACGCAGCCTTTGCCACGACGGGCACGCTGGCCCTGATCACGAACGATCAACAGGGGCGACTGCCCTCGCTGCTGCCGCCGGTTCACGTGGCGCTGCTGCGTCGAGATCGGCTGTTTCCGCGCATCGAGGACTGGCTTGCCAGCGAGGGCCGCGCCGCCATGAGCGCTTCGGCCAGCATCGCGCTCATCACCGGCCCAAGCCGGACGGGCGACATCGAGATGCAGACCATCCTGGGCGTGCATGGCCCCGGTGTTGTGCACGTCATCATCTTGCCGTAGTGTCCGGAATGGGCACGGCCTCAATGCTCGGAGTTCATGCGCCACCGGAAATGGGCATTCTTAAATGGAATCAGCGCCAGAATGACGGCCTGCTCGTAGTACGTCAGGCGCGTGATCACGTCCTCGGTCAGCAGACCGACGGAGCCGTTTTGCTGCTTGGAATTCTTGCGCCCAAACACGGCATCGTCGGCGTCGCCTAGCTCCATACCCTGCCGGACTAGCTCGCTCACCTCCTGCGGCAGGAAGAAGGTTGCGGTGCGGCTCTTGCCCATCTTGCCAGCGCCGTCCAGCGCCACGACCCAGGCGAACACCGTCATCCCCTCGGCGCTGTCCTCGCAGCCACCCTCGATCCCGATCCAGTAATCCGCGTCTGGCGTGGCTCGGCGTGCCGCCTCAACACGGTGCAGCGCGCCTTGCAACGTCTCGGCGTTGCTCATGGGCTGCGCGCTCACCCCGGATGGCACGGATATGCCGCGCGCTTCGAACTGCTCGGAAGCGAACAACTGGCGAAAGCCGTTCAAGGCGGCCTGAATTTTCACCGGGTTTGTGGATGCGACGACGATCTGCTTCACGACGTTGCCTTGCCCATTCTATTGACTTCTCTTCGCGCTTCGGCAGGAGTTTACTAAAAATCAAAGCGTTGCTGCAATTTCCCGATCCGGTCTATGGATCGATTAGTACCAGTCTGCCAGGAGGACCGTCGAATGGCTATCGTCGCACGGGCGTTCATTGACAGGTATTCGCGTCTGCTGTATAAACCCTCATAGATCAACACTCGCTGTATTCACCCGGGAACGTAATAATGTCAGATCTTGTGGGAAAAACGCTAGGCCCTTATAAGTTGGAGGCGACGCTGGGCAAGGGCGGCATGGCGATGGTTTACCGCGCCTATCAGGCCAGCGTCAAGCGCTACGTTGCTATCAAAGTGATGGCTGCGGAGATCGCCGATCAGCCGGGCTTTGTGGAGCGCTTTGAGCGCGAAGCGGAAGTCATTGCCTCACTGGAACACCCGCACATCTTGCCCGTAATTGACTACGGCAATGCCGACGGCGTGCATTACCTGGTCATGCGCTATATCGAAGGCGGTTCTCTCGAGGATCGGATGCGGCGCAAGCCGCTCTCTTTGGGCGAATGCTCGCGCCTGCTCGGCCAGATGGCCTCGGCGCTGGATTACGCACACAAGCACGGCGTCGTCCACCGTGACCTGAAGCCAAACAACGTCCTGCTGGACAGCGCCGAAAACGCCTACCTGACCGATTTTGGCATCGCACGGCTGGCCCAGAGCGAACACAAGCTGACGGCGACGGGCAGCGTCATGGGCACACCCGCCTATATGTCGCCGGAACAGGCATTGGGCCGCCCCGTCGATGCCCGTTCGGACATTTACACATTGGGTGTCGTGCTCTATGAGATGGTGCTGAACAAGCTGCCATTTGCCGGGGATACCCCTGCCGCCCTGATCTTCCAGCACGTCTACGAGCAGCCCACGCCGCCCCGCCAGATCAGGCCGGATTTACCGGATTCAATTGCGCTGGTCTTGAACCGCGCTATGGCAAAGAACCCGGACGAGCGCTTTCAATCGGCGATGGAACTGGCTGATGCCTTTGCCGATGCTGTTGCCGGGCGCGCGCCTTCGCCCGCCCAGGCCAGCCAGGAAGACATGACCAACACGGTCATTGGCGGCCCGATCTCGCCCACCACCTCCGGCAGCGGAACGCCGCCGCCGACACCAGGCCAGACTGATACGCCCGCGCCAGCCCCCGCATCCACGCCCGCACCGACGGCTGCAGCAGCCGCTCCGTCCGCCGTGACGCCTGCTGCGGCCACTGCTTCGGCGCGCAGTGGCCTTTCGTCGGTGCTGGTCGTCGTGGCCGTCCTCGTCGTCCTGGCGATTGCAGGCGGCGGTTTCCTCTTCATTAACAACACGAACGTCACCAATGCCAATAACACCGGAACGGCGGTGGCTGCCGCCAACAGCACGGGGACGATGGTCGCAATACTGGCCCTCTCCGCGACGGCCACGCCGACGGCCACGCTGCCCCCCACCGCTACGCCGACGGCCACAGCAACACCCACTTTCACTCCCACTACCAACGGGACACTCACCGCTGTCGCCGCGCAAATGTCCACGCTCAATGCGTTCCAGGCCAACCAGACTGCCACGCACGTGGCGCAGATCATGGCTACCGCCACCTTCATTTCGGCTATGGCGCAGACCCAGGCCGTGATCGCCACCCAGACGCAGCAGGGTATCGCCAAAGCCACCTCCGACGCAATGATCGCCCAGACGGCCACTGCCGTCGCCGGAGCAACCCAGACGACGATTGCCAGCTACACCGACACGCCCACCCCCACCCGGCGGCCTACCGCCACCCGCCGCCCCACCGTCACCCGGACACCTACGGCAGCGCCTAATAACGGTTCAGGCAGCGCTCAAGATGTCGTCGCCCAACTGCGCGCCAGCGGCCAACTGACCGGTACGGGGGGCAAGGTGGCCTTGCAAGCCGATAGCGTCGAGGTCACTGTCGATAAGCCCGGCTTTGACCGCTGGAACCGCATTGATACGTCTGTACAGGTCACCGACTTCGTGATGTCCGCTGAGATCGCGTGGGAAGGGACGGATACGGGCAACCAGTGTGGCTTGCTGATCCGGTACAGCGCGCCGGGTGATGACGTGCAAAAATCCACATTCTACACGGTCACTATCAGCCGCAGTGGGACGTATCAGGCTTACGCGCGCGATAATACCGGCTACCGTGACAGCCCGCTGATCCAGAAAAGCAGCAAGCTGATTCAGCCCGACGAGACGGCCACCAATACCTTGCTGGTCATCGCGCAGGGCAACAGGTTCAAGCTGTTCATCAACGGCCAGCTTGCCGACAGTTTCTCCGACCCGGCTTACCGATCCGGCAACGTGGGCGTCATGGCAAGCCGTCCGCAGTCCAGCAGCGGCCTCACCTGCAAATTCAAGAACGTCTGGGCGTATTCACTGGGCGCGACCTCGCAAGCCGGCGGCGATATGACCTCAGCCAACCCCGACGACGTGATCGCGGCTCTGGTCAGTGCGGGCATTGTCCCCAGCGGCGGGCGGCTGGTCATCCAGGACCCGCCTACGCAGCTCAACGTCAACTCCGCGGACCCGCTCTTCAGGTCGAGCGACCCGATCAGCAAGGTGGAGTTCACAAACTTTGTCCTGTCTACGGATATCACCAGCACAGGCAGCGCCGACCAGACCGGCACGGCCTGCGGAGTGTACTACAACGGGCAGGATGTACCAGACAACTGGATCGTCATTTTCTACACCCGCCGCCAGACGTACTCGATGTATGTGCGTAAGGCGGGTGAATGGGCGAAAAGCCCGACCAGCACTGGCGACGATCAGGCCATCAAGGGTGGCGTAGGGGATACCAACCGCCTGACGCTGGTCGTCATCAACAACAAAGCCACCCTGTATATCAACGGCACGAAGATTTTCGAGGCCAGGGAGACCAGTTTCCCCAACGGCGTGCTCGGGTACTACATGGAAAAGGCCAAAGGCCAAAGCTCGGAGACGTGCAGCTACAGCAACACCTTCGTGTGGCGGCTGCCATAAGGTTGCGAAACCTGGACCTCACCTCCTGATCCCTTCTCCGCCACGCGGCGGAGAAGGGGAATTCGGATCGCCTGCAAAACTTATTGTTTATGTTCTTGGGGCTCCCTGAAGGATTTCCATGAAAATTGCTTTTGTCACTGACTCCACCTGCGACCTGCCGCCAGAACTGGCTGCTGAACGCGGCATCGAGGTGACACCGCTGCACGTTCTATGGGGCACAGAAAGTTATTCCGACGGCGTGGACATTGATAATGAGACGTTCTATAAGCGCCTGGCGCGCGACTCGGTGCTGCCCAAAACCTCGCAGCCTGCGCCCGGCGAGTACGCTGAAAAATACCGTCAGGCCATCGAACGCCAGCACGCGGATGTGGTCGTCTGTATCCCGATTTCAAGCCGCCTCAGCGGGTCATTCGCGTCGGCGCAGGCAGCCAGCGCGCTGGTCGATTTTCCTGTCCGGGTGGTTGACTCCCGCACCGGGTCGATGGCACTGGGTCTTGTACTGCTGGCCGCTGCCGATGCGCGAGATCATGGCGCAAACGTGGATGAAGTTGTCCAGGTGGCTGAACGCGCATCAGCCCATAGTCAGATGTTGTTTTCGCCAAATACCCTGGAATTCCTGCATCGCGGTGGGCGGATCGGCAATGCGCAGCGGCTCATCGGCACAGCCTTGAGCATCAAGCCCATTCTATATGTCAAAGATGGCTACATCGAAGCGCTGGAAAACGTCCGCACGCGGAAACGAGCGTTGGCCCGACTGGTCGAGATTGTGGCGGAATATAAAGCCAAACGCCCATTGTGGGTCGGAATCGCTCACACGGGCGCATCAGAAGTGGACGATTTGAGAGCCGAGTTGCAGGCCGCCGCGCAGCCTGATCGACTGCTTCAAACCATGACCACCACTTCAATTGGCGTCCACATCGGCCCCGGCGCGGTTGGGATCGGCCTGGTACACGGCTAAGTGGCTGCTATGTGTATGGTCTTCATGCCCAGCCCGGTGCATTAGCGCCGTGCACTGCCGTCCCTACCGTGCCTGCCGCGCTGCGCCCTGGTCGTATGGCCTGGCGTTTGCGTCGAAGCCAGTCCAGCCCTCGCGCTTCCACTCCTCGGCCCGCCGGTGAATATCGACAGCACCGTGCCGGTTCATAATGTCCAGCGCGCGCGGAACCAGGTCCTCGGACGTGTTGACAGTGACGAGCATCCCGCCCCGTCGAATGCCTTCCGCGTAATACTGGGCATCCTGTTCTGGTAAACCGGTCTTGACCAGCGTGGCAACGACGCCACCTGTCGCCGCCCCTGTCACTGCGCCAACCGCGCCGCCCCCTAAGGCCGCAACCAGTGGCCCGGCAGCCATAACAGGCCCGATCCCGGGAATCGCCAGCGCACTGAGGCCGACCAGCGCCCCGGTCAATGCGCCCACCGCTGCGCCAAAGCTGGCGCCCTCCCCAGCCTTCACCGCGTCCTCGCCTGCGACACGGTCTTCCAGATACCTGGCATATTGGTTAGAAGCATCGTTAGCGATCAGGCTGATTTCGCTGCGCTTAAACCCGGCCTCGATCAGCTCTGTGACGACTCGCTGCGCCTCGCTCAGGCTGCTAAACAATCCGATGACCGTATGTTCCATCATCCGCTTCCTCATCCTCTGACCTGATGTCTGGTAAAGACGCCGTGACCGCTTCAATCGAAAAGTCCTACAGCGCCAACCATAGCCCGCTGTCGAGATCATGCGTAACCAGATGATGCAAGGTTGAGTTAAGCAGGTGATGAAATGGGGCTGAACAGTCGATGATTGTTGCGGAAAGGAACTTGGGGAAAGAAAAGCCCGGCCTTTCCAGATTGAAGAGGCCGGGCGCTGGCTGCATCAGTTCTTGAGCGAGATGTCCTCGTCGTCCTCGAAGTCCTCGTCGTCTTCGTAATCTTCGTCCTCGAAGTCGAGCAAGTCTTCAAAGTCCTCGTCATCAAAATCGTCAAACTCGTGATCGTGATCGCCGTGCGGGTGACCGTGTTCAAGTTCCTCTTCGGTGGCCTCGCGTAGCCCCACAACCTGCACCGAAAAGAACAACTTCTGGCCCGCCAGCGGATGGTTGAAGTCCAGCGTCACATCCCGCGCGCTGATCTCGCGCACGACGGCTTCGGAGAGGTTGCCTTCCTCGTCCGTGATCGCTAGCACCATGCCTAGTTTCAGCGGCATGTTCTTTGGCAACAGATCACGCTGTACCACCTCAATGTCCTCTGGATCGTAGACGCCGTAACCCTCGGCAGGCTCGACCTGCACTTCCTTCGATTCGCCAACGTGCATCCCGGTCAGCTCGCGTTCCAGACCGGGGATAATGTTCTCCGCACCGTGCAAGTATTCGAGGGGTTCGTCCACCTCGGAGTAGTCGATCACTTCGCCATTCGCTAACCGGAGCGTGTACGCCAGGCTCACTACAGCCCCGTCCTGGATAACCTCTACCATCGCCTCAATTCCTTTCTGAAACGCCGGGCGCGGCGCAATCCGGGAAATTATAGCAGATCGTAGCGATTTGTCTGTAAGAATATTTCAAGCTCAGGGCTTGCCCGCCAACTGCGCCGTGACTTCCGTTAATGCCTGGAACGATGGCGTGATCAGGTTCTGCTGGTTGCTCTGGATGAACTGGGCCAGGTCGTCTCCCCTGGCGATGAGCAGCGCAGGCAGTGTTGTCACGTTCGACTGCTGGCCGAGACGGGTGGCGGCCTCAAGCGTTGGCGCAAACTTCGCGCTGTCAATGCAGGCTTTGAGTCTGGCTTCATCCAGGCCGAGCGCAGTTGCCTCCTTCGCCAGATTGGCCGAGGTGAAGTATTCCATACCGTGCGCCGCCAGCAGTGCAAACAGCCTGTCATGCATTGCCATCGCCTTGCCCTGTCCCACTGCGCACAGGACGGCATAGGCAGCAGTGGCGGAATAGTCCTTGTGTGCGGCGGCCACGTAGCGATATTCGATCCGGGCCTTGCCGGTGCGCACGTAGCCTTTGATGTACTGGTGAATCATCGTGTCGTAGCTGGCGCACAACGTGCAGGCGAAGTCGGTGTACAGCACGACCCGCACCGGCGCGCTGGCTGCGCCGAGGATGAGCGTCCCATCCGGCAGACTGGTCTGCGGCAGGCCATCATAGAAAGCCGGGTCGGGCGTGCTGGCTGGTGTGGGCCGGTTAGCCGCCGTTGGCAGCGGAGAGAGCGTGGCGCTGACAGGGCCAAACTTGACCGATTGCAGAATCGCGTCCAGCGTCGGACGCACGGCCTCAACGAGAATGCCGGGTGTTGTCCAGCGAAAGACGATCAGGATGCTCCTGTCCTGCGAGGGGAAGCCGATAAACGTCACGACCTGCCCGCTGGCCGAATCGGTGTACGATGCCTGTACGCCCGGCATCCCGCCCACGCTGACTGGCGTGATCGGATCGGTGGCGCGCAGGTGCGCAGTTTGCGCCAGAGCCGTTTGCAGCGTTACACCCGTCGGCAGGTTCTGCGCGATCACGGCCAGGTATGGCCCGTTGACGTAACCGCTGTCGTCCAGGTATTCGTTCTCGGCGCTGTCCCGGTAAACACGCACATTGCCCGGCTCATCCTTCTCGATCCAGCCCTTCGGGTAGTTGAAGGTGATGCCGCCCTGGGCCAGGCTCCCGGCGGCCTCGACAGGCCCGACCTTGAACACAGCGGGCTTGAGCAGTTCCGCCCCGATCCGCATCTGGTCAAACGACGGCGCAAAGTCGGCCCAGGACTCAAACGGGGCTACGCCCGCCATCGTCCCTACCCGGCCATCGGGCATTCGGAAGGCGACGGTCTGGCTGTACAGACGGGCCACATCGTCAGTCAGGTTGATCGCCATGCCGTCCAGCCCGGCCACCTTTACCGGCAGTCGCTGCCCGACCTGGACGGTGCTGCCACCGCTGACGGCGATGGCGATCTGTTCCAGGGTCGCATCTTTGGACAGCCCCAGATCGTGCCCAGGGTCGATGATTCGGATGGCGACAACGGGTTGGGTGATCGGCTGGCTGCGGGCGGCTTCAATGGAGGCGGCCAGAAGCATCTGTCCATCGGTGAAGAACGGCGCGGCCCAGTTTTCTGGGTATTTGACGCTCAACCCCAGGTCCCAGTAGTTTGCTGTCTTATTGAGTGGGCCTGGCGTCGGCACGCTGCTGGTTGGCAAGGGATTGCGCACGGGCTGGCCCCCGCAGGCACTCAGGAGCGCGGCCAGCGTGACCAGGGTAATCAGGAATCGGTGCATCAGCGCATCTCGTTTCTGTTCAGATGCGCTCAGTATAACATTGCCCGCCTCGAATCCGGCGCGCCCTATTACCCGCTTGCTCGTGCCGCTGGGCATTTAGCCCGCTGAAGTGGGCTTAGTAGATTCAGCCTGGTGCTTTAGCCGGGCGCGCCTTCCGGGCGTAACTCGAATGCGGCAGCGCGCCCGTCCGGCGGATGGCAGCCCAGGCTGCGATGACCGCCACCAGCAGAAATACGCTGATCATCAGCAGCGACAACGCCAGGCCCGGCACGGCCTCAAGGTGCTGGTTGCGCGTCCAGGGGATGAGCGGCAGCGCCAGCCGCATGATCGGCGATGTGCCGCCGTCAGCCAGCGCGAAAGGCGTATAACCCCACCAGCGATAGGAAAATGTGCCGATCTCGTAGCGGGTGAACGCCCCGAACAGCAAAACGGGGGTAAAGCGCACCAGGATCGCCACCATCGCCGCCGTTGAGCCGCGCCGCGTCAGGGCGCTGGCGGCCAGCCCAAGCGCCGTGCAGCACAGCACGTCCAGCAGGGTCAGGGCAACGGTCATCACAACTGCCAGCACCGCTGCCCAGGGAACCCACGACATTTCCACAGTGCTGCAATAATACGAGGCGCCGTACTGCGTGTAGGTGTACTGCCCGCACATGTACCACGCAAAGGTCTTGACCAGCCCGACCATGAACACGGGCAGCATCCCCAAGCGCACCACGCCCAGCGCCACCATCCAGCCCCGCACGCGCCACAGGGCGGCCCGCCACTTGCCGAGCAAAATCTGGCGATCGGTCAGGCCCGTCAGTGTCAAGGCGTCCCAGGTCTGCCCCACATGTTCCCGGCTGATGGCGTTAGCCCCGGCCACGATGGCTCGTAGCGCCACCGCTGCGTGTACCAGCCATGTCACAAACAGGGCAAGCTGCATGGTCGGGTAGGCATTGTCGTTTTGCAGCGTCAGCGGCACGCCCACCAGGATCAGAACGATGGCTGCGATGCCGAGCAGTGAGCTTCTGCGCATCCAGCGGGGCGCGGTGCGCTCCTGGTGCGTGAACTCTTGCCACAAAACCGGGTTGTCCAGCCGGGCCAGCGCCGCCATCCCTAGTCACCTGCCGCCAACTGCATCTTGCCCACCGTCGCGGCCTGCGCGTGCGGCAGCGCTCCGGTGCGCCGCACGGCGATCAACGTCATCGTCAGTGAGAGCGCCAGGAACCCCAACAGCAGCAGTGTCGCGTAGGCCAGCGGCGGCAGCGCTTCAATGTGCCGCCCTTGCGTCCAGGGCATGAGCGGCAGCACAAGCTGGTACAGAGGCGATGTGCCGCCGTCGGCCAGCGCCAGCGGCGGGTAGCGCCACCAGCGATAGGTGGCCGGGCCGAGGTCGTAGCGTGTCATGGCCGCAAAGAGCGCCACCGGCACAAAGCGCATGATGATCGCGGCGGCAGCCGCCGTCGAGCCGCGCCGGAAAATGGCGCTGGCGGCCAGCCCAAGCGCCGTGCAGCAGCCAACTTCGAGCAGCGTCAGCACGACGGTCATGATCACGGCCAGCACCGCCGCTTCTGGAATCCAACTGAATTCCGGGAAGTACACGTAGCCGCCCGAATTGTTGCCGTAATACGAACTGTACTGCCCAAAGCGAAAATAGGCGAAGCGATTCACCAGCGCCATCATGAAGACCGGCAGCATTGCCAGCCGGATGACGCCCAGGGCCAGCGTCCAGCCGCGAATCCGCCACAACGCCGCCCGCCACTTGCCGAACAGGATCAGCCGCGCGCTGACCCCGGTCAGCACCAGCGCATCCCAGGTCTGCCCGACGTGTTCCCGGCTGATGGCGTTGGCCCCAGCCACAATGGCCCGGATGGCCGTTGCCGCGTGAATGACCCAGATGATGAACAGCGCCGTCTCCCGCGATGGCGCGTCCAGGCGCGATAGCAGCGAAATCACGTACACAATCGAAGATACGACGATGAGTATGCCGAGCAGGTATCCCCGGCGCATCCAGCGCGGGCCGCTGCGCTCCTGATGCGTGAACTCCTGCCACAAAACCGGGTTATCGATTCGGGTCAGTACGGCCATCACCAATCGCCCTCGGATTCTAAAAACTTGATAAAAAGACGTTGAAGATGTTGCAAACCTTACTCGATACCCA
This sequence comes from Chloroflexota bacterium, assembly GCA_021325095.1. GTDB lineage: Bacteria > Chloroflexota > Anaerolineae > Aggregatilineales > UBA2796 > JAJPHV01. The sequence continues at coordinate 30,041 of JAJPHV010000149.1, read as the reverse complement.
TCGGATGTGCAAGCGCGCTATACTTACGCCCGTTACCCACCCCTTTGGAGAGCGAATACGCCGATGGAAGCGCTTGAATCGCAGGTCAATCCACACGATGCGAGCTTCCTGGAAAACGCTGCCTACCACCGCGCACTGGCCGAAGAACTGCGCCAGCGGCTTGCCCTCGTGCGCCAGGGCGGGGGTGAAAAGTACCAGCGCCGCCATGCCGAACAGGGCAAACTGTTCGTCCGAGAGCGCGTCAACCGCCTGCTCGACGCGGGCAGCCCGTTCCTGGAACTCTCGCCGCTGGCCGCCTGGGAACTCTACAACGGCGACGCACCCTGCGCCGGGATCGTGACCGGAATCGGGCGCGTGTCGGGCCGCGAGTGCATGATCGTCGCCAACGATGCGACGGTCAAGGGCGGCACGTATTATCCGATCACGGTCAAAAAGCACCTGCGTGCGCAGACGGTGGCCGAGGAAAACCACCTGCCCTGCATCTACCTGGTCGATTCGGGCGGCGCCTTCCTGCCCATGCAGGATGAAGTCTTCCCCGACATTGACAACTTTGGCCGCATCTTCTACAACCAGGCCCGCATGAGCGCCAAAGGCATCCCGCAGATCGCCGTCGTCATGGGGTCGTGTACGGCGGGCGGCGCCTACGTCCCGGCCATGAGCGACGAAACGATCATCGTCCAGGGAACCGGGACGATCTTCCTGGGCGGGCCGCCGCTCGTAAAGGCCGCGACGGGCGAGGACGTGACCGCCGAAGAACTGGGCGGCGCGGGCGTGCATACGCGCCAATCCGGCGTGGCCGATTACCTGGCCCTGGACGACGATCACGCCCTCGAAATCTGCCGCAGCATCGTCTCGACGCTCAACAGCCGCAAGCGTGTCACGCTCGATCTCGCCCCACCGGAGGAGCCGCTTTACGATCCGCAGGAGCTTTACGGCATTTTGCCGCGCTCCTTCCGCGAAACCTACGACGTTCACGAGATCATTGCCCGGCTGGTGGATGGCAGCCGCTTCCGCGAGTTCAAGGCCCTCTACGGCTCGACGCTTGTCTGCGGCTTTGCCCGCGTCGAAGGCTACCCGGTGGGCATCCTCGCCAACAACGGTGTGTTGTTCAGCGAATCGGCACTCAAAGGGACGCATTTCATCGAACTGTGCACCGCGCGTGGCATTCCGCTGCTGTTTTTGCAAAATATCACCGGCTTCATGGTCGGGCGCGACTATGAGGCGGGCGGCATCGCCAAAGACGGCGCAAAGCTCGTTCATGCTGTCGCCAATGCCAACGTCCCCAAGCTGACCGTCATCATCGGCGGGTCGTTCGGCGCGGGCAATTACGGCATGTGCGGGCGTGCTTACGGGCCGCGCTTCCTGTGGATGTGGCCCAACAGCCGCATCAGCGTCATGGGCGGCGAGCAGGCTGCCAACGTGCTGCTGACCGTCAAGCAGGAGCAGTTGGCCCGCGCCGGACTTGCGCCGCTCTCGCCCGAAGACCAGGCCGCCTTCAAGCAGCCTATTCTTGAGAAGTACGAAATCGAAGGCAGCCCCTACTACGCGACGGCCCGCCTGTGGGACGACGGCATCCTCGACCCGCCCGAAACGCGGCGCGTGCTTGGGCTGGCGCTCTCGGCCTGCCTCAACGCGCCCATCGAGCCGACGGCCTACGGTGTGTTTAGAATGTAGCGCGCTACCTAAATCTCTCTTTGTCAGTCTGGAGTAAACAACCGTAAGTCACCCGCCGGTTGTCGGCTAATATTCCGCCTCCAAAATGCCCTTTAACCGCAGGAAGCTGTCCTCGGTGGCTTTCCGAAAACGATTGACGACCACCCCCCCGAACAGCTGAAGCAGGCCGCTTGGCTGGAAGTCAGCCACGTAGTTGACTCGGGTTCCGCCGTCGGTGCGCTCGAAGGTATAAGCTACCCTGGTAAAGAATGAACGGGGCACACCCTGCGCGACGATACGCTTGTTCGGCACAAACTCAATGACCTCAGTGGTCATGTTCAGTTTGCGACCCATGAACTGGCTCAAGACCTCGATGCGCGACCCGATGGCGATCCGCCGATCCGATTGGGTATCCAGCACCCAGGGCTGCCAGTTAATGTAATTCGACGGGTTTGTCGTGTAAAGGAAGACCTTGTCGATAGGTTGCTCGATCTCGATGCTATATTCAACTCTGGGCATGTTCACCATCCTCCCCCTAATGACCCGCGCCGTCCACACATTTTGACGCTCGCCTGAAGATTGTGCGAGATGTTGCAGTTGGAACCCGTATGCTTTCCTCCTGGATAGAACCCTCACCAGGCGCAACTGGATTCTGGCAATTGACGGGATCGAACATGTGAGCTATGATGGACGGCCAGGACCCGCCCTGCTGCGCCACTTGCTCGCTGCTTGCTGAAACGCTTCAGATAGGCTGATGCACCACGTGAGGTATTTCAGGGATGGACGCTATATTCTTTGAATCGCCGTCTGAACTCCGCCAATGGCTGGCCGACAATCACGACAAAGCCAGCGAACTGCTGGTCGGATTCTACAAGAAAAATTCGCATAATAAGGGGATCACTTACGCCGAGATGCTAGACGAAGCGTTATGTTTCGGCTGGATCGATGGCGTGCGAAGAACGCTTGACGAGACGCGCTGGACAATTCGCCTTACACCCCGGAAACCGGGTAGTATATGGAGCAGGGTGAACGTCAAACGCGCCAACGAGCTTATTGAGTTGGGGCGGATGCAGCCGCCGGGCCTCAAGGCGTTCAGTGCACGTGACCAGAACAAAACCAACCTGTATTCGTATGAGCGGGACAATGCCCAGTTCGGCAGCGAGTATGAAGCCCGTTTCCGGGCGAACGAAAAAGCCTGGGATTTCTTCCAGGCACAGCCGCCCTCGTACCGCAAAGCGGCGACCTGGTGGGTGATCAGCGCCAAACAGGAAGCCACCCGGCTCAAGCGGCTCGCCATACTGATCGAAGATTCAGAAAATGGACGGAGATTAGCAGCCGTGACCTACACACCGAAGCGTCAGCAGCCATAATAGACGATGCTCAAAGACTTTATCCGACTCAGCACCCTGATCTTGATCGTATCCGCCTGCAATGCCGCGCCTTCCCCGACGGCTTTGCCCACTGCGCAGCCCAACCAGGTCAGCCAGCAATCGCCCGGCGGAGCGGCGGGAATGCAGGTGGTCATGGTTCAAAGCGTGATCACCGTCGGGCCGAACCGTTTCGCCATTGGTCTGCTGGACGGCGATAAGTTCGTCAAAAACGCCAGAGTCACCCTGACTTTTTACGACCTGAACGGCGGGCAGCAAAAGCAGGTTGGCACGATCCCGGCCACTTACCGGGAAGCGCCGGATGGCTTCGCCGCCATGTATACCGTCGAGACGACCTTCCCGGAGGCTGGCTCGTGGGGCGTAGCTGTGTCCGGGACGACCAGCGACGGCAAGCCCATCGATCAGAAAGTGGGCTTTGACGTGGTGAGCAGCAGCCCCGAACTGGCTGTTGGCAAGAAAGCGCCTTCCGCCAGGACTCCGACGGTAGATAGCGTGGGCGGCGCTCTCAAAAAGCTCTCCTCGGCCCCCAAGCCAAACCCGGCCTTTTACCGCCTTAGCCTGGATCAGGCGCTTACCAGCGGCAAGCCCACGCTCGTACAGTTCTCGACTCCGGCCTTCTGCACCAGCCGGTTGTGCGGCCCGGTCTACGACGTGATCGACAGGGTGTATCCAGCCTATGCCGATCAGGTGAATTTCATCCACGTCGAGGTGTACAAAGACCTGCCTAACCCTGATCTCTCGAAGCCGCAGATCGCAGATGCAATGACGGCCTTTGGGCTGAAAACCGAACCCTGGACGTACCTGCTCGACAAAAACGGCGTCGTGGTGTGGCGTGTGGAGGGGCTGATCACGACGGACGAGCTTCAGGCTGCGCTGGATACGCTCCTGAAAGCGCCATGACGAAGAATGAATACTGTCAGGCGCTCCGGTTCCGCGCCCGGCTGATAGCAAACACGATGCCCAACGCGAGCAGGGCGGCGGCGGCCACTGCCACGATGACCAGCGGCGACAGGCCAGCATCGCGCACGAAAAAGTCAAACGAACCGCTGGACACATGCCCGTCGATGGCGCTGGCTTTCCAGTTGACGGTATAGCGCCCTGGCCCAAGCGGAGCCAGTTGGACGCGCATCAACGTCGCGTCGCTGGCGTCGATAAAGGTTTCGCCCTTGTCTACCGCCTGGAATTGACCGTCAAAGACGGTGAGCTTGCTGCCCGTGCTCAGTTGCTCGGAAAACCAGACGAAAACCTCGGAGGGGGCGCGATCCACCGTTGCGCCGGCAGACGGATCGCTGCGAACCAGAGTGGCGTGCGCCAGGGCGTGCACGAGCGAGACGAACAGCAGGCCGATCAGCAATAGCGAAAGTATCAGGCGTTTCATACAGATTGTTCACCGGGTTGAGCGGTTCATTAGAGCAGGCGAAAGGTGGCTATCTACCAGTATAATCACCTTCAGCGGAATGATCAGGAGGAATTTATGCACACGTTCAGGCAACTGCGCGGGCTGGTCTTCATTCTGGTGACTGTTACCCTCATCAGCGCGTGTGGGCAGGCCGCCACCCAGGAACCCTCGGCTGCATCGCTCATGCCCAACCTTCCCGATTATTATGTCAACGATACCGTCAATATTCAGGACGCGATCAGCAAGGTTGCCAGCCTGACTTCGCTTGGCGCAGCGCACCCGGAACTGGCCGGGCTGATCGCGGGGATCAACAATCTGCTGACCTGCTACCAGAATGCGGGCGCGATCCAGGGGCGCACCTACGTCAATAAGGCGGACGTATTCAAGGCCGGGATCGTGGTCATCGTCAATCGAAACGCCGTTTCCGATCCCGCAACGTTTATCAACTGCGTGGTGCCGCCCAGCGCCCGTTCGCTGCTGCCTCAGGTTCAGCCCTGCGCCAAAGCCTATACCCTGAACACCGCCAACAACCAGTATTACATCGGCTATGCGGCCACCGATCCAGGGGTCTGTCAGGCATTTTGCGCCGCGCTTCAGGGTTGCACGCCTTAGCGTTTGATCCGATACTCAAGGCGTGCCGTTGTGGAGGGGCCAGACAATGCGAGATTTGCTCCCGGAACACTTACAGGCCGAGTGGGATGCGGCCAGCGATGAACTGCGCCAACACCTGTCTGCAATGCTGACAGACTCGATAGGTGACATCCTCGAACAATTCAAGACGTTCCGGCACGTGCTGCTGTATTTCAACACGCTCGCCGACTGGGACGCCATCCTCCGGATCATTCACGATACGCTGCGCGCCGATGCCATTCAGGTGGTGGCGCTGGAAGGACTGGACGACCTGAGCTATCACCTGCTGCCGCCCGACCAGCAGGTTGACGAGGACGTAACCAATCTGCTGCACGATGGGCTGGCGATTGATGACCAATCGCCCGACGGCGTGGTACGGCTCGGAATGCTGCTGGCCGTCAATGACGATCTGTTGGGCGTGATTCTAGTCGTCCGCCATAACGGTGAAGCCTTCAGCGAGTATGATCGCTTGCTGCTGGCAAACTTCGCCGACGAACTGGCGATTGCGCTGCACAACCTTGAACTCTACGGGTTAATACGCGAACAGGCCAACCGCCTGGCCGACATGATCCAGCAGATCCGCCCCGATGGAAGCAAGAAGACGTAAGCTGGCAAATCAGTAGATCGGCAGGTACTTGTTCAGTTCCCAGTCGGTCACTTCCAGCCGGTACTCGTCCCATTCCAGTTTTTTGGCGCTGACAAACCGTTCGTAGGTATGCGCGCCCAGTGCATCGCGGATCACGTCATCCTGATCCAGTTCTTCCAACGCCTCGATGAGCGACCCCGGCAGCGTGCGCAGCGAAGCCCGGCGCTGGTTGTCGATCAGGTACAGGTTCTCGTCCGTTGCTTCGGGAACAGGCAGTTCGCGCCGAATGCCGTCCAGCCCGGCGGCCAGCATCACCGCAAAAGCCAGGTAGGGATTGCAGCTTGGGTCGGGGCAGCGCAGTTCGATGCGCGTCGAATCCAGTTCGTGAGCGCGCGGCACACGGATCAGCGCCGAGCGGTTGATACGCGCCCAACTGATGTAAACGGGCGCTTCGTATCCGGGCACGAGCCGCTTATACGAGTTAACCAGCGGCGCGAGAATGGCGCACATGCCGCGTGCGTGGGCCAACTGCCCGGCGATGAAATGTTTGGCGATCTGCGACAGACCATGCGGGTCGCCGGGATCGGCGAAGGCATTGCTGCCGTTGGCCTTGTAGGTCAGGCTCTGGTGAACGTGCATTCCGTTGCCGCTGACGCCGCGAATCGGCTTGGGCATAAACGTGGCATACAGGCCGTTCTGCTGTGCAATGGTCTTGAGGGCGATGCGAAAGGTCACGGCATTGTCGGCAGTGTGCAGCGCATCCGAGTACCGGAAGTCGATCTCGTGCTGGCCGGTAGCCACTTCATGGTGCATAGCTTCCACGTCGATGCCGAACGCCGCCAACGTGGACACCATCCGCCGCCGGATGCCCGACGCCAGGTTATCTGTCGGCACGTCGAAATAGCCCGCGTCATCTTGCGGCACGGGCGGGATCGCTTTGCCGTTCGGCCCCGGCTTGAGCAGGAAGAATTCCAGTTCTGGCCCGGTGTTAAAGGCAAAGCCCATCTTGTCGGCTTCGGCCAGCACACGGGTCAGCACGGCACGCGGATCGCCCAGGAAGGGCTGGCCGTTGGGCGTGAACACGTCGCAGATCAGGCGGGCCGTCGCTTCCTCGCCGGACAGCCAGGGCAGCACGGCAAAGGTATCCAGGTCTGGCACGAGATACATATCGCTTTCGGCGATACGGGCAAAGCCTTCAATCGAGGAGCCGTCAAACCAGATGCCGTGATCGAGCGTCTCGGCGAGCTGCGCAACCGGGATGGTGACGTTCTTGACGACGCCCACCACGTCGGTAAATTGCAGGTCGATGAACTTGATCTGGTGCTGCTCAACGCGGGCCAGCACGTCCGCCTGAGAGATCACGGGGTCACACCTCGCATGGCCTGAGCGGCAAAGGCGAAGACGACAATCGCCAGCATGAGCAGAATCGCCACGCCCACCGCCATCACTGTCGGCGAGCGCCAGAATGGGAGCGCGGTAGCCTGGCCCGTCCCCTTCTCCAAGATGGACGTATCGACCTGATCCAGGTGATCCAATGCGTCCATAAAGGCGCGCAAGTCTGGGAAGCGATCATCCGGGTCACGTTGCAAGCAGCGGGCCACGACGGCAGCCAGTTGTGGTGAAATGCCCGGCTGCTCGCGGTCAAGGCGCGGAATTGCACCCTGCAAGTGCTGCGCCATGACCGCCAGATTGTTATCGCCCCCGAAGGGCGTTTTGCCGGAAAGTAACTCGTACAGCATTGTGCCGATAGCGTACAGGTCGGTACGCGCATCGCCGCGCCGCCCTTCGATCTGCTCAGGGGCCATGTAGTCCGGCGTCCCGGCAGTGCTGGATAGGTTGGCGTAAGTGACACGCCGGGACGATTTGGTCAGCGCCAGCCCAAAATCCAGGATGACGGGCTGGCCCTCTGCCGTGATCAAGATATTCTCCGGCTTGAGATCGCGGTGTATCACGTCGTGTTCGTGGCAGTAGGCCATGCCCTCCGCGATCTTCTTAATCAGGCTGATCGCTTCGGCGGGGGGCAAGGGCGCTCTGGTTTCGATCAGCTTGCGCATCGATTGGCCTTCGACCAGTTCCGTCACCAGGTACGGTGTCCGGTTGAACTGCCCGGAGCCTAAGCCCTTCTGAATGGCCGGGTGGTGAAGGGTGTTCATCACTTCCAATTCGCGCTGGAAGCGTTCGTACTGGGCCGGGTCGCCGATCATCATCTGGTCGGGGACTTTCAAGACCACCTCGCGCCCACTCAACAGGTCGTGAGCACGGTAGATGGTTCCCATCCCGCCCTGCGCCAGCAGGCCGCGAATCTGGAAGTGGTCAAACTGGTCGCCAACTTGAAGTTGTAACATCGCCAATACTTTGTCTTTTGCTCCCCTATGTGCATTATATCCCGGCATAGGTAGGATGCAATGCAGCATTCGCGGCCCTCAACGCGGTCAGGGTAGGCAATTATTTCAGCCCACGTGCAGGGGCGGGCCGACCAACTCCATGCCATGCGCGCGCCACAACGCCGGGTCCTGCGGCGGCATGGCGTTGGCTTTTGTCACCTCCCGGAAGAACGCTTCCATCCTGCCCGCAGGCGTAAAGACGATCAGCATTCGGCCAACTGCCTCACCGACATAGGCCCAGACGTGGGGAACCTTGCGCGGCGCAAGCAGGGAATCACCCGGCCTCAGCGTAAACCTGTCCTGGCCCACCTCGATGACGAACTCGCCTTCAACGGCGTAGAACCATTCGTCCTGATCATAGTGCAGGTGGCGCGCCGGGCCGCCCTTCGCGTGAAATGTATTTTCGAGAATGAAAATGGCGCTGTTGTCCTGCGAAGCCATTTTGAAATCGATGTGGCTGATGCCCAGTCCCCGGTGCTCGCCGAACCGATCCTTCCCCGACGACACTCGAAGCACGGGCGGAACACTGGCCGCTGTCGGCAAAGATTCGCTCATAAAGCCCCCTTATTTGGATTCATTCAATGTGTCAGGACACCGAGGTTTCTTCGGGCACGATCACAACCGCTTCGCCTTCCAGGACAAGTTTGCCGTCCTGGTTGTGGCAGGTTGTCCTGAGCGTGGCGATGCGGCGACTCTCGCGGTAGGTCGTGACCTCGGCGGTGGCGGTGATCGTTTCGCCCAGGAACACCGGCGCTTTGAAGGTCAGCGTCTGGCTCAGATAGACCGTGCCCGGCCCCGGCAGATCGTTGGCGAGCAGCGCCGAGATCAGGCTGGCGGTCAACATGCCGTGCGCAATGCGCCTGCCAAAGGGCGTGGTCGCCGCATAGTCGTCGTCAAGATGAATGGGATTACTGTCGCCGCTGATCCGGGCAAAGGTTTCTACGTCTTCGGCGCTGATGGTTCTGGTACGGGTAGCTTTGGAGCCGATCTGAAGCACAGGCAAGACTCCGAAGGCAGACAAAAGGGCCAGTCGCTATTGTACTTCCCGTGCGAGTTGTTGGCGATTGTTCACCGCTGAACTATACTCTGGGCGCTTCCGTGTTTATCGAAGGAATTCCCGAATGGTGCATATTCCTGAGAACCTGCGTGAGCTACTTGGAAAGCCCATCGTGTGCAGCCTGGCGACGGTCATGCCCGACGGCCAGCCGCAGCTTACGCCGGTCTGGTTCGACTACGACGGCCAGTACGTGCGTATCAACACAGCCAAAGGACGCCAGAAGTACCGGAACATGCAGCGCGACACCAGGGTTGCGATCCTGATTGTTGACCCGGCCAACACCGGGCACTGGCTTGAGGTGCGCGGCCACATTGTGGATAGTGTCGAGGGCCAGCCTGCCGACGATCACATCAATGCGCTCTCCTGGCGGTACGACGGCAAAGCCTTCTCGAAACCGCAAGGGCAGATTCGCATCATGTACCGCATTGCCATAGACAGGGTGAACGGCGAATGACGGCTTCCGGCGAACGCACTGTGCAGCTTGTCGAGTCTGGCCTGGCATTCGACACGTTGGGCCTGACGCACCGCGTATTCATCCCGCCGGGCAGCGGGCCGCACCCTGTCCTGGTCATGGTGCATGGGCTGTCTGGAACGGAGGATGCGCCCTGGATTTTCGCACGCTCGGCTGGCCCAGAATGGCTGATCATCAGCCCGCGTGCGCCGTTCCCACTGGAAGGCGGCTATACCTGGAATAGTTCCACCGATTACACCGATCCTGAGTCGTACCGGAAAGGGCTGGCCGCCTTCACGCATTTTGTCGAAGGTCTGGCTGGCGTGTATCCAGCGGATCGCGCAAGGCTGGTGCTGCTGGGCTTCAGCCAGGGCGCGGCGCTGGCCTACGCCTTCGCTATGTCCCGCCCGGTGAACGGCATTGCGGCGCTGGCCGGCTTCATCCCGCGTCCCTTCTACGAGAGAGTGTCCGCCCTGCGGGGTGTGCCCATCCTGATGCTGCACGGCACGCGCGACGAGCGCATCCCCATCGAGCAGGCACGCGCGGATCGGGATCGACTGGCTGCGGCGGGCGCAGACCTGACCTATGCCGAAGATAATGTCACACACAAGGTCAGTGTCGGCGGCTTGCAGACCTTAAAACAATGGCTGGCGGCGCGGCTGAAATAGCGCTATGAGACCGCGAATCAAAAAGCCATCCCACCTGGGACGGCCTGGCAAGCTGTGCCGAGGGCCAGACTTGAACTGGCGACACCTGCATTTTCAGTGCAGTGCTCTACCAACTGAGCTACCTCGGCATCCGCAGCGGGCTACGCCGCTGTGCAGTGTATTATCTCGTTTTTCGGGCAGATGTCAAGGTGCATTCCTGACGTTTACGGAATACCCCACACGCGGATGGTTTTGTCCACGCTGCCTGACACAAGCTGCGATCCATCCGGGCTAAAGGCGACGCTGTACACTTCCTCGGCGTGGCCCTCCAGATCGTTCAGTTCCTCACCGGTTTTCACATCCCACAACCGCACGGTGTGATCCCACCCGCCGGAGGCCAGCAGCGAGCCATCTGGACTAAAGGCGACGCTGGCGGGCGCGCTATCATGACCCTTGAGGACGCACACCGTGCTGCCGGATTTCACGTTCCACAGCCGGATCGTATCGTCCACGCTGCCGGTTGCCAGCAGTGATCCATCCGGGCTGAAAGCGACACTGGTCGTGCCTTTGGTATGGCCGCGCAGCAACGCTTGGGGCTGGCGCGTTTCCACGTCCCAGAGCCGCACGACGACATCTTCACCGCTCACGGCCAGCAGCGCGCCGTCGGGGCTGAAGGCCACGCCCGTCGCGCCGCCCTTGTGTCCTGGCAGCGTTGCCAGCGCTTCGCCTGTTTTCGCATCCCACAACCGCACCGTCTCGTCCATGCTGGCCGAGGCGATCAATGTACCGTCGGGGCTGAAGGCCACGCCAAGCACCTCGGCGGTGTGTCCTTCCAAAACGAGCGTCAGATGGCGCGTCTTCCAGTCCCACAGCCGCACTGTGTGATCCCAACTGCCGGAAGCCAGCAGCGAGCCGTCCGGGCTGAAGGCGAGGCTGGTCACACCGCTGTCATGACCGCGCAACTCCGGCTCCTGATGGCCCGTTTGTGCGTCCCATATGCGGATTGCCCGATCATCTTCGCCGCCGCCCGACACAATCAGGTCTCCGTCGGGGCTGTAGGCCACGCTCAGGACGCGATCCGTGTGGCCCTGCAACACGTGCAGCGATTTGACAGCGTCGGCGTTGTCAAGAGTAATGGCATTCGCGGCGGGCACTAGGGCGATGGCATGAGCCTCGGTTGGCGCTGGTGTGGCCGTCGGCGCGGGCGACTCGGTTGGAACGGGCGTCTCCGTTGGCGGTACAGTCGTTGCGGTTGGGAGAGGGGTGCTGGTCGGAAGCGGTGTTTGCGTGGACGGCACTGGCGTATTGGTCGGCCTTGTGGTCGCAGTGTGTGTGCTGGTAGCTGTCGGCGCGACGGTACGGGTGGGAAGCGGCGTCTGCGTGGGTACAGTCGTCGTCTGGACGGCAGCAACGAGCGTACCTGTTGCGGCAATGGTGCTGATCGGGACGGGGGTCGTGGGAGCAGCCGCATCGGTTAGCTCTGCTGTATTGGTCGTCAGAGGCAGGCTGACTATCGTGGTGGGCGTGGCCCTCCCCGATAGGACAGCCAGCCCGCCGCCAATCACGATCACGGCGGCAACCAACGCGCCCAGACCGTACAGCAGCACACGATTGCTTCTGCGCGGAGCAAGCGTCTCCGACGGCAGCGATTCAACAATCGTGGCGGCCTGCGCTGTGGGCTGTCGCTTTGACGCAGGTATGCTGGCTGCCGCGCTGCTCATTCCCGCCTGGGCTGCTACGGGCTGACCCGCCAGCGCCGCCCTCAAGGCTTCGACCATCTCGCCCGCCGATGCAAACCGATCCTCGCGGTTTTTCGCCAGCGCTCTCTGGATCACCCGCTCAACGGCGGGCGGCAAATCCGCGCGGCGATCCCGAACCGAGGGCGGCGGCTGGTTGACGTGCATGTGCATCATGCTGAAGGGCGTTTCGGCGTCGAAGGGCAGCCGCCCGGTCAGCATCTCAAAGAGCATGACGCCAAGCGCATAAATATCGGCGCGCGCGTCCAGCGGCTGGCCCTGCCACTGCTCGGGGGACATGTAGGCGGGCGTGCCCATCGCTGTACCGCTCTGCGTCAGCGCGACGGTGGCGCTCAGAATCTTGGCGATACCGAAGTCGGTCAGGTGAGCGTTACCCTTGCCGTCGAGCAGGACGTTCTGCGGTTTCAGATCGCGGTGGATGATGCCCAGTTCGTGGGCATAGTCCAGTGCCGAGCCGATCTGGTCGAGCGCCCGGAGCGTTTCAGCTGGCGTAAATGCGCCGCGCCGAATCTGGTCGGCCAGGCTACCGCCTTTCAGCAGTTCCATGACCAAGTAGACCAGCTCGCCCTCGTGCCCGTAATCGAACACCTTGAGGATGTACGGGTGGCTCAACTGGGCAACTGTGCGCGCTTCGCGCTCAAAGCGGGTCACGAAATCGCCGACCTCCACCAGGTCGGGCTTGATGACCTTGATGGCGACATCGCGGCCCATCGATGTTTGTGTGGCCCGGTAGACAGTTGCCATCCCGCCCTTGCCGAGCAGTGCGATGATCTCGTACTGCCCCAGGCGTTGCCCAATCAGGCTCGACATAGAGGACTCCGGTGCGCGTCACTGGATATATACGGTTTTGATTATAGGGGAAAACGAAATGTTAGCGAACGCGCTGCATTTCGAGCCAGTAATGATCGCCGAGGTATGGAAAGGGCCAGCGTGCCGCCGTCAACCTTTCCAGACGCAGCAGCCCGCGCGCCAGCCGGGAACGTTTACCCAACGCGGCGTAGAGATCGCTGGGCGGCAGCCATACGCCCAGACCCGACAGCCGCCGCCGCTGAAAGGCTGGCCCCAATTCGCGGGCAAGACGGGCCGGGGTGGGATAGTAGACCGGGAACGACACACCGCCAATGCTGGCTGTTGTCCGTCCGCGCCAGCGCCGGGTGGCCGTGCGCAGATCGCCGTGAAGCGCGTGCCAGACCGTTTCCCACGCGCAAAACGGCCCCATCACGGCCAGGCCGAGTCGTCCGCCGGGCCGCACCGCCCCCGCCAACGTCCTGCCCAGCGCTGTCCAATCGCCGATGCAGTTGAGCGGCCCGTAGTTGGAGATGGCGCCGTCGAAGGTAGCGGCGGGCAAATTCCACGTCTCAACGGTGGCGAGATCAAGCTGGCGGAAGGCGATCAGATCGCTGACGCCCGCCTGTTCCGCTTTGCGGCGCGCTTCGTCCAGCATGGCGGCGCTGGCGTCAGACGCCGTTAGGGACACGCCGCGCCGGGCCAGCCAGATCGCATCCTCGCCTGTGCCACAGCCGATTTCCAGGACGTGATCGCCTGCACTGAACAGTTCCGCCAGGCGCTCCCAGACCAGCGCTCGAATCCAGCGACTGATCTCAAGATATGTGGCTTCGGCGTCGTAGGCTGGCGCAACGTGATCGAACGCGGCACCGGAGGGACTGACCGACTTACCACTCATGAGTGTGAGCTACAGATCGCCTAACAGCGCGCGCGGGCCGCGATACAGCGGGCAGACACAGCGTTCGCACTCGGCGCGTTCGCCGCTGCGATAGGCCCTGCGCAGTTCCAGCGCCCGATCCGCGTTGATAGCATGAGCAAGCGGCTGCCCGTCGATCCTGCCCATCGACGGCAGAAAGTAGCAGGGGCGCAGCGTGCCATCGACCTCGATCACGGTGGAGAGGTGCGGCGCATTGCAGCGCGGCGCTTCAAAAGGCTCCAGACCGTGAATCGCGGCAAAGTAGCGGTACAGCTTACGGAGCTTTTCCGGACTTTCCGCGATCAGGCCGGCCTGGAAGTCCTCGGCGTGGCTTTCTTCGAGACGATCCAGCACTCTCGCAAATTCCGGCAAGTCATCCTGGGACAGGGCCGGGCTGGGCGGCGCGTGGATCGGAGTCAGCGGTTGGACTGCGCCATCGAAACGCGGGCCGAAGGCGACCCTGTTGCTCACGTCCACCGCCAGGAAGCTGACCTTGCCCGCGCCTGCCTCCTTCGCCACGTCCACGATCTGCGGCAGCTCGCGGAAGTTGCCGCGCTGGACGGTGGTGCGCGTCGTGACCGGGATTCCAGCCTGCGTGATCGCCCTTATCCCTTCGAGGATAATGGATAAGCCATCCACGCCCCGAATGGCGCGGTACGTTTCCGGCGCCGCACCATCCAGGCTGACCGTGACCTGATCAATGGAGTCAATGACCTGCTGCGCCTGCTTTTTAAGCAGCAGTCCGTTCGTCAGGAGCAACACCTTGATCCCGGCAGCATGGAAAAGCTGCCCGATGCGCGGCCATTCGGGGTGCTGCATGGCCTCGCCGCCGCTCAACAGCACACTGCGCACGCCAAGCCTGGGAAACTCCGCCGCCAGCCGTTCGACCAGCGCCATGTCCATGTTGCGGCGCGGCAGCTTCCAGATGTCACAGGTGATGCACCGGCTGTTACAGCCATCGGTGATGTACAGCACGACCAGCGGCAGTGTCCGCAGGCGGTCAGAGGCCAGGTTGAGCAGGGAACGAACGTTCATGAGAGAGTTTATCGACCTCACCCCCTGACCCCCTCTCCAACTGGAGAGAGGGAACCGGGCGGCAGCGTGTTTCGCTTTGTCTCCCCTCGCTGCGAAGCGGAGAGGGGCCGGGGGTGAGGTTCGGGTTACGCGAGCGATAACGGCTATTCTACCTCAGTCCCGCTTACTGCTCGCTCAGGGCCGCTTCCACGTCGATGCGCGTGACGGTGTTGCCGGGGTTGTCGTTCGGCCCCTGGTTGGAGACCCAGACGTACTTACTGCCGTCGTAGGTGATGCCGTTCGGGTTCGTCTCCAGCGGGAATTTCTTGAGCACCTTGCCCTTGTTGCTCAGGGCCACGACGGCTTTATCGCCATACAGCGACACCCACAGATGCGTGCCGTCCCAGGCCAGCGCGCCGGGCTGTTTGCCGGGCTTGAGCGTGCCCACCGACTGACCATCGGCATCCAGCACACTGATCGTGTTGTCGTCAAAATTGGCGACGTAAAGCACCGCGTCTGTGTCGTTCCAGGCCAGGTCAGCCGGACTCTTGCCCACCGTGAAAGTATCTATAATGTTGCCATCGGCGTCGATGGCGATCACCTGGTTGCTTGGGCTGTCCGTCGTGCCGGAGAGCGTCGCCCACAGCTTATCGCCCGTCCACAGCACCGTGTTCGGGTTCGTGTCCGTGTCGATGGTGGTCTGGATCTGGCCCTTTGCATCGACGGCCACGATCTTGTTTTCGCCGAACAGCGCGATCCACATCCGTTTGTTTTCTTTGTCGTAGCTCAACGAGAAAGGCTGCTTGCCCACCTTGTACGTGCCGACTTTCTTGCCCGTCTTGTCGAAGACGTTGACAGTATCGGCAGGCTGGTCACTTGCGCCCAGATCGGCTACCCACAACCGCGCGCCGTCCCAGGCCATCGCAAAGGGATAGACGCCCGCCTTGACCGTCTTGACGCTGTTGCCGTCCGCATCCAGCATCGACAGCGTGCCGTCGCCCGAATTGGAGACGAACAGGTTCGCGCCCGTCCACAGACTGTACACAGGCGCCTTGCCGACCTGGAACGACTGCACCGGTTCATCGGAAGTCACCGGCTCAGAGGTTGCGGTTGGTTCCTCCTCGGGGGTGGGTTCCTCCTCGGCGGGCGTCGGGCTGGGCCTCGGCCTGCGAGTCGCCGTGGGCCTGCGGGTTGGCGTGGCTTCGTCGGTCACTTTGGTTGGTTCGTCCGTCGGTTCATCCGTTGCAATGGCATCCGCCTTGCCCTTGATCAGCATCAGGCGGAACTGGCCGGTGGTCGTGCCCTTGTCCAGGTTCTCACGGGTGGCGACGATGACGTAACTTTTGGTTTCCGGCAGGCTGAAGTTCGCAATCCCGGCCAGCGTGCCGTTGGCAATGAGTTTGCTGGCGGCCAGAACAAGCTGATCCTGGGGCAGCGTCGGGTCGGTCAGGATGATCTGCGGCCTCAGGTTGCCGGAGCGCCGCAGCATCAAGATGCTGACCTTGTCGCCCTGTTCACCGTCGAAACGAAAGAGTTGCAGAACTTTCGTTTTGGCCGAGGTGATCTCGCCATCAACGATGTCGCCGTACTTGATGGTCTTGGCGGTCTGCGCCTCAGCAGTCCGGGGCGTCGCTACTGCGAAGACGAACAAGGTCAGTGTGATAAAAAGTCCAACGACGATACCGAGCCTCCGATAGGATTTCATGTCACTGCCCCCTTTCCACTCAATGAACATTGACCACAACCAGGAACTGCTAACGGTTTACTTCGCGGCAATCAGCGGAACGGCTACCAGCGTTAGCAGCACACCGAGCAGCCGCATACGGGTCAGTTTTTCCTTGAGAATCAGCACCGCCAGCAGGACAGTGGTCGCCGGATAGAGCGAGGACAACACCCCGGCCACGTCCAGCCGCCCGGCCTGCTCTGCGAAGACGAAGAAAGCGTTTCCACCCGCATCCATCAGGCCCGCCAGGATGATCAGCGGCAGCACATTGGGGGCGGGCGGATCAAAGCGCCGTGTCCACAGCGCCAGCCCGACCTGGACGGCCAGGGAGGCGGCACGCGCTGCCGAGAGCGGCCAGAAGATGGCATTGGCGTGCACCTGCGCGATCAGGATCAGGAACCCGCCAAAGCCACAGCCGCCGATGAGCGCCAGCAGCAAACCGGCGGGCCGCCCCTTCGCCCCTTCCGGGCGGGAAAGCAGCCATACGCCCGCCAGCGCCAGGGCAAAACCGACCACGTGCAGAATGTCCGGCGACCCCTGCGTGATAACCCCGAACAGCGCGGGCAGGGTCGCGGATAGAACCGCCGTGACCGGCGCAGCAATGCCCATTTGCCCAATCGCCATGGCCCGGTACAGTGCCACCAGCCCGATCTGCCCGACGACTCCAGCAGCAGCGCCCCACAGAATATCTTCGGGCAGTGGGGCCGCTTCGGTGCGCAGCAGCGCCAGCACAACCAGGGTGACCAGTCCGATGATCTGCGAAACGATGATGACCGTCCGTACCGGGGTACGGCGTGTCGCTAATCCACCGCTGAAATCGCCGACACCCCAGGTCGCCGCCGAGGACAACCCGAACGCCACCGACGCAAGGTCTGAGAGGGTTGCCACGTGGTCGTCCGTCAATTGGATTCGGGAAAGCCAATGGGAATATTGCGCGTCCCCCGATCTACTTCCCAGGGATAAACGATATAGGCGTCGGTAATCGCCCCATAAAAATCCGGGGCGGCTCGTTCAAACAGAGAACGGTACGGGTTGAAGTGGAACACGCAGGTAAAAGGCGTTGCGCCCGCCGCTTCGCAGCGACCTCGAACGGCACTGCTGGTTCGCCCGCTGCCCCACACGTCGTCAACGATGAGTGTGCGGCGGCCTGCCAGCAGCGAGTCGTCCGGAAATTGCAGAAAGGACGGCCAGGCCGCGAGTTTTGCCCGGCCTGTCTCGGCAGGGAAATCCACTGCGGCTGTGAGAATGTAGTTGATGCCCAGCGCCTCGCTGATCAGGCCGCCGGGAACCAGCCCGCCCCGCGTGATCATGATCAGGGCATCAAAATGCCCTGCCGAGCGTATCTGTGGCAGGAGAACGTCTACCAACTTATCGACTTCCTCCCAGGTCAGGAGTTCGTGGCGGATCGGGCCGTGTGGAAATGACATGGTGGCTTCCTAATTGTCGGACATTTCTGGAATGGGTTTGCCTTCTTCAATCGCCTGGATTTTACCGAAGCGCCGCACGTGGCGTTCTTCGCCACTGAAACGTGCATTGAGAAAGGCCTTGACGATCTCGCGGGCCAGTTCAGTGCCGACCACGCGCGCCCCCAAACAGATCACGTTCATGTTGTCGTGCTCGACGCCCTGGTGGGCGGTGTAAGTGTCGTGGCACAGACAGGCATAGATGCCGTGCACCTTGTTGGCGGCAATACACGCGCCAACGCCGCTGCCACAGACCAGTACGCCGCGTTCGGCGCTCCCGCTCAATACGGAGTCGGCAACTTTCTTCGCAAAGTCAGGGTAATCGCTTGGAAAGTCCCCCGTATCCGTCCCCAGGTCGATCACTTCGTAACCCTGCTTATTCAAGAATGCTAACAGACTCTGCTTCAGATCATAACCGGCATGATCTGCGGCCAGTGCGACTTTCATAACGCCTCCCCGACTTGCATCCTGTAAAGGGAACCGCTGCTTCTAACTATAATGGGATTGGTCAATTACGCAATCGGATGGAACCTCATCACCCGCTACCCCATCCGCTTCGCAGAGAGGGGAAACAGGTGGCGCTGTGCTCTGGGCTGACTCCCCTCTCCACCCTGTGGAGAGGGGCAGGGGTGAGGCAAGCCCTCAGCCCGCATTGCTCAGTCCTTATTTGCCGACCATTTCGCGGGCCGCCTTGACCACCGCCTCGACGGTCAGCCCCAGTTCCTTATAGATGCGCTCGTAGGGCGCGGAGGCCCCGAATCGATTCAGCGCAATGATGCGCCCGGAGTCGCCAACCCACTTGTGCCAGCCCATCGGCGAGGCGGCCTCGATGGCGAGCCGCAGCTTGATGTCCGGTGGCAAGACATAGCTCTGGTAGCCCGGCTCCTGGCGCTCGAACAGTTCCCAACTGGGCATACTGACCACACGCGCCCTGATGCCAACTTTCGCCAGTTCCTCGCGGGCGCTCATGATCAGGCTGACCTCGGAGCCGGTGCTGAGGAGGAGCATGTCCGGTTTACCGCCCTCAGCCTCCGCCTTGATGTACGCGCCACGCGCCACGCCTTCCATCACGCCGTCAGGCGAAAAGACCGGCAATTTCTGGCGGGTAAAAGCCAGCACGACAGGGCCATCCACTTCCATCGCCACTTTCCAGGCGGCGACGGTTTCGTTGGCGTCCGCCGGGCGCAGCACAGTCATGCGGGGGATGGCACGCAGAGAAGCCAGGTGTTCAATCGGCTCGTGCGTCGGGCCATCCTCGCCCACGCCGATGCTGTCGTGCGTGAAGATGAACACAGGCGAAATGCCCATGAGCGCTGCCAGACGGATCGGGGGGCGCATGTAGTCGGAGAAGGTCATGAAGGTCGCCGTATACGGCTTGATGATCCCGCCGTGTACGGCCAACCCATTGATGATCGATCCCATCGCATGTTCGCGGACGCCGAAGTGCAGGTTGCGCCCGCCGTAGTTGCCGGGGCCGAAGTCGCCACCATCTTTGATCGCGGTCTTGGTCGAAGACACGAGATCGGCATCGCCGCCGATCATCGTCGGGATGTGTTTGGCGATGGCATTCAGCGCCACGCCGTTCGTATCGCGGGTTGCAACAGCTTTGGAACCCGCCGGGAACGAAGGCAGATCGGCGTCCCAGCCGTCGGGCAGCTTGCCGGACATGGCTTCTTCCCACATCTTCGCCAGATCGGGATACTGCGCCGCCCATTTCTGATAGAGCGCGTTCCATTCGGCTTCCAGCTTCTTGCCTTTTTCGACAGCAGCACGGAAATGTTCCAGCGCTGCACCAGGGATCAGGAAAGGCTGGTCAGTGGGCCAGCCAAGCGCCTCTTTGGTCAGCCTCACCTCGTCTGCACCCAACGGTGCTCCGTGCGCTTCGGGCGTTCCGGCTTTGTGCGGGCTGCCATAGCCGAGGATCGTGCGCACCGAAATGATGGTCGGGTGGCGTGTGTCCGCCCTGGCCTGCTCGAGGGCCTTCGCCACCTCGTCAATATTGTTGCCATCCGACACACTCAGGGTTTGCCAGCCATAGGCCGCAAAGCGCTGCGGCACGTTTTCCGTGAAGCTCTGCTCGGCGGGAGCAGAGAGCGTGACTTTGTTGTCATCGTACAAGACGATCAGCTTGCCGAGCCTGAGATGCCCGGCCAGCGAGGCGGCTTCGGACGCGACACCTTCCATCAGGTCGCCATCGCTTGCCAGGACGTAAGTATAGTGATCGACGATGGCATAGTTGGGGCGGTTAAAGGTTGCGGCCAGGAATGCCTCCGCGATTGCCATGCCCACGCCGTTGGCAAAGCCCTGTCCGAGTGGCCCGGTGGTTGTTTCGACACCGGGCGCTTCGCCGCGTTCGGGGTGGCCGGGTGTCTTGCTGCCCCACTGCCGGAAGTTTTTGATGTCATCCAGCGAAAGATCGTAGCCCGTCAGGTGTAGCAGCGCATACAGCAGCATCGAGCCGTGACCGGCTGACAGCACGAAACGATCCCGATTGGCCCAGTTCGGGTTGCGCGGGTTATGACGCAGGTAACGTGTCCAGAGCGTATAAGCCATCGGCGCCGCACCGAGCGGCAGCCCGGGGTGGCCGGAATCGGCCTTCTGCACCGCATCAACGGCCAGGAAGCGGATCGTGTTGATCGAAAGCTGATCAAGGGAAACCTTATCAAGTGAGGGTGCGCTGGTCAACGAAAGCTCCTTTCCGAACTCAATTGGGTTGCATTCATTCGCTTGATCCGCCTCGGAAGGACTGAGCCATGAGGACTGGGCAAAAAACATGTTACAGGCTCAGTTCGCAGTTTTGAGCCTCAGCCCTACCCTGGCGTGAGATCAGGCGTTACTTAGCTCCGGAGGGCAACGCGCCCGGCGTCACAGCTTTGGTGGGCGCGGCGGGCTGCTGGCTGGCGGCACTGCCGCCCGGACTGAGCGGCTGCGTAGGCGCGGGGCTGTTCCGATCCGCATTGGCAGCGCAGCGGAAGCCGATGAACCCCTGCGGTGTGGCCGGGTCGAAGTCCCGGCGGTGGACGGTGCGCGCGAAGAAAGGCAGCGCGTCCCAGTCACCGCCGCGTACCACCTTCGTCGTCCCAATCGATGGGCCTTTGGGATCGATCACGCCAGACGGCTTGGAGGCCAGTTCCTTGTAGTATTGGGGACTGTACCAGTCATAGGTCCATTCAGCCACATTGCCCGCCAGGTTGAATATGCCGTCCGCGCTCTTCCCGGCGCTGAACGAGTCAACAGCGTCGGGGCCACCCTCGTTCTTCGGGCGGGAGGTACGCGCTTTCGGGTTGTTGGAATCCCAATCGTTGCCCCAGGGGTAAATGCGCTTGTCGGGGTTGCGGGCGGCCCGTTCCCATTCCGCTTCGGTGGGCAGGCGGCGGCCAATGGTCTTGCAGTAAGTATCCGCGCCGTACCAGGTTACGTAGGCGACAGGGCGGTTGCGGTAGATTTCGGTTGCCACTTCATATTTTGTGCCGTCAAAGACGATGTAACTGCCCGGATGCTCCTTGTCTCGAACGGCAGCGCATGGATTGCCGCCACACTGGTTGAGATGGCTCTTGGGGCCGAGATAATTCAGGAAGGCTACAAATTGGTCGTAGCTGACCTCGTATTTTTCCATGCGGAAGGTGTTGACGGTGACGTTGTGCGGCGGGAACGAGTCTTCGGCCATCGATAGATCGCATTTGCCTTTATCACGGCTGGTGCAGTCATCGACAGCCTGCTGCGCTTCTTTAGTGGTCGTTCCCATCTCGAAGATGCCCCCGGCTACCGTTATCAACTCTGTATCAGGGATGGATGGCCCCTGGGCCGAGGTAGCCAGGGCTGCATCAAAGACGGTTGGCGTCGGGAGTTCTGCCCCCAGGCTCTTCGTCGGCGGAATGGTCGGCGGCACAGGCGAACTGATCGGTGTGCCAACAAAAGTGCCGGAAGGACTGGGCACGACAACCAGCGGCCCAAGTGCCGATTCGGTGCTCGGCCCGGCCAGCGTTTGCGTGGCAGCAACTGTCGTCAGGGGAGGCTGCTGTGTGATTTCCACGCTGGTCGGCGTGGCTGGGGCAGGAGTCGTCGTCACGATCACAATGGTCGGCCCGGCAGCGAGTTGATCTGGGTTGGGCTGCCCGGGCAAATGAAAAGCGATGTAATTAGTCGCGTACCCGGCCAGGCAAAAGACACCGGAGCAGCCCAGGCCCAGGACGAGGCCGATGATGAGCCACTGCCAGCTACTATCCCTTGTACGTCCGCGAAGCGAACTCATAAATAGTGTCTCCTCCGAGTCAATTGATCCGGTCTATGCGTGGGACAGGCCGGGCCGAGACTATGATACCGTTGTCAGGGTCAGACACCAAACGAATCTAAAGAACACGAAGCGTTTGGCGTGCCGAACTGTGAGCCGATGCGGGGTTGGGCGCCGAAAGTGTTAAGAAGTTGATGTCGTCGGGTCAGGTACCGGGAGAAACGTTATATAATAGTCTTGTTTATCGAGCGCTCTGCACCCGACTACGCCTTGATACGCGCGATAGGTTTCGTTATGTCATCCTATATCCTGCTGGTCGATGATAATCTCGATCTGTCAGACAATTTGAAACTGATCCTGGAGATGGAAGGTTACAGGGTACAAGCGGTGCCAGGGGTGCGTCCTGCTATCGAGGCCATACAACGCGAATTGCCGCACCTGATTGTGGCAGACGTGGTGATGCCCGGCGCAAATGGGTATGATCTCTTCCGGGAAGTCAAAGCAAACGCGACCTGGGCAACCATTCCGTTCATTTTCCTGAGCGCGATGACAACACCCGAAGATATCCACCGCGGCCTGCAAATGGGCGCGGACGATTATGTCACCAAGCCTTTTGCCATCGTCGATCTGCTGGCTACCATACGCCGGCATCTGGCCTGAGGAAACGGGCGTGAACCACGACATGGCTTCTTCGCAAATCAGCACCACGCTGAGTATCCTGGCGGAAATCGGCGAAGCAATCAGTACCGGCCTGCCGCTGGACGATGTGCTCAAGCGAATCGTCAATGCGTTGATCCGCCTGATTCCACCTTGCGATTCGGTGAGTATTGCCCTGCTCGATCCGGACCGGCAAACGATCACCATCCGGGCCTCGGCCAACGGCCTGGGCAATGCCGGGGCTTCTCGTATCGGCTGGACGTGCTCGATCCGCGATCTGCCCACCGTGCAGACCATTCTGGCTACGAGCACGGTGCTCTACATTCCCGATACGCACGCTTCCCCGGTGTGGCGGCCCGAAGTCTACCCAGAAAATGGTGCGCTGGCTTTCGTCGGCGTGCCTCTGACTTTACAAGAGGAAGTCGTTGGCCTGCTGTTTGTCGATTTCTTTGATACCGATCCGCTGACGGATGAGGCGCGTTACACCGTGCTGGCCTTTGCCCGCTATGCTGCGACGGCCATCCACAGCGCGCAGCAACAGGAAAGACTGCGGCGCTCCGAGGAACGCTACCGGGTCATCGCCAGCCTGACCAGCAATGCTATTTACCACTGGTCACCCGACCAGACCCACATCAAGTGGTCGGGCGACATTGATGCGCTGCTGGGCTACCCGCCCGGCGGCTTTCCACGTACAGACGCAGCCTGGTGGGCGGCGATCCACCCCGATGATCGGGCGATGACGAAGGCCGCCTGGGATGCTGCTGTGCAGAACGGGTCGATCTTTGAGTCTGAGTACCGTGTTCGACGGATGGACGGCACGTATGTGCATGTCCTGGATCGCGCCATTCACGTCGAAGATACCACGCCACAGGCCATGATCGGGGCAATTTCCGACCTGACAAACACCTATGATCTGACGGATGCCCTGATCAATTCCGAAGTGCGCTACCGCACGATCTTCACGACGGCACTTGATGCCATTTTTATCATCGACCAGGATGGAATCATCGTCGATGCCAACCCCGCTGCTGAGGCCATGACGGGACGAGAATTTGGCAAACTGCTGAATTCGACGATCTCCAGCCTGGCCGTGTCAGGAGAAATGGATCAATACGTCGATGCGCTGCACGCCATGCACGAGCAAAGCGGCTTCCGCAACCGTGAGATGCACATTTGCCGTGATGATGGCAGTATCGTCCACGTCGAGGTGTGGGGGACACCCCTGGGCGATCACCTTTACCAGCTCGTCGCCCATGACATCTCCGCTCAACAGCGGGAGCAGGCGCTGGCCGCCCAGCGTACCGCAGAACTGATCGCCCTCAGCGAGTTAACCCGGGCCACCACCTCCGGCGGCAATCTGCTGGATATGCTCAACCGGGCGCTGCCAGGCGCAATGAGCGTCCTGGAAATACCGGTTGGGTGCATCTATCTGCGCGAAGGGCAAAGCCAGCAGATGCGACTCGCCGCGTATTCAGGGGTCGAGGACAATGGGGCGTTGCCATTTGCGGAGACACTGCCATTGAGTGCAGTCTTCCGCGGAAGGGCTACCGAGCTTTCAGGGTACGTGCGCATTCTGGACAGTGCCGACCTTGTGCCCGGCCAATTTACGGCCCTGCAGGTGCCGCTGGTCTCCGACGCCGACATTGCCGGGCTGGTCATCTTCGCCGAAACCAGGCCGCGCATTTTCCTGGCCGCTGACATCCGGCTGATGGATATTGTGGGCCGGCAACTCGAGGTCGGTATCGAGAATGTGCATCTGCTGGACGACCTGGAACGACTGGTTGATGAACGCACGTCGGCTCTGTTCGCTACCGAGATGCGCTATAAGAGCCTTATTGAGCAAGTGCCCGGCATCGTCTATACTGCCGCATCGCCCCTGACTGACCTGACGTTCATCAGCAGTGGAACCGATGACCTGTGCGGCCTTACACCGTCGGAGTTGATACGCAGCAAGTACGGGCTGCTGGCCTCCGTGAGCAGCGACGATAAACAGTGGGTGCGCGAACTGGCCGCCACCACCGTTGCCCGG
Organism: Chloroflexota bacterium; assembly: GCA_021325095.1. Classification (GTDB taxonomy): domain Bacteria; phylum Chloroflexota; class Anaerolineae; order Aggregatilineales; family UBA2796; genus JAJPHV01. The sequence goes on along the minus strand of JAJPHV010000149.1, from coordinate 5,270 downwards.
GGCAAGGACTTCGATGCACAGTACCGCCTGGTCAATGCCCGGACCTTGGAGGAACACTGGGTGCATCACCGTGCGCGGCGGGTCCTGGATGGGACAGGAGAGGCATTCTGGCTTGGCCTGCTGACCGACGTGACCAAATTGAAAGAACTCGATTCGCTGAAAAGCCAGTTTGTTGCCACTGTCTCCCACGAGCTGCGCACACCGCTGTCCGCGATCAAGCTGAGGGCGGCCACCCTCCAGATCTATTACGAGCGCCTGTCTGACCAGGAACGGCTGGACATGGTCAAACGGATCAGCTACCAGGCGGACATCCTGGCCGACCTGATCGAAGATGTGCTGCGACTGGCCCGGCTGGATGAGGGCAACGTCGAGCGGGTGATTGAGCATGTCAACGTCATTGGCGTGGGCATTGACGTAGTCGAGGAATTGCAGCCAACGGCTTCGCAGGCTGGCCTGACGGTACAGGTTGTCTGGGGCGATGATCGGTGCATGGTGGCCGCCGATATTACGGACGTTGCCCGCATCTGGCGGAATCTTCTCAGCAACGCTATCAAATACACGCCCAGCCCGGGCACGGTGCGTGTCTTCGCCGGGTACGTAACGCTTGATGCAACACAACAGGTGGTCGCTTCGAGTCTGCCGCGTGACTGTCTGATTGTGCCTGCGGGACTTGCTGCCGGGAAGTGGGTCGCCGGTGTTGTTCAGGACACGGGCCGGGGTATCCCCGAGAGCGACCAACCGCATATCTTCGCCCGGTTCTATCGAGGGGAAGCGGCCCTGACCAGTATTCCGGGCACAGGGCTGGGCCTGAGCCTGGTTCATGAACTTCTGGAAAATTACGAAGGGGCAATCACACTGCGCAGCCAGCCCGGCAGTGGCAGTACCTTCGTGTTCTGGTTGCGCGCCATCGACGACGAACCGAGTTCACTAGATCAGGGACAAAGACATCATGAATCCCGCCAAGACACCGAGTAACAGCGCGACCATCCTGTTGGTGGAAGACAACGAGGACTTGCGCGAGAACGCGACCCTTGTGCTTTCGCTTGAAGGCTACAATGTGTTCTCTGCGCGTGACGGCCAGGATGCGATGGAACTCCTGACCAGCGGGCAGTGCCAGCCTGATCTGATTGTCAGCGACATTGCGATGCCGCGTATGGATGGATATGGCTTCTTCAACGCGGTGCACGCCATCCCTTCGCTGCGGGTCATCCCATTCATTTTCCTGACGGCGCGCGGCTCGGCACGCGACATTCGCTTTGGCAAACAGCTTGGCGCGGACGATTACCTGCCCAAACCCTTCAATGCCGACGATTTTCTCGTCGCCGTCAAAAACAAACTGCGTCGCTCGGCAGAGATGCGCGAGCACGCCGAAGGCGAACTGGACGATGCGCGCCGCAAGATGGTGCAACTGCTGTCTCACGAACTGCGAACGCCGCTAACTTACGTGACGGGTGGCTTCTCACTGCTGGCCGAAGGGTTGGAACAGCAGACCCTGCCCGACGACATGAAGCTCAGTATGGGCCTGATCCACAATGGGACACAGCGCTTGAACCGCCTTGCCGAGCAGATGGTCTTGTATGCCGAGTTGATCAGCGGCCATGCCAAACTGCAACTCGAGCAAGCAGGTGCGCCCATCGACCTCGAGGCGATGGTCAAGGATGTCATCACGCTTTCTGCACGCGAGCACTATGCGCGGAATATTCAATTTCACCTGGACAATCAGTTGTCGCAGCCCGTCGAGATTTTCACCGTTTCGCAGTTGCTGGCAAACGCGCTCTATGAAATTCTCCGCAATGCAGCGACCTACTGCGCGGAGGGCAGCAGCGTCAATGTGTCGCTGAGTGCCGAGGGACAGGAGGCCATCATTGTCGTGCGCGACCAGGGCTGGGGCATTAAAGCCGAAGATTTGCCCAACATCTGGAACGTCATGGTGCAGTCGGAACGCGATAAATATGAACAACAGGGCGCGGGGATGGGCCTGCCGCTCGTCAAACAAATCGCGCTGGTTCATGGCGGCAACGTAGCCCTCGACAGTGAGGTTAACGTGGGCACGACGGTCACACTGCGCCTCCCGATCTACCGGCGCGACGACGGACGGTAGCCCGGCAGGCGGTATGCCCAGAAGAGCGCTACTTCCGTCGCCGAACTGTCGTTGGTGTAATAGACCTCGTTGATTCCGACCAGTTCACAGCCCATCCGTGCGTAGAATCGGCAGGCGGGGACGTTGGTATTCTGCGTCTCGATCATAATGGCCCGCACGTCGGATTGGCGGGCAAAGTCCAGCGCGCGATGCCACAGCCGTCGCCCCAATCCCTGTCCTCGGTAATCCAGGTCAATCATCAAATTCCAGAGGAAGGCAGTGTCATTCCAGGACTGTAGCTCGATGTCCAGGAAGCCAACAAGCAAGCCGCTCGATTCCGCGACACGCTGGTAGGTGTCGTCGGGGCGTTCCAGACGGGCGCGGATCTCAGCCTGAGCAATCTCGTCAAAGTCGTAGAGTGTCCCTTTGTCAAAAGGCTGCGGTAAGTCACGTTCTACCAGCCGCCAGCCAATTTCCAGGCCCGTTCCGCTCCTTTCCACTTCCAGGATGCTGGAGGACTTATAGGTGGGGCGAATCTGCGGCAGGTTCGGAATATCTTCTGGCGTGAGCGGGCGCAAATTGATCATGGCCGCCGAATCGTGGTTCCGCTAACGGCGCTTCTCGATGGCTGCATTGCGCAGTTCCGCCGTGCCATGATGCGAGGCCAACCACACCCAGACGTCAGCCAGAACGCGCATTTTCTCCGGCTCGTTGAAAATCTCGTGATGCAGCCCTTCGTAGAATTTGAGCGTTCTGTCGGCGCTGCCCACGTGGTCGTAAATGGTCTGCGAACTGATCGGACTGACCAACCTGTCGGCAGCGCCATGCAGGATCAAAGTCGGCACGGTGATGCGGGATAGGTTGGCTTTGACGTAGTCCGCCGCCGCGATCCATTCCGCGCCGACGCGGGCCGGTATCTTACCATGATACACGTCAGGATCGGAATTATACGCCTCGACCACGGCCCGGTCTCTGGACACGGTGCTTGAGTCGAGGGTCATGACGCCCAACCTGGGGTTAATCTGGCTCAGGATGCGCACTATGATCCGGTTCGACAGCGGGACTGTACTGCTTATCGGCAGCAGCGCGCCCGACAGGATCAGCCCCTTGAGCATGGCTTGATGGTTTACGGCATAATATAGCGAGACCAGGCCACCCATGCTGTGTCCCAGGAGAAACAGAGGAGCCGCCTTGTCCTCCATACGCACCCATTCGATGTAACGCCGCAGATCGTCGCACACCGCCTCAAAGCGCTCGAAATAGCCCAGCAGCTCGCCCCGGCTCTGGCCGTGCCCACGATGATCCAGCGTATAGACCGCGTATCCCTGCTGGACAAAATACTCGGCAACGTGCCTGTAGCGCCCACTGTGCTCGCCGTAGCCATGCGCGATGACAATCGTGCCCTTCGCGTGGCTGTCGGGCCGCCAGTGCTGCGTAAACAGGTCGAGGCCGTCGCCTGTCTTGAGAAGATGGGTTTGCTGCTTCATAAAAGGTTCTTTTCGCGCACCACGCCATGATCTCTGTTACAATTCGTCTATTGTACAGGATTCTCCTCAAGGAGTATACGTGTGGCAAACACGGTAACGCTGCATTATACGCAACAGGGCCAGGGAATGCCCCTTGTGCTGCTTCACGGCTATCCATTCAGCAGTGCTATCTGGCACGAACAACAGCAGCGCCTCAGCGATCATTACCGCGTGATCACACCCGATCTGCGCGGACACGGGCAGAGTCCGGCTCCGCTGGGCGTGTACGAGATGGAGACAATGGCCCGTGACGTGTTCGCGCTGCTCGACTCGCTGCGCATTGAAAAGGCGGCGATCATGGGGCACAGCATGGGCGGTTACGCGACGCTGGCTGCGTGGCGCATTGCGCCGGAACGCTTCCTGGCGCTCGGGCTGATCGCTTCGCACGCTGCCGCCGATTCGCCGGAGCGGTTGCGGCAGCGCGCCCAGTTGGTGGAGCAGGTATCGGCGCAAGGCAGCAAACCGGTGGCCGATCTGATGATTCCGCTGGTCTTTGCGCCGGGCGTGCCCGCCGACGAACCGATAGTCGAACAGGCCCGCAACCTCATCCTGAATACGAAGCCTGACGGGATTATCGGCACGCTCAAGGGCATGGCAGCCCGTCCCGATTCGACCCCAATACTGCCCAGTATCAACGTGCCTGCCCTGATTATGGTGGGCGAAAATGACCAGCTTATTCCGCTATCCGAAGCCGACTCGATGGCCGCCGCTATGCCGAATTCCACGCTGGTCACGATTGAGAACGCGGGACATATGCCAATGCTCGAACAGCCCCAGGCCACGACGCTGGCGATTCGGAACTTCCTGGGACAGTTGAGTACAGCGTAAGAATCGCTGCGCCTGTTGGCCCCCAAACAGTCAGGAACGTCGAGACAGTCAGCAGTCGTAGCGCTGTTCGCCGACGGGCAGTGCCACCGGCAACCAGTTCTCGCGCGGCGCGAGCGGGCAGTGCCACCGGGCGTTGTAGGCGCAGGAGGGGTTATAGGCGTAATTGAAATCGATGACCAGCTTGCCGTCTTGCTCGCCCAGGTCGGCGTGCTTGATGGTGTCCAGCAGGTAGCGCCCCCCGCCGTAGGTTTCGTGCCCGCTGGTCAGGTCGTGGAATGGCAGGAAGATGCCGCCGCCATAGCCAAGAATCCAGTACACCGAAAGCGACACAGGCTCATCGCCAACGCGAAAGTGGATTTTCCCAAAGCGCTTGATATGTACCACGCCATCATCCTGCAACGGAATATCCTGGATCGATGGCTCTACGTTGGTATCGACGGGCAGGACGAAGCGGAAGACGGGATCATACGGGTAGTAGTTCAGCCCCGTGAAAGCTGTCTTTTGTTCCTCTGAAAGCGCTGACTGGGGATGGGTGCGGAACAGTTCGTCGCGCTCCTGGCGAAAACGGCGGCAGGTTTCGGCGAGTTCCAACGTGGAGTGCCGCACGTCCGCGTAGAGTGCTGCCACGCGCCGTCGATAATCCGCCAGCGCCTCATAAGTCGTCACCATCACGTTTCCTTCCTTCCTGACATCCCGGCAGTCTTCAGGCATACTGACCGAATGGCCTTTCGTGATCACTCTCCCCGGTAAACCGGGGAGCTTCTCAGGCTACGCTCGCCCCAACGGGCCACGTTAACGCCTGACCGCCCGAACCGGGCGGACTGAACGCCAATTTC
>JAJPHV010000100.1 GCA_021325095.1 Chloroflexota bacterium | reverse complement strand
TCGTCTTGTTCAGTACCGCTTCGTAATCTGGTTTCTGGAATTGTCTGCTCATCATTCCAGTTTACCCCGCCTCTCCTCTTACAGGGTTCTCCGACAACCTGCTAGTGAGTTGGTTCCGAGGTTTGAGCCAGTGAGGCACCGGCCATGATCTGGCCCTCACGCTGAATTCAGAATGAGGGCCGGGCAGTATGATGGGCCGCTACAGGATGAGGTGCAGGTCGCCGAACTCGTGCCACAGATACCGCTCGCGCAGCGCCTCGTCATAGGTGATGCGCAGGTGGTTGCGCCCGGCCAGTGCTTCCAGCATGGCGAGGTGCGAGGCGCGTGGCTCGTGCAGCCCGGTCAGCATGGCGTTCACGGCGTGGATGCCGCGCTGCGGCGTGACGATCACGCCCGTCCAGCCCTCGCCGGGGTGCGTGACGTAGTGCTCGCCTTCCAGGTACGTCACCGTCTCCAGTGCCCGCACCACCGTTGTTCCGACAGCGATAATGCGCCTGCCCTGTTCACGTGCCACGTTGAGCGCCCGCGCCGTCTCCACCGGAACGCGATAGTATTCCTCGTAGGGCGGTTCGTGGCTTTCCAGGCTGGCAACACCCGTATGCAGGATGAGCGGCACAATCTGAACACCCTTCGCCACCAGCCGCGTCATCAGTTCCGGCGTGAAGGCGCGCCCCGCCGAAGGCATTTCGGCGCTGCCCTTCTCGGTAGCATAGACTGTCTGGTAGTAGCTGTTCGGCCAGCCTTCGCGCACATAGCTGTACCGGATCGGAAAGCCATGCTCGTCCAGATACTCGTTCAGGTCGGTGGGCAGTTGCAGCGTGGCGATCCACAGCCGTGTCGGCGCAGGCGGCACATCCGGCTGGCGATTGTGCAGGTATGGCACGTGCAGCGTCGCCGAAGCGCCGCCAGGCAGTTGCAGTGTTTCGCCGCTGACAGCCTCGTAGAAGGGCTTGGTGGACGTGCCGTTCGGCTGCCGCACCTCGACGATCCACAGGTCGGCGGGCAGGTGGGTCGAGAGGTGCAATTCCACCGCCATCCCATTCGAGCGTGTAGCGTTCAGGGCCGCACTGAGCGTGCCACTGGTGTTGATCACGAGCACGTCGCCGGATTGCAGAAAGTCCGGCAGCGCGCGGAATTGTGTATGCACCACGCGATCATCGGCCCGGTAGGACACCATCAGGCGCACCTCGTCGCGGGCCAATCCGCGTGCTTCTGGCGGCTCACTAGCTTCCAGTTCTGGCGGCAGTTGAAAGTCCAGTGTATCCATCGTCGGCTTGTGCAGTGAGTCGCGTGGTAGGATGACCACAGGCTTCATGTACGTTCCGCCTCCTGCGCCCCTGCTTCAAAGAGCGTAATCTGCATCCCTTCGGGGGATCGGACACGCGCGTTATGGTCTCCCCAGGGCGTATCGACAATCTCATGCAACGGCGCTGCACCGGCCTGTTGCAGTGCTTCACGGGCTGCGGCAACGTCGGCCACTTCAAAGACCAGCCGCACCGGGCCAGAAACACGCTGCCCGGCCTCGATCTGATCGACGTAGGCCACCATATCCTGGTCGAGCAGTTCCAGCGTCGCCCGACCCGCACCGAGAAGCAGGCCGCGTCCCTCGGGCAATTCCCATTCATTGATTGTAGACAGTCCCAATCCATCTCGATAAAACGCGGCAGCCTTGTCCAGATCGCTGACTGTCAGGGCTACGCGCAGCTCTTTGACTTTCTCCGCTTCTTCCCCGATGTGACGGGCGCGATAGCGGCCACTCGGATAAGTTCCTTCGAGCAGCGCCAGCAGGCCCGGCACGCTTTCCTCTGGCAGTGGGCGATCACTGATGTCCTCGCCGGGGAAGGCTTCCTGGTGCATCTGAGTACGCATGTCACCCGGATCGACCCAGTAGACATGCAGCGACGGGTTCTCCGCCGCCAGAATCGCCGAAAGCTGTTCGAGCGCGGCCTTGCTCGATCCATAGCCGCCCCAACCCGGATACGGCTCGACACCGGCATCGCTGCTGATATTGATGATTGTCGCACCCGGCTTCAGATCATTCCGCACGGCCTGGAGCATACCCAGCGGCGCGATGACGTTGACGCGGTAGACCTGTTCCAGCACGTCCAGCGGGTAGTCCAGGAGCGAGGGCTGCGGGCTGGGGCCAAGCATACTGGCATTGTTGATCACGGCATCCAGGCCGCCCACCAGACGCACTGACTGCGCCACCGCCAGGCGATGCGCCGGGTCGGCCACGTCGCCGTCGATGGTGATGACGCGCGCCGGGTCGGCCAGTTCGCGGCGGGCGGCTTCGAGTGCGTCCACGCCGCGCGCATCCAGGATCAGCGTCCAACCGCGCCGGGCCAGTTCGCGGGCCAGGGCCAAGCCTAAGCCACGAGAAGCGCCTGTAATAAGGGCGGTGCGGTTCACATCGCTTGCCATGAACGGTTCCTTTTCCGGGGTTTCCCGGTTGATTTCTCTGGTGATGTTCCTAATATAGCAGAAAGGCGAATGGTGCGCTCCGTACCAGCGTCCATACCTGACCTGTACTTTGGTACAGGAGCAGGAGACTCGATTTTGTTCGCCTGTCCGGGAAAAATCTGGTAATACTTGCCGAAATCAGAGGTGTGAAATGCGACAGTTACGCTACGTGTTGTTGGCGGTGTTGTGGATGGCAACGCTGACAGTCCTGCATCCAGGGGTCGCGCTGGCGCACGAACAGAGAACCATCGCGGGCAAATATGACGTAGAGGTGGGTTGGGACAGGGAGCCGACCTACGTGAACCAGCCCAACGCCGCAACTATCTACGTGACCAGGGCCAGCAACCACGAAGGGATTGCGGGCCTGGAAAAGACCTTGCAACTCAAGATCGCCTACGGCGGCAACACGCCGAAAGCGTTCGCATTGCGCCCGGTCTTTACCAAAAAGGGCCTGTATCTGGCCGACATCATCCCGACGAAGGCCGGGAGCTACATCTTCAACTTTGTCGGCACAATAGAGGACACCCCGGTTGACGAGAAATTTGAGTCCGGGCCAGGCCGTTTTGACGACGTGATGGGGGTAGATCAGTTGGAATTTCCGCAGGCTGCACCCGATGGACAGACGCTCGCCAGCGATCTGAAAGCCGCCCGCGACGAGGCTAACACTGCACGGTTGCTGGCGATGGGTGGGCTGGTGACGGGCATCCTGGGATTGATCGTTGGCGGTGTGGCGCTGGTCAGGCGAAAAGGATAAGGGATGCGGCTCAGAACGGCGTTGACCTCACTCCCCGGCTCCAACTGGTGCACACACCGACGCTTTAGAGTTTGGGCATCATTTCGCCTCACCCCCAGCCCCTCTCCACCACAGTGGAGAGGGGGGTCTTCGCCTCTCGGTTCCCCCTCTTTGCTTGTGGAGAGGGGGGCAGGGGATGAGGTCAATCTCAAGTATCGGAGTCTGAACTCCAACTGGAGAGGGGAAGAGGCCGCTCGAAGGAGCGTGCTGCACGTGGGCCTGATCGTGGCTCTGCTGTTGATCACAATGCTGGCTGGGACGCGCATCGCCCAGGCCCACGCCAACCTGGTGCGCTCTGAGCCACGCGCCGGGCAGGTGCTTGTTGCCGCCCCTGACACGATACGACTGCTGTTTTCGGAAGCGCCAGAACCGCGTTTTTCGCAGATCGAGGTGCTGGATCGCACCGGGCAGGCGGTCAAGGGCGTCGGGCCGGTGCGTCTTGATCCGGACAACGACAAACAGCTTGACGCCAGCCTTGAGCCGCTGCCGCCGGGCCTGTATACGGTGGCCTGGCGGGCGCTGTCCGCCGTCGATGGTCACGTAACGGCAGGTGCATTTGCCTTTGCCATCGGCAGCGACCAGGTTCCGGCAGGCGGTTTTCAGGCGGCAGCGTCGGGAGCGTCAGCCGGTACATCAAGCGGCCCGACGCTGCCCGGCGTGCTGACGCGCTGGTTGGGCTACCTGTCAATGGCATTGATCGTGGGCGGGTTCGCCTTTGTGCCGCTCGTCTTGCAGCCCGCCTTAGAAGCAGCCGGAAAGCAGCGAGGGCGGCAGCCCCGATCCCCCGCATCGGCAGGGCAAACCGCCCCGTTTTCCCATGCGTCAGGGCTGTTCCGCGTCCTGGTGGGCGGCTGGGCGCTGCTGTTGATTACCACGCTGGCCGGGGCGCTTGTCCAGGCCGCCACCAGCGCCAATGTCGATCTGGTCGCCGCTCTGAATGGGCCGCTTCTCACGCTGCTGTCAGGGACGCGCTACGGCACGATCTTCTGGCTGCGGCTGGCGGCGGTGCTGGCTATCGGCGGGCTACTTGGGCTGCGGCAATCGCGCTGGTGGCGGCGGGACTGGACGGCGCGCTGGTGGTGGGCAGGTGCTGCTACAGGTTTCATCGTGCTGCTGACGACCAGCCTGAACAGCCATGCCGCTGCTGCGCCGGAAGCGCTTCCGGCGGTCAGCGCCGACGTGCTGCATTTGCTTGCCGCCAGTCTCTGGATCGGCGGTCTGGTTGCGCTCCTGCTGGCGCTGGTCTGGCTGCGCCGCACCGAGGGAGCCAGTGCCGCGCTGCCCATCTCGCGCCTGGTTGGGCGCTTCTCGCAACTCGCTTCGGTGAGCCTGGTCTTGCTTGGTCTGAGTGGTGTGTACCGTGCGCTGGTCGAGATCGGGGATGCAGCTAACCTGATCGATACGCCGTATGGGACAACCCTGCTGATCAAGCTGGCACTGCTGGTTCCGCTGCTGGCGCTGGGCGCGCTCAACCTGACCCTGATCAGCCGCCGCCTGGCAAAGGCCGCCGCGACTAATAATGAGAACCTGTTGCGTTCGCCCTACCAGATGATCCGGCGAACGGTGAGCGGCGAGGTCGTCCTCGTGTCGGCGATCCTGCTCGTGACGGGCATTCTGACCAGTCTGCCGCCTTCGCGTGATGCATTCGGGGCAGGCTTTGTGGTGCGCGGAACTACCAGCGATCTGCGGCTGGTGGTGGCCGTTAACCCGGCGCAGGCCGGGCTGAACACCTTCACTGTGTACCTCAAGGATGGTCTGGGGCGGCCTGTGGCCGATGCCCAGAAAGTGGCGCTCATCTTCACCATGCTTGAACACGACATGGGCAAGGATGAGGAAGTTGCTACCAGCCAGGGCGATGGGCGCTACATCGTCCAGTCGGATTACCTGTCGATGTTGGGTACGTGGCAAATGGAACTGCTGGTGCGGCGTGCAGGCCAGGATGACGTGCGTACCGCCTTCGTGTTGCCTTTCGGCGACCTCCCCCGGCAGCGCACGGCAGCCCCCGTCTCAGACTACCCGCTGCGGGCCTTCCTGGGCCTGGAAGTGGTCGCTGGGGGGGTGGCGCTGCTCGTCTGGGCCAGCCGTTCCCGCCGCTCCCGCCGTTTCGCTTTCGTGGCAGGAGCCACCGTCTGCCTGGGCGGCTTCGCACTGGTGCTGACCGGAGCTATCAACATGCGGGCGCAGATGAGCAGTCTGCAAAACCCGATCCCGCCCAACCTGGAGTCGCTGGCGCGTGGTCGCGTGATCTACGACGCCAACTGCGCACAGTGTCACGGGCCGCTCGGACTCGGCGACGGGCCGGATGCTGCTGCGCTGCAACCGCCGCCCGCTAACCTGCAAGTCCACATGGCGGCGGGCCACCCCGACGATCAGCTTTTCGCCTGGATCAGCAACGGGATCGATGGCACTGCCATGCCTGCCTTTGCCAACCGCCTGAGCGAGAACGAACGTTGGGATGTGATCAACTACATTCGATCTTTTGCGGAACTGGCAAAGTAGCTGTCTCACTCCGGTGGCCGCCTTGTGGAGAGGTACGTTCGATCCTGGGCGGTTGGATGGGCAGGACTTCAACAACCGGAGGGCAATCACGGCATCAGGATGTACACTTCATCGCCTTCCACTGTCACAGGGAAACGCTTGACGGGCAACGTTTCAATCGCTTCCATCAGCTCCCCGAACAGACGAAGGCGTGGGTTATCGCTCGAACTGTACTCAGACATTGGCGGCGGCAAGATGGCTGTCCACTCCACCTCGCCCGTCTCCACTCGGAAAGCGGCTCCGTGCAGCGCGCAGACGATCAGCCCATCGGTATATTCGCCCCGGTGCAGCGGCGCGCCGGCGTGCCCGCAGCGGTTTTCGATGGCATAGATAGTGGCCCAGTGCCGCACGATAAACACGTCCACGTTGTTCACCCGGTAACAACGCGGCCTGTCGTGGTCAAGCTCCTCGACGTGACATACGCGAACTGGATTCATGATCTTCCTTCAGGCCGCCGGGCAGCGGCAGCCACACTCTGACCGTCGTCCCCTGCGTAACCTGGCTGTCGATTTCAACCGTGCCGCCGTGCATCTCGACGATCTCGCGCACGATGCTCAGGCCCAGACCCGTGCCTGGAATATTGGACGACCCGATCTTTTTGCCCCGGTAGAAGCGCTCGAACAGGTGCGGCATATCTTCGGGGTCGATGCCGATCCCGGTATCTTTGACGCACAAGCCAACGCGCTCAGGTTCTGTCTCGTGACAGGTGCTGACCGTTACGCTGCCGGTGCGGGTGTAATTGATGGCGTTGACGATCAGGTTGGTGGCGACCTGGATCAGGTAGCTTTGATGCCCCTCGACAAAGGGCAGATCGGCGCACGGCAGGAAAGTAAGCACCAATCCAGCAGCCTCGGCGCGGGGGCGACAGGCGTCCACAGCCTGTTCGACCAACGTATTCAAATCGATGGGCGCCAGGGGTGTTCTCTCGCCGCTGGCGACTTCCAGGTGGGAAAAATCGAGGATGTGATCGACCAGTTCTTTGAGCCGCACCAGTTGGCTCTTCAAGTTGGCGATGTGTTCCGCACGGCGTTCGGGCAAGTCCCGTTCTAGCAAGTGCAGCCGCAACGACAGATTCGCCACCGGTGTGCGCAGTTCGTGGGAGGCATCCGCAATAAATTTGGATTTCATGCGGTCAAGCTCTTGAAGCCGCACATTAGCTGCGCTCAGGTCGGCGGTGCGTTCGGCAACCCGTTGTTCGAGGATGAGGCTGTGGCGGCGCACCGCGTCGTAAAGTTGCGCATTTTCGATAGCAACGGCTGCCTGATCCGCAAACGCTTGCAGACGCTCCACATGGGCCTGAACAAAGAACCCTGGCGAGAGGCTGTCCAGGTTGAGAAACCCGATGGCCTGTCCGTGCGCCAGCAACGGCACCCCTGCGTAAGAGCCAACCCAATCCACATCCGAGGTCCACCAGCCTGGATAGTTGCGAACGTCGGAGATGAGGAGCGGCGATGCTGTCTCAATCATGGTACGCAGGGTCAGACTGTCCAGCGGAATCGAAAGACCGGCCTGGAACAGGGCAATTTGCCATGCCGCATAGCCCGTCCAGTAGGCCACCCGTGCCCTGTCGCCTTCGATGAGCATGATGTTAGCGCTGCTGTGGGGAACAACCCGATCCACGTTGTCCAGAATGCGTCGCATGACCTGCTCAAAGTCCAGGGTACTGGTCAATGCAGCAGCGGTATCCCGCAGCGCTTCGGCCAGCGCGCGCTGTTCGCGCTCGGCGGTCTCCGAGCGGCGCAGGGCTTCCTCCACGCGCTTGCGTTCCGTCGTGTCCACGTTCAGCCCGACGAAGTTGGCAACCTGCCCTTTGGCGTTGAAAACGGGAAAGATCGTTACATTGACAGTGCGCTGCCCGGTTGCCCCCACAAAACGCGGGTCGGCCTCCGAAAAGTCGAAGTCGATGTCGCCGAGGGCAACGATCTCCCCGGCCAGCGCCCGCCGCGCCGCGTCGGCTGTGCCTGCGGCCTCGGCCAGCGGGTCCTGGAAAATGTTGTACCTCCCCACCAGTTGCGCCCGTGCCTCAATTCCAAAGATCGCCATGTGTGCCGGGTTTACGTCGGTGCATGTCCCATCCGACGCGAAGACCTGAATGCCAACCGGCGTCTGCTGGATCAGGCGCTGCAACGCATCGCGGGAAGCAGCTAATTGTGCAGTGGCCTCCTGCCGCGCCATTTCCGCCGCTCGCCGCTCGGTGATGTCGGTGAGCGTGCCCAAAAGCCCAAGCACTTCCCCGTTCGGCGATTCGGCCAGGCGGGCGTGCACCTCCAGCCAGCGTTCGTCCCCGGCTCTGGTAACGAAGCGGATTTCCATCTGAATGTTTTTCTGTCGTTGTTCAAACAGGCGGCTCCGCACTTCGTACCGGATATGCTGGTCATCAGGATGTACGAAATCCATGACGGGTTTCCCGATGCTCTCTTCCAGGCTGAAACCTGTGATCGCAGTCCAGGCCGGGTTCAGGAATACCCACAGCCCTTGGGCGTCGATCTGAAAAATGACATCGCGCAGGCTGTCAACCAGCGACTGATACCTGTCCTTGCTCTCGCGGACCGCCGTATACAGCCGAGAGCGCATGATGGCGATGCTGACGTGCTCGCCCAACGACGTGATCAGTTCCAGGTCGGCCTCGGTCAGCGCAATGCCATTGGTACTTTCGACATTCAGCACGCCGACGGTCTTGCCTTCATCGGAGAGGGGCACACAAATCTCAGAAACGACGCCTTCGATGGCGGCCAGAAAATCGGGATCGCTGCGCACATCCTTTAGCAGGACGGCTTTCCCGGTGCGCACGACTCTGCCGATCACACCTCTGGAGAGTGGAACATGGCTGATAACCGTGTCGTAGCCGACCTGGTGTTGCAGGACCAGTTCGTTATCCTGAATCAAATACACACTGACCTGGGTATAGCCGAAGGCTTCGGCAATAGTTTCGACCACCAGGCGCACAACCACCGGAACTTCGAGTTCACTCGTCCACAAAGCGCGGGCCTGGTTCAACAGGTGAAGAGCACGGATCTGTCGTTGTGCGGCTGCCACAAGCTGGTGGTATTTCTCTTCCACTACGGTGGGGGAGCGCACAGTACGGTCCTCCAGCGTTAACAGGAAAAGCGGTATGGCCTGTACCAGTTGCCGCGCATTGATCGCCACCTGGCGCTGGATGTTGCCGGGTAAGGTCTGCTGTAACTCAAATTCGTCGATGGGCGCCCCGCTGGCAACAAGCTGGCGTAACAGGCCAACAAAGTGCGCGCCGTACCAGACGCCGCCTTCCAGATCGCACAGCAACTGACCAACAACGTGCTCCGGGGCAAGGTGGAACGTGCGGTAGAAAGCCGCGCTGGCCCCAACAATCCGCAGGTCGCCGTCCACAATCAGGATGGGTTCGCGGGCAGCCTGAATGCCGTTTTCAATGATTTCCCGAATGACGTGTTCCATGCGGTGTTCCTGGCCCGCCAGCTAACCCCTGATAGTTTGTAGTCTACACCATGTCGCTCCCAAAGATGGCACTTTGTTATACGATTGGCAACCGGGTGGCCCGGCGCGTCAGAGCGTTCCGCCCAGGTTCCAGGGATTAAACTCGGCCTCGCCGACGCCCTGTGCTTCGCTCTTGGAGGGCTTGCCCGACGCGACAGCTATCGTCAGATCGAGCAGGTCGGCGGCCACCTTCGCCATGTCTTCGCCTTCCAGCACGCGGCCCGCATTCAGATCCATGTCGTCGATCATGTGCTCGTAGGTGGGCGTGTTGGTGCAGATTTTGATGCTGGGTGCGGGTTTGAAGCCGAACACCGAACCGCGCCCCGTCGTGAAAAGGACGAGGTTGCAGCCACCCGCCACCTGCCCGGTCACCGATACCGGATCGTAGCCCGGCGAATCCATGAAGGTGAAGCCGCGCGCCGTCACCGGCTCGGCATAGTCATATACGGCGGTGAGCGGTGTGCTACCGCCTTTGGCGACTGCCCCCAGCGATTTCTCGTAGATCGTGGTCAGGCCGCCGGCCTTGTTGCCCACGCTGGGGTTATTGTCGATTTCGATGTTGTGCATCCGGGCGTGGGCTTCCCACCAGCGAACCTTTGCCACCAGTTTTTCGCCCACTTCCGGGCTGATAGCGCGGCGCGTCAGTAAGTGTTCCGCCCCATAGATTTCCGGGGTTTCAGCCAGCACTACTGTCCCGCCCTGGCGCACGATCTCGTCCGCGACCAGCCCGACCACCGGGTTGGCCGTGACGCCCGACCAGCTATCGCTGCCGCCGCACTGCAAGGCCACCACCAGTTCAGAGATCAGCTGCGGCGTGCGCGTGAACGTGTTGGCGAAGGGCAGCAGCGACTCAACCGCTTTCACGGCGGCCTGCACCGTCTTGCGAATGCCACCCTCGCCCTGGATGGTCAGGCTGATCGGCTTCTGTGCGGGCGCTTCGCTGGCCCGCATCTGGAAATTATCAACCATCTCCCCGATCTGGTTCGTTTCGCAGCCCAGACCGACCAGAACGTAGGCAGCCACGTTGGCGTGCCGCGCGATCCCGGCCAGCGTGCGTTGAAGGAGCACCTGCGTTGCGCCCCCAACACGGTTGGCGCAGCCCGAAAGGTGGCTGATCGCCAGTACCCCGTCCACATTCGGGTATGCTGCCAGCCGCTCCGGGGTGAAATAGTGAGCGATCTCGCGGGTGGTGTGGGCGGAGCAGTTCACACTCGATATAACGGCGATGTAGTTGCGCGTGGCAACTCGCCCGTCGGCTCGCCGGTAGCCGAGAAACGTGCGCCGCTGGCTTTCCGGTACATACTCGACGGGCTTAACGTCTTCGCCAAAGCGGTAATCCCGTGCAAAGTCTTGCACAGCCAGGTTATGCGAATGAACATGGTCGCCGGGCTGGATGGGTTGCGTGGCAAAGCCGATGATCTGCCCGTAGCGGCGGATTGGTTCGCCGGGCGCAATAGCCCGCAGCGCGACCTTGTGGCCGCTGCTAATGAAGCGCTGCACGGTCACCTGTGCAGCCGACTCCGGGGCCAGGTCGAGGATCGTCCCGGTTTGCAGGCTGATCCGGGCGATGGCAACGTCATCTTCGGGATGCAGGCGGATCGCAACGTCGCGCAGCGGCACGACGCCAATCGGCGACGAGGCAACGAAATCAATATTTCCGACACTCATGAATTATTCCTCACCGGTGGGTCACTTACACCTATTGTATCCGGTCTCAATCATGTTGCGGGGCAGCGCAAGCCACCCCGGTCAGATACCTGTAAAGGCACTGAACCCACCATCCACCGGGACGGTGACGCCTGTCACAAAACCCGCTCCGGGGCTGCACAGCCAGATCAACGTGCTGACCAGTTCGTGCGGTTCCCCGAAGCGACCAGCGGGCGTTCCCCGGATGATAGCCTGCCCACGCGAAGTCAGGGTGTTGTCCTCGTTGAGAAGCAAGCGGCGATTCTGTTCACCCAGGAAATAGCCCGGCGCTATGGCATTGACCCGCACGCCAATTCCATACTTGAGCGCCATCTCCACCGCCAGCCAGCGTGTAAAATTCTCGACAGCCGCTTTGGCTGCCGAGTAGGCCACCGTGCGCGTCATGGCTCGCGCCACCGCCATCGAGGAGATATTGACGATGCATCCCTGGCGCTGTTCGGCCATGACTCTGCCAAAGACCTGGCAGGGCAGCAGCGTTCCGTTCAGATTCAGATCAAGGATAGGCTGCATGGCTTCCATCGGCAGATCAAAAAAGTGTTGGTCCGGCGCCACAATGGCTTCAGGGGAATTGCCGCCGGCGGCGTTCACCAGGATGTCAATACGCCCCCAACGGGCCATGACCGTGTCGTAGGCTGCACGCAGTTGGTCGATCTGCAACACGTCGGCGGGCAGCGCCAGCCCTTCGCCACCTGCCGCTGTGATTTCGGCTGCCACCTGTTCGGCCAGCGCGGCCCGGCGGCCCAGGACGCCCACCTTTGCGCCCGCCTGAGCAAGCCCACGCGCCATCGCGCCGCCCAGAACGCCGGTGGCCCCGGTGACGATAGCCACTTTACCTTCGAGACTGAAAAGTTGAGCGAGGAATTGTTCGGACATTATGCTTCCTTTGGCACAAGGATACCTAACGCATTGGGCAAGACCCGCGCCGTTATCGGGGTTTTGTCCAGGATTTCACCATCAACCTGGACGGTCTGAGGCGGATCGGCCACGAGGTCAATCTCGCGTGCTTGCCAGTGTTGCAGCGAGTGTGCGCTGCCGCTGCGCGTGACCACGCTGGCTGCAACGGACAGCATCGAGCCGAGATCGCCCCTGCGGATCACGATCACGTCCAGCAACCCGTCGTGCAGGTCGATGCCCGGCACGATCTTCCACCCGGCCTGACCGAGATGGCCCGAATTGATGATCATGCAGGTGATCCCTTCACGCTCGATCTGCTTGCCGTCGAGCGTCAAATGGTAACGGGCCATAGCCGGGTCGCGCAACGCCTGCAAGCCTGCCAACACGTAGGCCAGTGTGCCAAGCCGCTGTTTCGTTGCACGATCCGCACCCTGGATCACGGCGGTAGCAAACCCAACGCTCGCACTCAACAGGCAATAGGCAGAGCCGACCTGGCCCACGTCTATTTTGCAGACGCTGCTCCTGTTATTGCACAGCAGCGCGCACGCTTCGGCCAGATCGCCGGGGATGCCAAGTTCCACAGAAAGCACGTTGCCCGTCCCACCCGGCAGAATCGCCAGCGGCACGTCTGTCCCGACCAGCCCGCTGGCCGCTTCGTTGACGGTTCCATCGCCCCCGTACACAGCCACCGCGTCCACGCCATGCGCCACGGCTTCAAGGGCGTAGCGGCGCGCATCGCCTGCTTTTTTAGTCACAAACACATCCCAATCAACGTCGGCGGGATGAAAGATGCTGTTCAGGATGCCAAGCACCGGACGATCTGGGCCGGATGCCGGGTTGATGATGACATGAACATGCCTGTAGATGCTCACGGCCTGACTGCCAGTTTGAAACGCGAAGCAGAGAGGACTAAAACGGACGACGGCGATTGTAGCGTCAGTTCGGCCCGACGTCTAAAGTTTGCCCCTGCATGGTTCTAATCGTATCCTATAATGAGGATAGCAGCGCATCGAGGCGAAACGGATTGCCGTCCTGATGACGACCAACAGGCGCTACAGCCAGCACGCCCGCCGTGCCCTAAATTTCGCGCGATCCCTGGCAAAAGAAAACGCGCACCTGGCCGTTGATTCAACCCATCTTCTGCTCGGTATCCTCCACGAAGAGGACTCCATTGGCTGTAACATTTTACGCGATGTGAGCATGGATTTGCGCCGAACGGAGCGCGCTTTCCGCCAGTTGCACAGAGAAACACTCAGCGATTCAGCCGTCAATCTGCCATTGTCGCCTGCCCTGCGCGAAGCCCTTGAGTTGGCCGAGGACGAATCACGCTGGCTTGGGCAGCATTACGTCGGCACCGAACATCTCCTGCTCGGCCTGGCGCGCGGCAATGAGGACTCGTTACTGGCGCTGCTGCGCGTGCTGGAAATCAGCCCGGAGCAAATCCGGCGGCGCGCCCGGCGCCTGTTGCAGGAAGGGATTACCGAGATCAGCGCCGAGCAGGCCAAGCGTGTGGCCCGTCTGAGCGAACTTTCGCGGCGTGTACTCAACGGTGCGGAACAGGTCGCGGCGCAAATGGGCCATCGCTACGTCGGCCTGGGCCATCTGCTGCTGGTCCTGGCGCGCGAACGGCGCAGCATTTGCGCTCGACTGCTGCATGAAGCTGGACTGGACATAGGGGCGCTCGAAGCGAACCTGACCAAGACGCGGCCAGCTACTGGCGGCCTGCTTGAGGACGTTATAGACCGAGCCGTTGATCGGGCCGAAAGTTTCGGGTCGCATTACACCGGCACAGACCACCTGCTGCTGACGCTGGCGCAAACGCCGCGCGGCGCGCGCCTGCTGCGCAGGTACGGGGCCGATCCGCAGGTGATCGCCCGGCAGCTACGTCAGGTACTCTCACGCTGATTCCCCAAACGAAAAGCGCCCGGTTTCCGGGCGCTCACCGCAAAAGGCGTTGATTACTTCGCGGATTGCGTAGCAGCAGGAGTCGCTGCCGGAGCCGCCTTGACCCCGAACACTGTTGCCGTAATCGAGACCGTGCCGGGAGTCAGCGTAACATTCGTGACACGGTAGACTCGACTTGCCAGGCCACGCCGGATGAGTTGCCATACCAGATTGCGGAGTGTGATCCGGTGCAAAACCAGGAGCAGGTTCTGCATGGCTTTCGTGGCGGGCTTGCCGCCAATTGTGGCGCTGTCCAGCTTCCAGTACACAACGCCGCGTAGCAACACGGGCTTCCACACGCTAACGGTATCAACGGGCTGCTGCCCGCGCTGCGTAATGGTTGCGGCAATGCTAACCTGACCGTCTTCGATAGTTACCGACACATTGGAAACCTTGCGATTGCGCGGGTTAGTGACCCGGTAGCTTGAATTGATCTGATCTTGCGTAATGGTGATCGTCTTGGTGACAGTTGCTGCATTCACAGCCGACAATGGCAGAGCCAATAGACCGAGAATCGTGATGATGATGGCGAGCACAGACGCAAGTTTGAATGTTTTCATACCGCCCAATTCCTTCGTTTTTGGGGAAGAGGTGTAGGACATGCGAATTGTTTTGAAAAAATGTAAAAAATCTGTCACCAATTCGTAAAATTCTTCACCGGCACGATGGGCTGCCAATCCCGTCACACAGTTCCTGTAGAAACGTGCAAAATGTCACATCTCCATAATGCAAGATTGCACTAACCCCGTATCGCCAATCAACGTTAACTTTGTGCATGTCAATGGCAATGCTCAAACGCATAGCTCGACGATTTTTCGCCGCATTTCGATCTGTGGAGAGAATGCAATGTTGAAACGTTACTTGAACCGCCGCCATTTCATCAAACTCGCCGGGGCTGCCGGAGTCGCTCTGGGGGTTGGCATCCAGGGTAGCAGGGCGACTGACGCCGCCAACGCCGCGCCCCTCCCAGGCGGCCACGAGCCAGCCTTCAAACCCAATTTCCAGGGGACCGCCGATGAAATGGATGCCGCACACGAGAAAGGCGTCAAGTTCTTCCTGGACAACATCGGCAAGGACAAGGAGTTCTGGACGGCGCAGCTTCAGCCCAAGATGGATGGCGACACCAAAGTTTTTGAGATCACGTGTACGGAAGGCCCCTGGGAAACCGAACCCGGCGTTACCCAGAACGCCATGATGTACAATGGTCGCGTTCCCGGCCCGACGATTCGTGTGACCGAAGGCGACAAGGTGCGCGTCATCGTCAATAACCAGATGACGCAGAGCACCTCCATTCACTGGCACGGCGTCCACACGGCCAATTCGATGGATGGTGTTCCCTATGTGACCCAGCCGCCGATCAAGCCGGGTACCAGCTACACTTACGAGTTCGTGGCGCGCCCTGCCGGGACGCACATGTACCATTCGCACCACAATGCCGCCGAGCAGGTCACACGGGGCCTCATGGCTCCGTTTATTATTGACCCGATTGACCTGGTCAACGAGCCTCGCGTCGATGCCGAGTACGTCATGGTGCTCAACGATGCAGGCGTTGGCTTAACCATCAATGGAAAGTCCTTCCCTGCCACGCAACCGATTGTTGCCAAGAAGGGAGATCGCATCCGTATTCGTTACATGAACGAAGGGCTGATGATCCATCCCATGCACTTGCACGGCATGTATCAGCAGGTGATTGCCAAAGACGGCGCAAAATTGCCTGCCCCTTATCTGGCCGATACCTTGAACATTGCCCCCGGTGAGCGTTATGATGTTATCGTTGATTGTCAGGAACCGGGCGCGTGGGCCTTCCATTGCCACATTTTGACTCATGCGGAGTCAAATCATGGCATGTTCGGCATGGTCACAGCCCTTGTCATCAAGTAGAGGACCCGTGAACGGAAAGACACACTATCGCAACTTAACCGGCAAATCGTCCTTGCTCAAAAGGTTCATTGTCGCTGCCAGCGCGCTGGTACTGGCAGCCGGGTGTGGCGCGCCGGCCACCCCGATCAGCATCCGTAATGCGGCCAACGCGACAGCCCAGCCTAGCGAAGCGCCCACCAGCGCTGCGCTGGCTGCCACCGCTGTGCCGGCGACCCGGCCCGCAACGGAAGCAGCCACCGCCGCCCCGACCACCGATCAAATGGCCGGGATGAGCATGGGCGGAACACAGGCCGCCGCAACGACAGCATCTTCCGGCACGGCAGGTGGTGCAGCAGGTAGTACAGCAACGGCCACGCCCTTTGTCCTGGCGAACGTGCTGTTCGGGACACAATCTGCCTCAACGACAGCCGCAACGGGTGTGCCGCCCACTCCAGCGCTCACCACGATCCCGCCTACCCCGGCACTTACCACGATCCCACTCACCCCAGCGCCGACGACAGCCGCCGGGACACAAGCCGCCTCGGCCTCCGGCGGTCAGGGCGATCCCAAACACGGACAGCAGATCTTCACCGGCGTGGGGACGTGCTCGACCTGCCACGATGTGGCGCAGGGTATTCAGATTGTCGGCCCGTCGCTGAAAGGGGTCGCTACCAGGGCAGCCACGCGCAAGCCGGGTATGTCGGCCAGTGACTACCTGCACGAGTCCATCGTGAACCCCAATGCCTACGTGGTTCAGGGCTTTGTAGCGGGAGTTATGCCCCAGAACTTTGCCAAAACTCTATCGGCAAAGGACATCGACGACCTGGTGGCCTACCTCCTGACGTTGAAGTGACGCTCAGGTGTGGTATGCCATGAGCCGATCAGACACGGCCCCGCATTCCGCTCTGAGAATGCGGGGCCGCGTTTTGTGTCGGGCTGCGAAATATGTAAATCACCAACCACCGTTGCGACGTGTGACTGGTGTGTAACTCTGGTGGCGATGAAAGACTAAAGAGACAACTCAACCCGCTACGGTGGGCAGTGCCGTTGGGGTAGCGGATGGCCCTGGTGTGGCTGCGCCCGTTGTATCTTGCTCGCTCGTGATGTTCGTGATGTCCGCGATTTTGATCGGCCTACCCGATTTTGTGACCGTCACAAACTGCTGGTTGATCCAGCCCTGCTTGTCCTCATACTTGACGAACAGCCAGTTGCCATCTCCATTGCGCCCCTGCACCTGCAATTCGCTCCCGGACGGGATCAGGGCCAGCGATTCGGCATTGGCATTGGGCTGGTTGCGCAGTTGCAGGTTTGCGCCAGGGTCGATCTTGTTCACCGTCGCCACCAGTCCGGGCGGCGCTGGTGGCTTGACAGCGGTGGCATTGCCCTGGATTTCGCCGCGCTGAATGTCGGTAGCTGTCGGCACGTCCGCAATGGCAACCGCTCGCTGGTTGCGCGAGAGTCTGACATATTGCTGGTTGATCCAGCCGGTGATCGCGCCGGTATCGGTGTCGTAGCGCACGAACAGCCAGACGGTGCTGGCCGGTTCGCCCACGACACCGCCCTGCGATTTGACCTCGGTCTTCGAGATCACTGTCACCTGTGCGCCGGCGGGAATCAACGCCAGGGATTCGCCATCAATACCCGGCGTGCGCCGTAGTTGCAGGTTGCGACCTTCATCTACCGTGATTGTGCCAACCGTCCGGTTTACGTCGAGCGCGACAGGCGTCACAGCAGTGCTGTTCACCTCGCCGGGCGTGGTGGGCGGCACGACCTTGAAGGTGTAAATCTCGGCCACGTCCCTGACGGGTCTGCCGTTGCGCGTCAGCTTGACGTACTGGGCATTCACCCAGCCTGTGACGTTGCCGCCATCGGGCGTCTGCCAGGTGACGAACAGCCAGACAGCATCAATTGTCACGTCCTGGGCGGAAAGTGTGGCGGTTGGGCCACCCGTTGGCTGCGGCGTAAAGGTCGGCTGTCCGGTGGGCTGCACCGGGCCGCGAACGCCCTCCACGACCAGGGTCGCGCCACTCGGCACAAGCGCCAGCGTGCGCGCAGTGGTGCTCGGAAACTCGCGTATTTTGAGATTAACGCCCTCGTTGGTCTGGACGGTGGCGATGATGCCCTGCACCTTCGTGGGCTGCGGCGGAATGGTCGGCGGCAGCGGCGTGGCCGTCGGTTCGGCAGGGACTTCTGTTGGCGGTTCAGGCTGTGCCGTCGGCGGTTCAGCCGTCGGTTGCGGAACCAGGGTCGGCTGTTGTGTCGGGGCTGCCGTCGCCTGCATTGTCGGCTGCACCTCAAGCGTCGCTGCCCCTGTCGGCGCCTCCGTCGCTGCCGTCGTCGCCACTGCGGTGCTGGCTTGCGCAACGGCTACCGGAGCCACACCCGGCGCGCTGTTGGCCTGCTCGTTCAGGCCCGTCGGCGCGATGATAAGCTGGTCGGGCTGGCTGCCCGCGACCACGATGTCGTAGAGAACGCCACCGCTGAACGGTTGAGAGCTTTTCAACTCGACATTCGGCTGATCAACGGTGATCGCCAGGTCGTAAATACCTGCGTTCAGTTCCGTCCCCTTCACATCGGGCTTGGCCGCGCTGGCGGCTACGTTCACGTCCTGCCCGATCTTGAGCGTGGCTGTGCCGTCGCCCGTTGCGTTGATCAGATGGAGGCGGGCCGTCGTCGGTTTCAAAGCCGAGACGTTATCCTCGGCGGAAAGCACCTTCAGGCTATCGGGAGTGCCCGCCACGACGACGGTCTGCGCTTTGCCAGCAGTCAGTGTCAGCTTGGCGGTTGCCAGCGTTGTGCCGCTCGCTCCCGACCCGGCGGCGCGGATCGCCACATCCGCCGACCCGGCGGCCAGGGCCAGGTGCGGCGTGTAGCTGCCAAAAGCCACTGCCGGGGCGAGCAGCTTGTCACCGACATACACGTCAACGGCAGGCGCGCCCGGAGCAGCATGAACCAGCCGCAGCAGCGCCGCTCCCGCCGGATTTTCGGCGTCGGCAGCAGCGGTCAGCAGCAAAAAGGAGGGTTTGACCTCGCCTTCGAGCGTGCCCAGCGCAATCAGGCGGTTATGAGTGCCGGCCACGAGCGATAGGTTGTCCGCCTTGAGAATGGCGCTATTCACGTCGCTGCCCGCCGGAACAATGGCAATGCTGAGGGCGGTTGCCGGAATGTCGAACGCGCCATACGGCACAGCGTATTTGAGGCCCTGGATCAGTGGGCTGCCATCGCCACGCAGTACGTCAACGGCAGGCCCACCTTTGATGGCGTGGCTGGCCGTCAGGCGCGTATTACCCGGCGCAACAGGCCCCAGGTCGTCCTCGTACACGCCCATCTCGACGGCAGTGGCTGTTCCCTCGAAGATCAACGTCTGGGCCTGGGCAGCGCTCACACTGACCTTGCCCTGAAAGACGGCCTTGCCGCCTGCCGTCACCGAGATGGCATGATCGCCCGCCGAAACGTTGATGAAGCGGCTGGCACTGGCATAGCCCAGCGCGCGCACCGCCACAGTTTTGTCGATGGATATGTCGATGGCTGGCCCGCCAGGCACCACGTGAACAAAACGCAGCCGCCCTCCGACATTGCCTTGCGCCGAAACACTCCCCGTCAGGGCATGTGTGACCAGCATCACCATCAGGACGAGGCCGACGCCCAATGTGACTCGTCGGTGTATACGTGTCATTTAGCCAACTCCTTTGCGGTGCGAAGCCGGAATCAGGTTCCTTCCTGCCATTGATTCAGGTAGTGTTCCTGTTCCTGCGTCAGCGTATCGATCCGCACGCCAAGCGCTTCGAGCTTCAGCCGCGCGATTTCGCGGTCAATTTCTTCGGGAATGGTATAGACCTGCTTTTGCAGCTTACCGGCGTTCTTTGCCATATACTCCGCGCCCAGCGCCTGGTTGGCAAAGCTCATATCCATCACGCTGGCCGGGTGGCCTTCGGCAGCCGCCAGATTGATCAAACGGCCCTCGCCCAGCAGGTTGATGGTGCGGCCATCGCGGAGGGTATACTGCTGGACAAAGGGGCGCACCTGCTTGGGCTTGCCGTTCGCCATTTTCTCTAGGGCCGGGATGTTGATCTCGACGTTGAAATGGCCGGAATTTGCCAGCAGCGCGCCATCCTTCATGACGGCGAAGTGCTGTTCATCCAATACGTTGATGTCACCGGTGGCCGAAACAAATATGTCGCCCAGGCGTGCGGCGTCGGTCATCGGCATGACCATGAAGCCATCCATGACGGCTTCAAGCGCCTTCAAGGGATCAACCTCGGTTACGATCACGTGCGCGCCCATACCGCGCGCGCGGCTGGCAATGCCCCGGCTGCACCAGCCATATCCGGCCACCACCATAGTCCGCCCCGCCAGAAGGATATTGGTGGCGCGCACGATACCGTCGATGGTCGATTGGCCCGTGCCGTACCGGTTATCAAACATATGCTTGGTGTTGCTGTCGTTGACAGCAATCACCGGGAACATCAGCGCCCCTTCTTTAGCCATCGCACGCAGCCGGATAACGCCCGTCGTGGTTTCCTCCGTGCCACCAATGACGTTGCCAAGCTGATCGCGGCGGTTCTTGTGCAGCTCGCTCACCAGGTCTGCGCCGTCGTCCATCGTCATGTGCGGGTTGTGATCGAGGGCTTTGCGCAGGTGCTCGTAGTAAGTGGCGTTGTCCTCGCCCTTAATGGCATACACCGGGATTTCGTAATTGGCGACCAGCGAGGCGGCCACGTCGTCCTGGGTGGAGAGCGGATTCGACGCGCATAGCACGACGTCCGCGCCGCCCGCTTGCAGTGTCGCCATCAGGTTGGCCGTCTCCGTCGTCACGTGCAGGCAGGCCGAGAGCCGCAAGCCCTTGAGCGGCTTTTCTCTGGCAAAACGTTCGCGGATCTGCCGCAGCACGGGCATTTCTTGCTCTGCCCAATCGATGCGAAACTTGCCGCCCGGTGCGAGGTCGAGGTCGGCAATATGGTAATCGGTCATGGATACTCCTAAGACAAGGTTAAAACGCGCAAAGGCGGCGAATCAACGCCGCAAGTCAATACCCAGGCCGGAAAAGTACGGCGCGCTATTGTAGAACGCATTAACAGCAAAAGCAATTGGCAAATCAGTCTGGCTCTCATTCAGGCTGCGCCCAGGTTGTGAAGAAAGTTGCCGAGTCCTGTGGCACAGATATAATCAACCTGTACCAGCTGTACCAGCGTAACGCGACGAAACAACACGTACTGGCCTGTTGAGGTGGTGAATGGTTAACGCGACAAAGCCTTCCGGCATTTCAGCGGTGGACGAAATCCGTCAGTTGAGCAAGCTGGTCAACGACATGGAAGGCGCCTTCCGGGAACATCAGAAAATCATCAAGCAGCGGGCCATGAGTCTGCCGCAGGGTGTTTTGCTCGGTTTGCAGCAACTCCATACCGACCTCGACGAGGTAGCCAAACACATCCAGGACACGCAGACCGAAATCCAACGGCTGCGCGCGCTGGGCGATACCACCGAACTGATCAACTCGACCCTCGACCTGACCGACGTGTTGAATACGGTCATGGACACCGTGATCAAGCTGACGGGCGCTGAACGCGGCTACCTGGTGCTCCGCAACCCGGACACGAACGAAATGGAATTTCGGGTTGCCCGCAACATCGATCAGCGCAGCCTGGGCGAAGGGGAATTCATCGTCAGCAGCACCGTGGTGAAGGACGTGGCCGACAGCGGGCTGCCCGTCGTGACGACCAACGCGCAGCAAGACCCGCGTTTCAATACTCAAGAAAGCGTCGTCAGCTTTGCGCTGCGCAGCATCCTGTGCGTGCCGCTCATGCTCAAGGGCGTGGTCACCGGCGTAATTTATGCCGATAACCGCATCCGGCAGGGCGTGTTCGGCGAAAAAGAGTTGCAACTGCTGTACGCCTTTGCCAACCAGGCCGCCATTGCCATCGAAAACGCCCGTCTGTTCGAACGTTTGCAGGCAAGCCTGGCGGAGATCACCGCCATCAGAGACCTGATGGACAACGTGTTCTCGTCCATTGCCAGCGGCGTCATCACGACAGATTCAAGCGACGCCATCATGATCCTGAACGATGCGGCCAGCCGCATCCTGAATGTCAGCCTGGACACCAGCCTGGGGAAACTCATCTGGGAGGTGCTGCCACCGCTGCGCGAAAATCTCCAGCAACTGTTGGATGCGGTGCGCGAACACAACCTGGAAGAGACCTTTGAGACCGAGCCGGAAATCCCCGAACGCGGCCCCGTCTACCTGAACTTGAAATTAAGCCCACTGCGCGATGCACGGCAGGTGACACAGGGCGTCGCCATCGTCGTCGATGACCTGACCGAACTCAAGCAGCGTGAAGCGCAGCTCAACGTCGTCCGGCGCTATTTGCCGCCGCAGATGGTCGATAATATCCAGAGCATTGACAATCTGGGACTGGGCGGTGAGCGCCGTGTGGTGACGACCATGTTTATCGACGTGCGGGGCTTTGCCACCTTTCCGCCGTCGCTCCGCCCGCAGGAATTGATGGAGATGCTCAACCTCTATCTGACCATCGCTTCGGATGCGGTCACGCAGCAAGCAGGTGTCATCGATAAGTACATGGCGAATGAGATCATGGGGCTGTTCAACACGCAACTCAACCCCAGCGAAGATCATGCGTGGCGGGCAGTGACGGCAGCGCTCAACATGGCCGACGAGTTTATGGAGTTTTACCGGCTGGCAGGCGAGCCAGAAGGAACCCATTATTACCGGGTCGGTATCCACACGGGGGTTGCCACCCTGGGCAATGCCGGCAGCGAAACCCGTAAGGAATTCACGGCGCTCGGCGACTCGATCAACCTGGCCCACCGCCTGCTGGAAAACGCGCTGCCCGGCCAGATCATCATCAGCGAGGATACGCACAATTATTGCGAAGCCTATTTCAATGATCCCAGGAACGCGATCCGCATCATTCCGCGTGACCAGATTCAGGTCAAAGGCCGGAAGCAGCTAACCCGTATCTGCCAGGTATCCAGGGAACATGTCCGCGCACAGCCCTACGCCTGATCGTGATGGGTTTACCGGAGACCAAAGACGCAATGACGAACGCCACGTCCGACCCTGTCGCAGACATTGAGCGCCTGAGCAAACTGGCTCTGGAAGTCGCCGAGAAAGTGCGCGCACATCGTGATCTGCTGGCGCAGCGAGGAATGGGCATTCCGCCACATGCGGTTGAAAACCTGACCAACATCAGCACGGCGCTTTCTCAGATCACAAAGCGGCTCGACAACTCGCAAATCGAGATTCAACAGTTGCGCGGGCTGGCGCGCACGACGGAACTCATTAATTCCACGCTCGACCTTGACGCCGTGCTGGACGACGTGGTCGATACCGTCATTGCTCTCACCGGTGCAGAACGTGGGTACATCGTGCTCAAAGAGCCGGATGGCACACTGAATTTCCGGGTTGCCCGCGATAACCAGCAGCGCAAGCTGGCCCCCGATGGGTTTGTGGTCAGCCGCACGATTGTGGATCGCGTTGCGCAGCAAGGCGAACTGGTTGTCACCAATAATGCCTCGGAAGAAGCCGGTTTTTCAGCAGTGGAAAGCATCGTGGGCTTCGTGCTGCGCAGCATCCTGTGCGTGCCGATGAAACGTAAGGGCGTGGTGACGGGCGTCATCTATGCCGACAACCGGGCCAAACAGGGCTTGTTCGGCGAGCGCGAGAAGCGACTGGTACAGGCCTTTGCGAACCAGGCTGCCGTCGCCATCGAGAATGTCCGCCTGTTTGAGCGGGTGCGCGCCAGCCTGGCCGAGATCACGGCTATGAAAGACCTGCTCGACAACATCTTTACCTCTATCGCCAGCGGCGTCATTACGACAGACGGCGAAGATCGGATCACCACGCTGAACGAGGCGGCAGCGCGTATTCTGGGCATTCATCACGAACAGGTCATCGGGCAGCCGCTGTGGTCGGTGCTCCCCCCGCTGTACGAAGGCTTTGATCGGCTGGTGGCCGAGGTGCGCGAGCGCAATTTGCAGCAAACCGTTGAGGTTGACCCGGTGCTGCCCACGCGCGGCCAGATCAGCTTGAATCTCAAGTTAAGCCCGCTGAAGGATACTGCCCAGGTGACGCAGGGCGTCGCCATTGTGCTGGACGATCTGACCGACCTCAAGCAGCGGCAGGCACAGTTGAGCGCAGTCAAGCGCTATCTGCCGCCCCAGATGGTCGATAACATCAAGAGCATCGACGAACTGGAGCTGGGCGGCGTGGAGCGCGAGGTTTCCATTCTGTTCTGTGACGTGCGCGGCTTCACGACGTTTAGCGAATCGCTGCAACCTGAAGAACTGATGCAGACCATCAACAAATACCTGACGGTCAGCAGCGAATCGATCCATGAATACGAGGGCATCATCGACAAGTATATGGGCGATGCAGTGGTCGGGCTGTACAACACGCAGCTTAACCCGCAACCCGATCACGCGCTGCGCGCAGTCTATGCGGCCCTGACGATGGTCAAGAACGTCCAGCAGCTTCACGAGCGTCTGACGCCCGATCATCGTCTGTTCTACGGGATTGGCGTCCATACCGGGTTGGCCGTGCTTGGCAACGTCGGCAGCCCGCGCCGCAAAGAATTCACCGCCATCGGCAATTCGCTTCAGTTTGCCAAATCGCTTCAGGAGAATGCGCTGGGCGGCGAAGTCATCATCAGCCAGGATACGTACCAGATCGTCAAAGATCACATCACCGCGGAACGCATCGAACCCCGCAAGCTCAAGGATCAGCACGAAGGCAAAGTGATGTATCGCGTGACCGGGTTGCTGTAGGGCGCGTATACGGCACACCCAATACACGGCCTTTAACCTCACCCCTGACCCCTCTCCGCAAGCAGAGAGGGGCAACCTGCTGCGGATTACCTGCCAGTTTGCTTCCCCAGATTCGACCAGGGATGGACTCATTTATCGCTCAGTCCGCCAGCACGTAGTTGGCAATAGCGGTTGCCAGCAGGCCCGCGCCAATCGGCAGTACGTCCTCGTCGAAGTCAAAACGAGGGTGGTGATGCGGGAAATTCAACTGTCGGGCCGGGTTTGCGGAACCAACCAGCAGGAAAA
Source organism: Chloroflexota bacterium (assembly GCA_021325095.1). Classification (GTDB taxonomy): domain Bacteria; phylum Chloroflexota; class Anaerolineae; order Aggregatilineales; family UBA2796; genus JAJPHV01. Next base: position 13,512 of record JAJPHV010000100.1, on the reverse strand, counting down.
CGCCAGGCACTTTGTTGAGGAACAGAGACACGTCTTCGGCCACCATGGAACGCTCGGTATCGTTCCAGGTCAGCGGGCGCGGCCCATTTATCTGGCTAAAAGCGTGCCTGAGCCGATCCACCACCGCCGCATCGTTGACCACTGGTGGGGTAAGCTGGTGCGTTACAACCTGCGCTTCGCACTGCATAGCCGCCGCAATGCCGGTGGCGATCTCACGCAGCCGACGCTCAACCAGGTCGTGGATTTGCGGCTGGTACGTTCGGAACGTTCCGCCGAAGGTTGCCTCGGCAGGGATCACGTTGTGGGTCGTTCCGGCGTGAAAAGTTGTGGTCGAGAGAATGGCCGTATCCAGGCCGCCAACATTGCGACTGATAATCGTCTGTAGCGCGTTGACGATCTGTACCCCAGCGATGAGCGGGTCACGGGCCTGATCGGGCAGCGCGCCGTGACCCCCATAACCGCGTACCGTGATCGTCCAGTCGTCAGCGCCCGCCATGATCGGGCCTTTGGCTAGGGCAACCTCCCCGATGGGCAGGTAATTCCACAGGTGCAGCCCGATACAGACTTCCGGCGTCGGGCTGTCCAGAACGCCATCCGCAATCATGGCCTGCGCGCCCTGCGCAATTTCTTCGGCAGGCTGAAAGACAAATTTGACCTTGCCGGCCAGCTTGCCACGCTGTTCTGAAAGCATTTGCGCCACGCCCAATGCCATAGCGGTATGCCCGTCGTGGCCGCAGGCGTGCATCTTGCCTGGCGTCTGCGAGGCGTAATCGACGGTGTTGGCCTCGGTGATGGGCAGGGCATCCATGTCACAGCGCACCATGACCGTCGGCCCGTCGCGCTCACCGTCCAGGATGCCGACCACGCCTGTCTTGCCCACACCACTGCTGACTTCCAGGCCCAGTTCGCCCAGTTCCCTGGCAACGATCCCGGCGGTGCGCACTTCCTCGAAGCCAAGCTCGGGGTGCTGGTGCAGGTCACGTCGCCGCGCAACCATCTGCTCCCTCAGTGCCTGCGCGCGTGCCATCCAGTCGATAGGCATATCCGTTCCTTTGTGGTTACTTATCAGTGCACCCATTATAGCCGCACAGGGCAACAACGGCCCAGGCTATGCATTCGCCAGAATGAAGGCTACTTCGCACCTGATCCGGAAATCTGTTGTCAAGATTGTGCTTGGCTTGCTCCGGGCGTGCTATTATTGTCTGGAGATTGGTTCCCTCCCCACGCAGGAGCAAACCCGAATGCTGCGCACCAAATTGATTCACCCTACGATCAGCCAGGCGTTGGCGGCCTCCGGTCACGGCGGCATGATCCTGATCGCCGACGGTAACTACCCCTTTTCGACGCGCTCTAACCCGAACGCTGAACATGTCTATTTGAACCTGATGCCGGGCATGGTCAAAGTAACGGATGCACTCGAAGCAATCCTCACCGCCATTCCGGTGGAAGCCGTGCACGTCATGCAGCCGGATGCGTCGGTGCGACAGGAACCGGGCATCTGGGCCGACTTCCGCCGCATGATCCCCGACCTGGCGCTTCAACCCGTCGAACGGTTTGCCTTTTACGAGATGGCACGCCGGCCCGATGTGGCGCTTGTCGTGGCAACAGGCGATCAGCGGCTATACGCCAACATCATGCTGACCATCGGCGTTGTGCCGCCGGAAAAAGCAGAATAAGGAGCATTTGTTGTGGAAACCCGTCAGCTAGGCAATTCGGATTTTCAGATTACGACCATTGGCTTCGGGGCCTGGGCCATTGGTGGCGGCAACTGGGAATTCGGTTGGGGGCCGCAGGATGACCAGGAGTCCATTGCGGCCATTCATCGCGCGCTCGACATGGGCATCAACTGGATCGACACTGCTGCCGCCTATGGGCTGGGACACTCGGAGGAAGTCGTCGCACGGGCGCTCAGAGGTGTGTCCAATCGCCCCTACGTCTTTACGAAGTGTTCCATTGTCTGGGGCAAGGAACGGCTGACCAGCCACAACCTGAAGGCCGAGTCGCTCCGGCGCGAGGTGGAGGACAGCCTGCGCCGCTTGCAGGTGGACGTGATCGACCTGTACCAGATTCACTGGCCGGACCCCGATCCGGACATTGAGGAGGGCTGGCGCACGCTGGCCGAGTTAAAGGCGCAGGGCAAGGTGCGCTATATCGGTGTATCGAATTTCAGCGTAGAGCAGATGGAACGGATCGCGCCCATTGCGCCCATCACCTCGCTGCAACCGCCCTACTCGCTGCTGGATCGCAAGATCGAGCCGGACATCCTGCCATACTGCCAGGCACACAACATCGGCGTCATCGTTTACTCGCCAATGGCCTCCGGGCTGTTGAGCGGGGCCATGACCCGTGAACGCATCGCCAATTTTCCCCAGGACGACTGGCGGCGTAATAACGACTGGTTCAAGGAACCTCAGTTGACACGCAACCTGGAACTGGTCGAAGTGCTGCGGCGGATCGGCCAGCGCTACGGGGTCACGCCGGGGACGGTTGCCGTCGCCTGGACGCTGCGCCATCCCGCCGTCACAGCGGCCATCGTCGGCGCGCGACGGCCCGGCCAGGTGGTCGATATTGTGCCAGCCGCGGACCTGAAACTGAGCCAGGATGATGTGGCGCAGATCGAACAATTTATGCGCGCAAAGGTCTGATCGAGCGGCACGCCGGAGCATAAGACTTCATGACACTCATTGAGGCTGGCGTGTTATTCGGCGCGGCTGTGCTGGCTGGCGCGCTCAATTCGGTTGCCGGCGGTGGCAGCTTCATCTCTTTCCCGACGCTGGTCAAAGTCGGGCACGTTCCCGACGTCAACGGCAGCGCCACCAATACGGTGGCGCTGTGGCCGGGTTCGGCAGCCAGCGTGGGCGCCTACCGCCGCGAACTGAGCGCGCAGCGCCGCGTCCTGTTCCCGCTCGGTGCAGCCAGCTTGTTTGGCGGGCTGGCGGGCGCGGAACTGCTGCTCGGCACACCGGAAGTGACCTTCCAGCGCATGGTTCCGTTCCTGCTCCTGTTTGCCACGCTGCTGTTTACCTTCGGAGGCAATGTCACCAACTGGATTCGGGCGCGTACCGGGCGCTCTGCCGCTGGCAACGGCCACCCTTCGGCCAAGACGTTGATCGGTGTCTCGCTCATCCAGATCGCCACCGCAATTTACGGGGGCTTCTTCGGCGGCGGCATTGGGATCGTGATGCTGGCAACGCTGCGCCTGATGGGCATGGATAACATTCACGAGATGAATGCCCTCAAGAATCTGCTGGCGACCATTATCAATGGTGTGGCGACACTCACCTTTATTCTGAGCGGCGCGGTGTGGTGGCCGCAGGCTCTCCTCATGATCGCAGGGGCCATTGTCGGCGGCTACGGCGGAGCCTACTACGCACGGAAAATTGACCCACGCCTGGTGCGCCGCTTTGTGATCCTGGTCGGTTTCACCATGACCTTCTACTTTTTCTTCTTCCGCAAATAGAGCCGTTCACTGCGCTGGGGTTGGGCCGATCAACTTAGTGAACAACGTAACAAGTGATAGAACGCAAATGCTATCGAAAAAAGTCGTAAAAAATGACTCGTTTAGTCCTTTGGTACTTGTCTCACATCTTGACACACAGGTTTGAGCTTCCTATAATGAATTCATCATAAATCTTCAGAAGGTGTGGGCCGCTTGCAACAAGACTCAGATGTGGACTGTCAGCGGCCTGCGTCGTTTTTTAGTGCTGTAGTGCTAGGTGAATCAGCGTGAACGAGCCTCACAACGGTTACATCAACAACCGTGTGCTGAAAATCCAGGTCGGCTTCTTGCTCAATGAAGGGGTCGGGCAAAGCCGAGACATGGAATTCGATGTCCCCAGGCTTCGTGTGGCAGACGATCTCACCCTCCATTACCTGCGCGGTTCGCTCCGCCTGATGCACAACTCGCGTGGCATCCTTGTCCAGGGTACGCTGCACACCAGCATTCAGGGTGAATGCGCGCGCTGTCTGTCCGACATTTCCGTTGAATTGGATGTGCCCATCGAGGAACTGTTTGTCTACCCGCCGCAGCCGGACGCCGAATTCTGTGTTGCGGACAGCGGCGTCCTTGATCTTGGGCCGCTGCTGCGCGAAGAAACGATCCTGGACACACCGATAGGTGCACTGTGCAAATCAGATTGCGCCGGGCTGTGCCCCAACTGCGGCAAAAACCTGAATGAAGGCCCCTGCGATTGTGAACGCAACGAGATCGATCCGCGCCTGGCCGCGTTAAAGGCGCTCCAAGAGGAAATGCAAAAGAAGTAGCCCATCATCGAAATCTAGCCTGGGGGGAGCAGCATTGAAAAAGTACCGCACCACCGACGAACACGATCTCATGGTTGATCTCATGGAACGGGCCGAGTCGCAGGGCTACCTGACGACTGAGGACATCATGGAGGCACTGGCGGACGACGAAAATCCCGACCAATACGAAGAACTGTTCCTGATGCTTCACGGCGCGGGCGTGGAGATTTACGAGGACAAAGGCGACTTGCCCGACGATCTCTCGCTGGACGAGTTGGACGACGACGAAGAAGAAACTTTCGATCTCAGCAGCATTTCCTCTGACGACACGGTGGGCCTGTATCTCAAAGAGATGGCCCGCGTTCCTCTGCTCACCACCGAAGAAGAAGTGTGCCTTGCCAAGCGGCTTGAGGCCGGGCTATCGGCTCAATGCGAATTGGACAGTGGCAAACCCTTCGATGCGGAATATGTCGCAAGCCTGATCAACGTGATCACGGACGGCAAAGAAGCCCGTGACCATCTGATCAAGGCCAACACCCGGCTGGTGGTCAGCATCGCCAAACGTTACATGGGGCGCGGCGTGCCGTTCCTGGATTTGATTCAGGAGGGCAATCTGGGGCTGATGAAAGCCGTCGAGAAGTTCGACTTCCGGCGCGGCTTCCGCTTCAGCACCTACGCAACCTGGTGGATTCGGCAGACGATCACGCGGGCGATTGCCGACCAGGGGCGCACCATTCGGGTTCCCGTCCACATGTCGGATCGCATCCGGCATCTGTACAAGACGGCCCGCCAGCTTGAACAGGAAAACGGGCGCAAGCCGACGCCCGAAGAGATCGCTGAGAAGATGGACCTGGAACCGCGCAAAGTCCAGTGGATGCTCAAGGTAAGCTGGCGACCGTTGAGCCTGGAACGGCCCGTCGGCGAGGAAGAGGACAGCGAACTGGGCACGTTCATCGAGGACGACAGCACGCCCACTCCCACCCAGAGCGCCTACCAGAACTTGCTGCGCGAGAAGGTGGAAGAAGTCCTGAGCACGCTGACCCCGCGCGAGGCCCGTATTTTGCGGCTGCGCTTCGGTTTGCAGAATGGCCGCCAGTACACGCTGGAAGAAGTCGGGCAGAAGTTCGGGCTGACCCGCGAGCGCATCCGGCAGATCGAAGGCAAGGCGCTGCGCCGCCTGCGCCACCCGCGCCGCTCGCGGCAACTGCGCGACTTCGCGTGATTGACCTCACCCCCTGCCCCCCTCTCCAACTGGAGAGGGGGAATCGCCGGGCCAGACACAATCCGCCGCTATCAACTTACCGCAGCGTCACCGTCGGGTCGTTGACACGCGGCAGGTCATACCACAGCGTGTCCAGGAACTCCATTTCCTCTTTGTCCAGTGCCAGATCGACGGCGCACAGGCTATCGTCTAACTGCTCCGGCTTGCTTGCGCCGACGATGGCCGACGTGACGGCAGGATTCGCCAGCACCCAGGCCACCGACACGGGAACCAGGGACTTGCCACGCGGCTGGAAGAACGCCTTCATCCGCTCCACCGCATCGAATTGCGCGTCCTGCCAGTAGCGCCGCCGGTAGAGATTGCCTGCATCGCCGCCCAGCGCGAAGCGCCCGCCGCTCTCCGGCCCGGCTTCGCGCTTGTGCTTGCCCGTCAGGAAGCCGCCCGCCAGCGGATTATAGGCGATGACACCGACGCCTTCTTCCAGGCACAGCGGGAACAGATCGATCTCGAAATCCCGGAACAGCAGGTTATAGCGCGGCTGAATGCAGTCGTAGCGTGCCAGCCCATACTTATCGCTGATCCATAGCGCCTTGGCAAGCTGGTGGGCGCGGTAATTGCTGCACCCGATGTAGCGCACTTTGCCGGAACGCACCAGGTCGTCCAGGGCACGCAGCGTTTCATCCAGCGGCGTGTTCGGATCGTAGAAATGTACCTGGTAGAGATCGATAAAGTCCGTTTGCAGACGGCGCAGGCTGGCGTCAATGGCATCCATAATATGGCGGCGCGACTGGCCCTGGTCGTTGGGGGCCTCGCCCATCGCGCCGCTGCACTTGGTCGCCAGGATTGTTTCGTGCCTGCGTCCAGGGTGCGCCTTGAACCAGTTGCCGATGATCGTCTCAGTGGTGCCCACCAGCGGCAGCCCTCCGCCTAGCGGGTAAACATCGGCAGTGTCGATGAAGTTAATGCCGCCGTGCCAGGCACGGTCCAGGATGGCGAACGATGTTGGCTCGTCACACTGGTTGCCGAAGGTCATTGTGCCCAGGCAAATCTCGCTAACTTTGAGGCCCGTGCGGCCCATCCGTTTGGTTTTCAAAAGGTTGTCTCCTGTGGAAATCCGTCGCATCCTGGTAGGCTTTTGCCACCGCCAGCGCAGCGGCTTCGCCGTACAGTTTCCCGGTAAACGTCAGGCTGGCCGGTTTGCCCTTCTCGTTCGCGCCGCACGGCACAACCACCGCCGGATGCCCGGTCAGGTTGGTCAAGACCAGATCGGGTTCAAACAGCGACGGCGCAACGTATACGTCGATTCGGCTCATCAGGTCGGCCATTGCCTGCTTCAACAGGGTACGCACCCGGTTAGCCTGGATGTATTCCACTGCCGGAATCAGCCGTGACTGCCGGAATACATTCGGCCAGGCGTCCTTGACCTGCCGGGCCAGCATGTCATCACGGTTGCTGCGCGTCAATTCGTCAAAACTGGCCGCTGCCTCCGCCGAGAGGAGGAATGAAAGCGCCTCAATCGGGTAGTCGGGCAGTGTGACCGGGATCAGGTCAATACCGAGCGCACGCAGCACGCCCAGCGCCTGATCGTACTGCGCTTTCACATCCGGATCGTGCTCGAAGGCATCTTTCAGATAGCCGACGCGCAAGGCACGCACGTCGAGCGTCGCGTCCCAGTTAAAGACGTAGTCGGTCACGGTCAGGTCTTTGCCATCCGGTCCATAGATGGTGTCAAAGACCAGCGCGCAATCCTCGACGGAGCGGCAGATCGGCCCGATCTTATCCATCGTCCAGGCCAGCGCCATCGCACCGTAACGGCTGACCCGGCCAAAGGTGGGCCGCAGTCCGGTGACGCGACACTGCGTCGAAGGGGAGACGATGGAGCCAAGCGTCTCTGTGCCAATGGAAAAGCCGACCAGTCCCGCTGCCGTTGCCGCCGCCGAACCCGCCGAGGAGCCGCTCGAACCTTCTTCTGGGTTCCAGGGGTTGCGCGTCATGCCGCCGAACCACACGTCACCCCAAGCCAGCGCGCCGACGGTCAGCTTGGCGATGAGCACCGCGCCCGCCGCTTCCAACCGTTCCACAACGGTGGCGTCCATGTCGATCACCTGATCCCGAAACGGTTCCGCGCCCCACGTTGTGCGGATACCGCGCGTTGCCAGCAAGTCTTTAGCGCCCCAGGGGATGCCGTGCAGCGGTCCTCGGTAGTGGCCGCTGGCGATTTCCTCATCGGCCCGGCGCGCCTGCGCGAGCGCCAGTTCTTCAGTGAAGGTGACGACACAGTTCAGCAGCGGATTGTAGCGCTTGAGCCGCCGCAGGTACATCTCGGTCAGCGCCACCGAACTGACTTGCCGAGTGCGGACGAGATGGGCGAGGTGAGTCACGGGCCAGAAGGCCACTTCCTCAAGATCGGTGGGCAGCGGCGGCATGGCTATTTTGTCTGTCACCATTGGCCGCTTCGATGTCTCGAACGCCATCCCCGGCAGGCGTGGGTCAAAAGAGAAGGCAGGCGGAACGTGGTTTTCCAGCGATACGGCGCGCATTTTGTAGTAGCTGTCGCGGTTTTCTCGCACGCCGTCGAGCATGAGGGCGCGCTCGCCATCCGTAAATTCGAGGCCGATCAGTTCGCCCGCAGCGGCAACCACCGCCGAGGAAATGGCGGGCGACACGTTATCTGGCTGCACCATGAAAACTGCTCGTTGAGTGTGCTGGTTAAGGGCTGTCGCTAAAGGCCACAAATTGTAACCAGCCGGAGGCAAACTGCGCTAACGCTGGTCTGGCTTCTCGCAGGGACTTCATTCTACGATGGATTGTATCAGGAGGCTATACAAACTGGTTAGAAATTCCGGTTAGAATCTGAGTTTGGTTAGTATTTATAAACGTTTGTAGACAGTCATCGCGTAGTGAATATACTGATTTATAACGATCTATTAACTTCGACCCAGGCCGGTGGGCAGTTGATCTCCGGCTTTCAACGAAAAGCAAATCGTCATGGCTATCCTTCACGCATCCGGACAATGGTCGGCGGCCACTGCCAAATCGCGGCTCAAGCAAATCTCCCGCGAGCATAAGGGTGCACCCACACCCGAACTCCCCCTTGTCGAAACGCTGGTCGCGCTTCCTTCGCCAGATAGTTCCGCATCAACGGCTGCAAAAGTGCCAGAGAGCGATCAGCGCCACCACACAGAGCGATTATCCGAAATTGAGCAACGCCAATTGCTGCTCCAGACAGTAGCCATCTACAAGGGCTGGCATCTGGTATCGGTGCAGCACCGCCCGGAAAGCGACGTGCTGGTGGCGCACATCGTGCGCAACAACGATCCCGATGACCCTGTGCTGGCGATCCGTGAGGGGCGCTCGATGCAGATCATTATGGATGCGATGGGCGACCTCAAAGTGCAGCACCCACGCGCCGGGCGCAAGGGCCTGTGGGCACGCTTCATACGCCAGCTTCGGCTGCTTTTTGTCCGGAATGCCGGGATTTTCAGCCCCTACGGGATGTTGTAGCACGCGCCTTACCTTGGTCGCCTTACATCGGTGAAAGATAGGCTTCTATGTCCCCAATACAGCTTGCCTGGACCATCCGGCGGATGTTTGACGAGGTCGCCAACCGGGGCAACCTGGACATTCTCGATGAAATTTATGCGCCACATTTCGTCAATCACAATGCGCCGCCCGGCACGCCTGCTGGAATCGAAGGCGTGCGCCAGGCAGTGACGGCCTGCCGTCGAGCCTTCCCGGATTGGCACGAGACGATTGATAGTATTCACGTCAAGGACGACAAGATCGTGGTCATGTCCACTGTGCGGGCCACGCACATCGGTCAGTGGCGCGGCATCGCGCCGACGGGCCGGCGAATCACGGCACGGCGCGTCTCCATATTGCGCGCTGTCGATGGCAAAATTGTGGAGCGCTGGGGCAGCCAGGACGATTTCGGCCTGATGCGCCAGATTGGGGCGATCCCGACCCGCCAGCAGCTTTTTATGGCGCTCGCAGGATAGCGCGCACCGGGCTGCCGCAGACATCTGCGATCTTGAGTGGGAGCGCTACCAGTTCGTATTCGCCGTCTGGAACGCCTCTTAACAGCAGCGATTCCAGATTGAGCATTCCATGCTCGTACAGACGATGATGACAAGTGAGTTCTTCATCGTCGTAGCGATCTACCGAAGGCATATCCACACCTAGCAGCACGACGCCGCGTTCGGCCAACCAGTCGATTAGCCCTACAGTGGGGTATGGGAAATCGCCGGGCCACGCGGCATCGTGCTGCTCACTCACCCAGCTATGAATCAGCAGCCGCTTCATCCCCGATAGATCGTGCCCCGCGAAATCCTCCGGTACGATGCCGCCATGCTGCCGCGAGATGGTGATCACACGCGCCGGGCCGATGTATCTATCGAGCGGCACGTCTGCCGGGTGCATCCCATCGACCAGGGCGTGCCAGGGCGCGTCGGCGTGCGTTCCGGTATGCGCGCTGAGGGTCAGCGTAGTCAGGTTCACCGACGCACCCCGGCGGATGTCGGCCACCTGACGGAATGAAAAGCGAGTGTCGCCCGGCCACACGGCAATCGACGGGCTGATCGTGCGCGAGATGTCGTAGATTTGGGTCATTCTTCACCCTTTGTTGATTTTGCCGAGTAAAGAGTCATTAACGTCGCTGGTCACGGTAACTAATGCGGTGTTCGTGCTCACAACCTGCTTTGACTCTTCCGTATTCTATGATGGGTCTGCAAACTGCGCACTTTGAGCGGCTTTTCACGCAGCGCCCGAATGCCCTGCACCGTTGCCTGGGCCGCCGAGAGTGTGGTCGTGATCGGCACGCGGTGGACATGCGCCGCGCTGCGCAGCGCCATGCCGTCGTCGTGGGCCTGCCCACCCAGCGGCGTATTGATGATCAACTGGATTTTGCCCTCACGGATGGCGTCCACGACGTTGGGCGTGCCCTCGCTCACCTTGCGGATGCGCTCGACGGGCAGGCCGAGTTTTTCCAGGAATTGCGCTGTGCCTGCCGTTGCCACCAGTGAAAAGCCCATCCGGTGCAGGTCGCGGGCCAGCTTGCCCGCCGCGCTCTTATCGAAATCGTTGACGCTGATGAAGACCGTCCCGCTCAGAGGCAGCGGCATGTCGGCGGCGATCTGCGCTTTGGCGAAGGCATGGCCGAACGATGAAGCGTGGCCCATCACCTCGCCCGTGCTGCGCATTTCAGGGCCAAGCAGCGCATCCGTGCCGGGGAGCTTGCGGAAGGGCAGCACCGCCTCCTTGACGAAAAAGCCGTCAACTTTTGGCTCCTCAGTGAAGCCGATCTCAGTTAGCGTTTGCCCCGCGGCGATCCGCGCGGCGTAGGCGGCCAGCGGTACGCCCGTCGCCTTGCTGACGAAGGGCGTGGTGCGGCTGGCGCGCGGATTGACTTCCAGCACGTAGACCACATCGTCCTTGATGGCGAACTGGATATTGAACAGCCCCTTGACCTTGAGCGCCAGCCCGATCTTTTCGGTGTACTCGCGGATCTGGTCGAGGTAGTAGTAACTGATCTTGTAGGGCGGCAGCACGCAGGCGCTGTCGCCGGAGTGCACGCCCGCCTCCTCAATGTGCTGCATGATCCCGCCGATGGTCACGCGCTCGCCGTCCGCCAGCGCGTCCACGTCGATCTCGAAAGCGTCTTCCAGGTATCGATCAATCAGGACGGGTTTGCCATCCCAGGCAATGTCCTGTTGCAATACGCCTTCCAGCACCGCCCGGTCATAGCAGATCGCCATGCCGCGCCCACCCAGGACGAACGAGGGCCGTACCAGCACCGGGTAGCCAATCGCTTCGGCGGCGGCCAGCACTTCCTCCGGCGAGCGCGCCGTCCGGCCCTCCGGCTGCGGAATATCCAGATCAGCCATGAAGGCATTGAACGATTGGCGATCCTCCGCCGTCTGGATGGCCTCGATGGCCGTGCCCCAGATCGGCGCGCCTGCCTCGTGAAGCTGCTGCGCGATATTGAGGGGCGTCTGCCCGCCGAACTGCACCAGCACACCGTCCGGCTTCTCGGTGTCGATCACGTTCATGACGTGCTCAAAGGTCAGCGGCTCGAAGTACAGCCGATCCGCCGTGTCGTAGTCGGTGCTGACCGTCTCCGGGTTGCAGTTGATCATGATCGTCTCGAAGCCGAGTTCGCGCAGCGCAAAACAGGCGTGGACGCAGCAGTAGTCGAACTCGATGCCCTGCCCGATCCGGTTGGGGCCGCCGCCCAGGATCACGACCTTCTTGCGATCCGAGGGGTTGGCTTCGCAGTCGCGCTCGTAGGTGCTGTACAGGTAAGGCGTGAAGGCTTCAAACTCCGCCGCGCAGGTATCAACGCGGTAGAAGTTGGCCTTGACGCCAGCTTTTTTGCGTGCCTCGCGTACCCGCAGTTCATCCGAGTTGAGAAGTTCACCAAGCAAGTGGTCAGAAAGCCCCTGCCGCTTAAAATGCAGCCAACCTCCAACGGGAAGCCTGTCAAATACCGTACTCGTTTCCTGGTTGATGCCACTTAGCTGGTCAACAAACCATGTATCATATTGAGTCAACGAAGCAATTTCATCTTCGGTCTTCCCGCCTCTCAGTGCTGATACCGCGTGATATAGCCGTTGTGCTGTCGGGACACGCAGTGCTTCAGGTGAAACTTCCACTGGTTGGAATCCGAACCCATACATCCCAATGTCCAACCCGCAGATCGCCTTTTGCAGCGCTTCGGGGAACGTCCGCCCGATTGCCATCACCTCGCCAATCGCTTTCATCTGTGGGCCGAGCGTTGGGTCAACGCCCTTAAATTTCTCGAAGTTCCAACGCGGAATCTTGACCACGACGTAATCGAGGGACGGCTCGAAGCTGGCGGGCGTCTTGCGGGTGATGTCGTTGGGGATTTCGTCCAATGTGTAGCCGACGGCCAGCAGCGCCGCGATCTTGGCGATGGGGAAGCCCGTCGCCTTGCTCGCCAGCGCCGACGAACGCGACACACGCGGGTTCATCTCGATCACGAAGACGCGCCCATCCTGCGGGTTAACGGCAAACTGCACATTCGCGCCGCCTGTTTCCAACCCGACGCGACGGATGATCAGCCGGGCCATGTCGCGCAGGTTTTGCAGTTCGCGGTCAGTCAGCGTTTGCACGGGCGCGACGGTGATGCTGTCGCCGGTGTGGACGCCCATCGGGTCGATGTTCTCGATGGAGCAGACGACCACGAAGTTGTCCTTGCGGTCCCGCATGACTTCGAGTTCGTACTCTTTCCAGCCGAGGACGGACTGCTCGATCAAGACCTCGTGTACCGGGCTTTCGCTCAGGCCATTGCCCGCCACGCGCCGCAGTTCGTGGGGGTTGTTCGCCACGCCGCCGCCGCTGCCACCCAGCGTGAACGAGGGCCGGATCAGCACCGGGTAGCCGATCTGGTCGGCAGCATTCAGGGCCGCCTGCACCGAGTTGACGACCTCGCTGCGCGGCGTTTCCAGCCCGATCTCGGTCATAGCCTCTTTGAAGCGTTTGCGATCTTCGGCGATGTCGATGGCCTCCGCCGTCGCGCCGATCAACTCGACGCCATGTGCGGCCAGCGTGCCGTCGTTGTAGAGCGCCATTGACAGGTTGAGGGCCGTCTGCCCGCCCATCGTCGGCAGCAGTGCGTCGGGTTCCTCCTGCGCGATGATCAGGCGCAGCACGTCCGGCGTCAGTGGCTCGATGTAGGTCGCGTCGGCAAATTCGGGATCGGTCATGATGGTCGCCGGGTTGCTGTTGATCAGCACAACGCGGTAGCCTTCGCGGCGCAGCGCCTTGCACGCCTGGACGCCGCTGTAGTCGAATTCGCAGCCCTGGCCGATCACAATCGGGCCGGAGCCGATGACGAGGATAGTATGGAGGTCAGTTCGTTTGGGCATGTTCCTGCAATCTGTGAAAACGTCGGGCTTTAGCCCAGGGCGCTGAACATCCGTCTACGTTCCACCAGCCGCACAAACTCATCGAACAAATCCAGCGCGTCGTGCGGGCCAGGCGAGGCTTCAGGGTGGTACTGCACGCTGAACGCGCCATACCTATCCGAG
>JAJPHV010000113.1 GCA_021325095.1 Chloroflexota bacterium | reverse complement strand
CAGGCGTCAACGTAGCGCAGTCGCTCATGCGTAGCCTGAGAAGCTGTTGCTTAAAAGCAGAACCTTCTTCTATGAAGCTGTCTGCTTGAGCTGACAGAGTGATCACACCACCGCCCTCCCGCCATTTGAACACCATTGTAGCAGCGATCAAGAATGTGCGCTGAGGCGGGTGAGGTCAATGCCAGGTATTCACACGTGGGCGCGGAAGGTATCGAACAGCACGTCCGGCGTTACCTCGCGCATTTGCAGCACGCGATCCAGGGCCGGAGCCAGCACGGTTCCGTGTGCCGTCAGGCCGCAGACAATCGCCACTATCGCCCGCACGCGGGCACGCAGCGGGCCGAGGGCCGGTTCCCAATCGTCCGTCGGTTCTCCATCGGTGAAGATGTAGACCAGCGAGGGGTCGTGGTCGGGCATGGTGCTGGCGAGCAAGCGCAGCGCGCCCCCCAGGCCAGATGACCCGGCTGCATCCAGCGGCGGCAGTTCCAGCCCGATCACGTGCTGAAGCGGGACGAGTTCGCGGGCGTTGCTCTCGTAGCCGATCAGCCGGACGTGGATGGGGCGTTTGCTGCGGGAAATGAACGTTCCAAAGAGCAATTGCACGCCCTGTTTGAGCGATTCCAGCGGCGCGCCGTACATCGAGGCGGATGTATCTAGCAGGACGTGCGCGTAAATCGGATCAGCCACCCGGCGCAACGATCTCCACTTCAACACTCGTTTCGCGGCCTGGCCCGGCGATGACGATGGCACGCGGATCGCCGGTGATGTCCGCAAAGGGGCCAATCGCCCGGCCTACGTTCAGCGTTTGCGATTGCCCCGCGCCCAGCGTGAATTCAGCGGGTGTTACGTCCAGCCACGATGCCGCGTGAACCTGCAACGTCCAGTGCTGCGATCCATCGTTGCGCACTATGATCTGCTGCGTGCTGTCGTCGGACAAGGTGAGCTTTTCCGGCGAAACTGAGATGAGCGGTGACCACTCGTTGAGGACGAGCAGGGCGCGTACCGTCAATTCCTGTGTCGAAGACGGATCACGCCCGGAGATCGAGACGGCGCGATCTTCCATCGTCATGCCCGGCAGCAGGTAACGCGCCGAGTCGTTGAGCGCGACGGCAAACTCGGCCACGCTCATGCCCGGCACGTCGAGGTCGAAGGCCCGCGCCGGGCCGCGCAGCGACAGCCAGGCCGCCCCCAGTTCGACCTTACCTTTCCAGACTGCCGGGCTGGCATTGACCAGCCGCACCGTTTGCGCGGGCAGTTCGCCGGTACTGGCACCGTCAAATTGGCCGAAATTGAGAATGGGCGTATCCAGGTGAATGTCGGAGATCGGTTCGCGTAGATCGACGTAAACGGCAGCCGTCACACGCGCTCGCCCGCCGCTGATTTCGAGTGCATCCTCCCACTGGCTGAAACCGATTTTGAGCGCGTCCGGCGCTTTGCCGTTCAGCGTGACTGTGATCGGAACGTTATCCCCCGGTTCGCAGGTAAACATGCCCTGCGGCACGGTCAGCCAGGGCAGCGTAGCCGTGACCGAACCCTTCCAGCGTGAGGGGCCGTTGTTGTAAATGCGAAGCTGCGCCTCCGGTGGGTTGTCGCCCTTGACAAACGGTGGGAAGTTGACCGGGCTGGCAACCAGGTATGGTGGCAGTTCGACGACGGTCATTTGTACGCCGACGGTCAGCGTCGAGTCGCCATCCGTCAGTTGCAGTTCATCGATCAGCACGGGCGTGTTCAGGGCCAGTTCAGCGGGCACGTCCAGCAAACTGACCTCGATCTCGGCGGTTGTGCCGGGTTCAACCGCTATCTGGTCAGGGTTAGCCCGCACCCAGTTGGTCACGGCGGTGATCGTGCCAGCCCATACGCCGCCACCATCATTGCGCACCGGCAAAACCGCCGTTGGCAGCGGCGCATTGCGTTCCACCTCGTCAAAGGCGATCATGTCCACCAGCGCCGTCAGATGGCCGTGCGGAGGCGTGATCTCGATGCGCGCCGTGATCGGCAGATCGCCACCCGGCCCGGCGACGACCAGCGCCCCCGGAATCTCGTGGATGCCGACGGCCAGTTGTTCCCAGGCGGGCACAAAACGCACGTCCACGTTGATTTCCGACCATGCACCGCAAGTGACCGGCATGGGCGTGACCACTTCCAGCCAGGGAACGCCCGACCTGACCGTGCCTGTCCATGCGCTCCGCCCCAGGTTGCCGATGGGCACGCTCAGGGTGTGATCGACAGGCCAGCCCTGTTCCAGGGCGCCCACGTCCAGCGCCGGGACTTGCAGCAGCACGTCGGGACGGCACACGTTGAGCCGCACGTCCACGCTGACCACCGCGCTCGAACTGATGACCATGACACCGCCATTAACCTCGTGCAGCCCGTTGGGCAGCGCCAACGCCTCGCTGTTAAGCTGCACCGTCCAGGTATGGCTGCGTGTGGCCGGAACGCGCAGGTCGCCAGTTGGGGTCACGTCCAGCCAGGGCACGGTGGGCACGGCGCGGCCTTTCCAGGCGCTTTTGCCCGTGTCCAGCGCCAGAGCCAGCGCGCCGGGGAAATGCTCGTCAAAATCGGCGAAGGTGAGCGACTGCGGGGTCAGGTCGAAGGGCAATGAGTCGGCAGGCTGCACGGTCAGCGCGAGGCCGCCGATCTTGATCGTATCCTTTTCGTGGAGCAGCACGCGCGTCAGCGGATCGAGCGCCAGCCCATTGACCATGACCGGCAGAGGCGGCTTGCCCGGCAAATGCACGAACAACGCCCCGGTGAGGGAATCACGTCCTACAAATGCATAGCGTCCGGTGAGCGCCTGCCCGCCGTCCAGCACGGAAAGTTGTGCGCCGTCCAGCATCAGGCCACTGATCGAGGGGAAAAGTCTGGTTTTCTTCGCTGCCAGACAGTAATTTGCTTCTGGCGGGGCATTGTCCAGCACCGTGCCAGAGAGCCACAGGTAACGAGTCGTGTTGCCCTCGCGCAGTGTCATTTCGCCGAGCAGGATTTCACCGCGCAGCAGCGTGTTGCCGTCGAGCGTCAGCCAGACCAGGTGTTTGCCGGGCGTGTCGAGCGTGGAAGGCGAAACACGCGCGCCGTACAGCCCTGTGACAGCGATCTCGGCGCGGGCAGCGGTTTGTATCTCCAATGGCAGCAGCAAGGTCGAACCGGGGATGAGTTCGCCCAGGTTGACCAGCGAATCCACTTGCATTGACTCTTTACCTATGGGTGTGCAGCCTGCATTGTGAATGACCAGTGGCCCTTGCGTCTCGACAGTTCGTTCGATCAGCAGGCTATCCAGCCGGACACCCGACGCCCGCACATAGATCACCGGGCCACCGCGCCGCCATAGCACTGTCTTGCGGTGCAGCCCGCGCAGTGTGACGGGCGTATCAATCACCAACGGGCCAGGGTATTCCCCTGGTGCAAGCTGAATCGTAGCGCCGGGGGAGGCGGTACGCAATGCCTCGCGCAGTTCCGTCAGCGACGTAATCGACATCGTGGGAGCCGACCATACTCTGGAAAAACACGAATCGAACGGGCAGTTTCTCGCCTCATCCCATTATCAACGCTTAATCGGCCAGTTCAAAGGTGACCGTCACTTTGGCCTGGACGCTGATCTGGCCCGGCGCAACGCTGGTATCGCCGCCCACCGCACTCGCGCCTGTGTCAAGCGGCTGAACGTTCTGGACGTTCTGGACGACGTTCGCGCCCGCACTCGAGCGACCATAGCCATAATATGCCGAATAGAAATTGTAGTAGGACCACCAGTTATTCTGGTCTTCCACGATGGAGATCGGCCTGCCGACCTTTTGTCCCAGTTCGCCCGCCATCGCGTCGGCTTTCTCTTTGGCGGCCTTCATCGCCAGCGAGCGCGCCTGATCCCGATACTTACGCAGTTCAGACGTGCGGAAATCGACGTTGAGCAGGTTGCTGCCTTCCAGTTGCAGGATGGCATCGACCAGATCGTCGAACCTGGCGATATCCTTCAGCGTGATGACAACAGTCCGCCGCACCTGGAATACGTCGGAGCCGTAGTACCTCGGCCCGACGCTCAGGTAATCAACCTTGATGCTGTCCGGGTCGATCCCCAGGCCCTTCATCAAAGTCAGCACAACTTTGATCCGCTCGTCGTTTTGCCGTTTGGAAGCGGCGATAGTTTTCTCGGAGGTTTCGACCCCCATCGTGATGATCACCACGTCGGGTGGAACGTTAAGCTGGGCCTGACCACTGACGACGATGGTTCGTGTCTGCTGCTCTTTGGCCTGCGCCGCTGCCACCGGTACGGCCAGCCGCGCCGTGCCCAGAACCAACACAGTGGCGAAAATGAGCAAGATTACCGGAGCGACTCGAGAGAGCGTTTTCATGGCGACTTCCTTTCGGATCAACATCTGGCAACGTTGTTTATAAGCGCTGCATTGCCACCAGCGCCAAACGCGCTGCTCGCTCGCCGCCGAGGATCAACTGCTGCCCGTGTTCCAGCGTCAGACTTTCGTTCACAGCAACTTGCCGCACGCTGCCGCGCGTCACCACGCGCAAGTCGGGGATGGATAGATTCGCCAGCAGCCACTTGCTGCCCTTGAACTGAAATTCGGCCACCGGACGGCGCTCTTCGGGTCGGGTCACCGCTCGTTCGGAAAGACCCGGCTGCACGTGCCAGCGATGCAGCTTGCGGCTCTGCCAGCCCACGACGCGCCCGCGCCCCGCCTGATAATGTCCGGCCTGCCCTGCACCGTCGTAAAGACGCAGCACCGGAACCTGTGCCGGACGATCCAGCTTCGTGCCGCACCAGGGACAGACTGCGCGCTGATCGCGCAGCAACACAAAGGCTTTGCCTTCGCATTCCGGGTTGGCGCAGGGCACGGTCTGCTCGATCATGCGGGTCAGCGCATCACCCCATTCCGCCGCGAGTGGGCGCTGCATCGGACTGCGCAGCCCAACCGTGAAGGCCCGTCGCATCAACATCTCCACCTCTTCGCCCAGCAGCCACGCGCCATTAAAGGGCACAGTGGGCCGGTTGGACGAATCGTCAGGGTCCTCAATGTAAAGGGCACGCTCGCCCAACGCCAGCAGGTCGTCTTTTTCCGAGTCCGGATCGTGCTGCTTCGGCCCCTTGAGCGGGTGGCGCATCAGCAATAACTGGTAGATCAGCACGGCCAGCGAATGCAGATCGGTGTAGATGGATGGCCCCGTGCCCTTGCCGGGTCTGAGCCGCCCCATCACGATCTCCGGGGCCATGTAATCGCCCGTGCCGAGCATTTCCGGCGGCAGCACGTCCGGCACAACCAGGCTGTCCAGGTCAATGAGAACTGCGTGATGATTCGCCACGTTGGCAAGGAAGTTATCGCCGGAGAAATCGGAGTGGCACAGCCCGGTAGCATGAAGCAACCAGGCGATGCGCGCCATGTTCGCCGCAATAAGAATCCGATCCAGCCAGTTGCCGCGAATGGCTGGCGGCAAGCGCCGGTAAGAGCGTGCCCCGATCCACCAGGTGAGCGGCCTGTGTTCCAATTGCAGGTTAACATTTGCCATCCGCACGCCGAGGCGCGGGGCCTGCACAATGGCGTTCGGCCATGCAAAGAGCGAGGCAGCGCTGGCGTCCTGTTTGGTGACGTTGTAATTTTCGATGATCTGGTGCAGCGCTTTGGCGCGGCTGGTGTCGGTTTCGTGGTAGAGCTTGATCACCCAGCGGCGGTCTTTGGAAAGGTGCAGCGCGCCCTGCCCGCCCTGCGCAAACGGCTCGTCGTCGTAGTGTTCCATTGTTCCGTTGGTAAGCGTGACCAGCATGGTTGTTCGTCTCAGGGATGCAGGTTCGGGTTGTCGGCGGCAAATCCTTCCGAGGCAGCCGCCGCCGCAAGCAAGTTGGTATCGCCACTGATGAAGGTCATCGGTTCGTTGAGTGTCGAAACGGCGTCTTGTGCGCAGGCCAGTTGAATGGCGTCCAGCGTGCGCAACGGATAGTTGACAAGTAGCTGGCGCGCCTGAGCCAGCACCGGGCGGCTGAGAGGAATTGCCAGATATTCCTTTTCGACATGGATGAGAAATGTAGTTTGTATCTGGGCAATATCGTTGGCGGATAACAGACCCTCTCGCTGCTTGCGCGCCAACAGCGAAAACATTTCAACCGTTGTTAACTCCGAAATTACCACGACATTGCCTGCGGCTGGTACTGCCCAACTTAGCACCCATCCTGAACCGACCTCGCTGACATAACGGCGGGCAATGGCACTGGTATCGGCGAATAGGGTCCTCAATACGTCCCCCGGTCTGTGTCAATCAGATCATCAACTGAGCGCGAACCGGATAGCAATTGTGCGAGGCGCTTGAGCTTTTCATCTGGTAGTGGCTGGCTGCCAGGAGGGATACCCAGATCAACCACCAGCTTGCCCGCAGCCAGCAGCTTGGCGCGTGCCGCCTCCCGCGCCGGATTGATCACAGCGGCTTCGGATAAAACGCGCGGCTTGATCACCACGTCCACCGGCCCGATGGGCGTATCGGCGGGCAAATCGATAATTAGGCGTCGATCCTCGCCGACGACTGTCGAAACTGTTATGGCGTCCATCGCAACATCCTTTGCCTAGATCGCCTAACAGTTTTACCTCACCTCTGGCCTGCCTCCAATCGGATTCAGCAAGACCAGAGGTGAGCAGCGCATTCAGCCTAGTTCGTCAGTAGAATGAACAAACTTGACGCCCTGCGCGGCGAAGCGCTTCAATTGCGCTTCCGTGCTTTCCTCAAAGCCGGGGATAGAGGAGGTGCAGTCGTCCAGGAAGCGCAACTTGCTCAGGATTTCTGGCCGGCCCGAATAGTAGCGCACCACCGAGTTGACCGATTCCAGCACACAATGGCTGCGTGCCTGCCCGGCCACGTAGATGAGATCAAAGGTGGCGAGCATGTCCTCAAAGGCCGTGTTGGCGTGGCCTTCGGGATGGTTTGGATACTCGACCTCCGGTTCCAGCACGGAGTAGTATTCGGTATGGGCGATCATGCCTTTGGTCAGGTAGGTGGGCTGCGCCATCCGTGCCCCGCTGTGATACATGATCGCTTCCGAGAGCGCCGGAACCAGATCGCGGCCCGTCGTCCCTTCCATGCAGTGGAAGGGCCAGATCGTCAACGGGCGCTTGCCCTTACGCTCAAGCTCCTCGACATAATACAGCGACCATTCCGGTTCCGTCGTGGGCAGCCACTGGCCCTTGCGTACCGCCTCCGCCGTGATGGTCGTGAACGGCGCGGGGTGTTCACCCTGCGGGTTTTTCCACCAGCTTGCATAGAAAATCTGGAACGGGGTGTGCGTATCCAGCGAGGCCGCGATGTGGGTAATGCGCTGGGTATTGCGATACAGCCATTCAATCGTGCGGCGAGCATCGTCCAGGGCGTTCGGCACAGGCAAGCGGCCAACCGGAGCAGGAAAAACGAAATCGACCTGCATGTCGATCAACCAGGCCAGGATGCGAGTCTTGTCCTGGCTGGCGGGTCGTTGAAAGTCGGCAAGGCCCGCTTCGTAAGCGCGCTGGAGGTCAACTTCATACAGCCGATCTACGTGCGAGGGTTCGTACAGCGCGGGTAACACCATTCCACACCTCCCGGTTACACCAGCTTTGTGTACGACATACTATAAGTTTAGGGCTAAATGGGATGGCTGTCAATACGTGGAAATGTTTGCCTCACCCCCGGCCCCTCTCCACTCTGGTGGAGAGGGGAGTACTGGCCTGTCGGAGAAGCAAAGAGGCCCGTGCTTTGAGCAATATCATTGCGGTTTGCGGTGTGTGATCATCTGCTCGTAGCCGATGTAGCCCGCCAGCCGTTCCTGGTCGTGCTTATCGTCGCTGCGGGCCAGCGCGTGCATGATGCGGCGCATCGAATCGGGAATATCAACAGTGCCCTGCCGGGTCAGGCGGATGCCTGTGATCTGCGGTTCTTCGCGCCGCCGCCAGACGTGCCAGCCTTTGCGGGGATGCAGCCGGTAGCCAGACTCGCGCAGCACGGCGCGCACCGCCTGTTCAAAGTCGGCGGGCGGCTCCCAACCGTGCGGCCAGCTAAAGACCAGATCGTCGGCGTAGCGCGTATACGTGCCTCCGCTCTGACGTGCCCGGCGATCCAGCGCGGCGTCCATCTCGGCGTTGACCAGGTTGCTGAGGGCCGGGCTGGTCGGCGCGCCTTGCGGCAGACTGCCCCGATACGTCGTCAGGCTGGTCAGCAGCCGCGTTTCCAGCGTCGAGAAGCCTTGCGCGTGCCACCAGCTTTTGACGCGCTGGCGGGTGGTGTTGGGGAAGAAATCCTCGATGTCTGCCGTGATGATGGTAGCCGCGCCCGCATGTGCCCAGGCATGATCCGCAATCGACTTTTTGCGCCGGAAGCCCAGCGCGGCAGGGTGCGGGTTGGGTTTGCTCAGGTACAACCGCAGGATTTTGCGCTGCACAACCTTGAGCATTGGCCCCGGCTCGACAATCTCGCGCGGTGATCCGTCTTTTTTGGGGATGCTGAAATGGCGGTAACGGAAGCGCGGCGGCATCAGGCCGCCGTCCATCAGTTTGTAGGCAACGTCCATGCTCAGGCCCAGGCGATAGGTCGCCAGCATATACAGCGGCCACTCATAGGGGTGTTCCACCGGAGGCCGGTATGGATTGGCGAACAGCCCGAACAGCTTGCGAATCGGCCCAGGCAGATTATTCCACATGGCTGCGACTCCTGCGTGCCAGAACCTCACTCCCCTGCCCCCTCTCCGCCAGCAGAGAGGGGGAATCGAGGGGAGAAGACTCCCCTCTCCACCAGCGTGGAGAGGGGTTGGGGGTGAGGCGAACCGATGCCCAAACGCGAAAGTGTCGGTGATGAACTCCGCAAGTGGAGAGGGGCTGCAAAGGATCAGTCCTCCTCGTGCGCGTTGCCATTCCCGCTGACCGTCGTGTCGGTGCTGCGCGGCACGAGTAGATCGGCCAGACTGGGCAGCAGCACGACGTTGCCCGCCTTGCCCGCCAGGTTGACCAGCGCGTCGATCTCCTGCATTCGCGCCACGTTCGGATTTTCGGCCAGGATACGCGCGGTGTTGGATCGGGCGCGTGCTGCTGCCACCTCGTGCCGCGCGCGGATCAGGTCGGCGCGGCCTGTGCGATCCGCCTCGACCTCCTTCAGGAACACGTTGCGTACCACGCCGGGCAGCACAATGTCGCGGATGCCGACGCGCCGCAGCGTAACGCCATAGGTCAGCGCCTGCGGCGCGACCTGTTGTAAAAGCCCGGCGCTGATCTCCTCACGGGCTTCCAGCAGTTGATCGATGTTGCGGCTGGCAACGGCTTCTCGCAGGACAAGCTGCAAATCCTGGTGAAGCTGGTCGGTGTACGATTCGACGGAGTTGATCGCCAGCGCCGGATCGGAGACGGTGTACTGCGCGATCAGGCTGATGCGAACTTCGATCTTGTCCGCCGTCAGGATCTCCTGCCCGGTGATGACCTCGCTCATCTGCCGCGTGCCGACTTTCACTACGCGGACTTTATGCCATCGCCAGAACCGGTAGCGTCCCGGCTCCAACACACGCACGAAGCGCCCTTCGCGGTACAGCAGACCACGCTCATATTCCCAGACCACCACTTCCTGCCAGATCAGCCGGGGCATCAGGCCCGTCGGCACGCCATTTGTCGTCGCCATAAGACACTTCCTCCCTGATAAGGCCGCGATTATCGCTCTCCAGTGCCGGGCCGATGTATTGCCGCGCCCTAGTGAGGAGGAGTTCGGGTTGACAGCGTGCCTGCCGCCCGACCTGAGCCGGACGGCGCGGCGCGATGGGTATCCCCCGGACTGCAAATCCTGGTCGGGCGCTGCCACTCGGGGACGGCGAACCATCCCCTGTGGCGGCGGGTCGGCCCGGCGTGGAGCGATAGGGTAGTCGGGCCGCAGGTCCGACTACCCTATAGAAGGACCCAATGTGCGGTACACGTTGACCTACCGGGACGTGCCGCGTGTCATGTGTCTGACTGTAGAATACGACAGGGAAGTGACAACTAGAGTCACCGAATCAGGCGGGTTTTTGGATTGACGAATCCGGCGTCTGTGATATTGTCATCCTGGCCTCATTCAACCATAAGGATGAACTATGCGCTTCATTCATATCACGGATACGCACGTCGGCCCGACGCCTTATTACACGCTGCACGGCCAGCCCGCGCTGCTGACCCTGGAAGCCCTGGTGGATAGGATCAACCACCTGCCTTTCAAGCCGGATTTTGTGCTGCACACTGGGGATGTCACCGACGACTACAGCGAATCAGCTTACGCGCTGGCCCGCGCCGCGCTGTCGAAACTGCGCTACCCGATCCACTACGTCGTCGGCAACCATGACCGCCCCGCCCCGATGCTGCGGGGTTTGCTGGACAAAACACCCGCCGGGGAGCGCTACGATTACTACGTGGAGATCGGCGGCTTCGGGCTGGCGGTCTTCGACACGCGCGGCCCGGTTGACCCCGCCGGGACGCTGCTGCCCGACCAGCTTGCCGCTTTACGCGATCTGTGCCACCGCGACGGCCCGCCGCTGCTCATTGCGATCCATCACCAGCCCGTGAAGCTGGACACAACCTGGCTGGATGAGAAATGGCCGAACGGCCTGAGCATGGCGCTGGACTGCGGGGACGCCTTCCGCGCCGCGCTGGCGCCCGCCCGTGACCGGATACGCGGCGTGTTCTTCGGCCACGTGCATCGCGGCTTCCAGGTGGTGCAGGACGGGATACTATATTGCGCCGCGCCGTCGGCGCTGTTCCAGTTCGGAAGCTGGCCGGGCGCGACAGAACCGATTCCGTCCTGGGATGAGCCGCCGGGCTATGCTGTCGTGACCGTCACGGACAGCCAGACACTGGTGCGGCACTGCACGTTCCCGCGCCCGTGAGGGCATGGACGGCTGAGTACCTTTCATGGCTATCACTCAGTCCTGATTCGTGCCAGCCGGTCAAAGTCGTCGCGTAGATGCTCGTAGATGCTGCGAAAGATGCCGTACAATGCGGTGTACCGGGCATGGTTGGCCGGGTTCGGCTCGTAGCGCGTCCTGATCCTGATCATGCCGGAGAGTGCGCGCTGCACGTCGGGGTACAGCCCCAGGCCCAGGCCGACCAGGATCGCATCGCCAAAGGGCGCGCCTACCGATGTTTCCGGCAGCGCCACCGGAAGGCCGAGCACGTCCGCCTTGATCTGGTTCCAGAGCGCGCTGCGGCTGCCGCCGCCGATGGAGCGCACCTCGTCGATGGACACGCCCGCCCGCTGCGCCACCTCGACGTTATGTCGCAGCGCGAAGGCCGTCCCTTCCAGAATGGCGCGGATGACCGCTGCCCTGGGCGTCGCCAGTGACAGACCGAAGAACACGCCACGCGCGTTGGTATGCCACAGCGGGGAACGCTCGCCCATCATATACGGCAGAAAGAGCACACCGTCGCTGCCTGCCCGACTCTGCACCGCCTGCTGGGTCAGCAGGTCAAAGGGGTCAATCCCCAATTGCCCACCTGCACTCACTTCCGTCAATCCGAACTGATCTCGGTACCAGCGCAGACTCGCGCCGGAGGCGACCATCGCGCCCAGCAGCAGGTACAAACCGGGCAGCGCGTGGGGCATGGCGATGAAAGCCGGTTCCATCGTCGTGCCGTTGTCGAGCATGAGCAGGACCGTCGAAGTCCCAGTCATTTCCGCCGCCGTGCCGACCTGAATCGCGCCCGCTTCGATGGCAGCGGCTGATCCGTCTACCGTGCCGACCATGACCGGCGTGCCGGGGCGCAGTGCGGTAGCTTCGGCGGCCTCGCGCGTCACTTCGCCCTGGACGTGATGTCCTTCGTAGATCGGCGGGAACTGGGACGGTTCGACGCCGCACGCCTCGCACAGCGCCGCCGACCATTCGCCGCTGGCATAATCGCGCAACTGCAACAGCGCCGCGTGGACGTGATCCAGGCTGTACGTTCTGGTCAGCCGGTAGTTGATGTAGCCGTTGGCCTGGACAAAGTAGCGGGTGCGGGCGAAAAGCTCCGGCTCGTGGGTCTTGAACCAGAGCAGCTTGGAAGCCACGTAGAACGCATCCGGGCGGTTGCCGCTGATCCGATAAACGTTGTCCGCCCCCAACGTCTGCGCCAGTTTGACCGCTTCGGCCTCGGCCCGCCGATCCATCCAGATCAGCGCCGGGCGCACGGGCTGGCCGTCCGCATCCAGGGCCAGCATCGTCGGAGCCTGCGAGCTGACTGTTACGCCAGCCACCCGATTCGCGGCATCTGGCACGGCGGCCAATGCCTGCCGCGTGGCCGTGCAGACCGCGCGCCACCAGTCCTGCGGATGCTGCTCGACCCAACTAGGCTGAAGATGATGCAGCGGGTATTCGGCCTGACCTACCGCCTGTAGCACTCCCTCCGGGCTGAACAGCGCAGCTTTGGCTGCCGTTGTCCCCACGTCGATGCCGAGTAGGAGTTGGCTCATCAGGTTTGCCTTCACACGGCAGAGTTCGCCAGCACTTCGTCCAGGTATTGCTCGAAACAACCCGCATTGCAGGCATCGATGTAGCGCAGGATTTCGCCGCCACCCACCGGATAGAGCGGGTAACACGATGTCGGCCAGGCCCCGCGCGGCGCATGGACGACGCCCGTCACCAGCGGCCCGACCAGATCAACGTCGGCGGTCAGTTCATCCACGATTTCTTCCGCCGTGACAATGACCGTATCGGCGATCAGCCCCAGTTCCGGATCGACGGCGCGGTTGCGGTTGAAGCGGACGTTGCCGCTCCGATCCGCGACCAGCGCGTGCAGCACCGCCACGTCGCAGTGCAGGGCCGGGAAGGCAGCCACTTCCTCCCCGGTGTACGGATCGATGATCGTCTTCACGTCGGGCCGCAGCGCCAGCATATCCGTGCCTATCCAGGCCAGCGAGGGCATAAAGCCCACGCCCGCCATTGTGGCGCGCATCCCGTAGGCCAGGCTGGCCTCGGTCTCCTGGGTGACTTCCAGTCCCTTAGCGGCGGTGAACATCGGCGCGAAACCGAACGCTTCCAGCCCGAAGTAGCAGCTTCGCACCCGGCGCACGCAGCCCGCCCCGACCAGCAGATCGGACTCGTAGCCGGACGTGAAGTTGAGCAGCGTCAGGCCCACCGGGCGCTCCGCGCGCCGCAGCAGTTCGTAGACGAAGGCCACCGGGCGGCGATAGAGCGTCATGCCGCCGAGCGCCAGTACCTGCCCGGATTTGACCAGCGCGGCAGCCTCTTTGAGGGACATACGTCGATCTTCATTCATAGTGCGGCATTGTAACGATAAGCCGCCAAATCTCAAAGGACGTTGGAACCAACGATAAATATTCCACGTCAAAGATGTAAGCCTGGAACAACTAGTGCTTCGTTCCAGGCCGCAGCACATCGACGTGGATCGCTGGGCGGCGCGCTGCCGTCTCCGAGAAGAAGCGATCCACGCCCAGCCCGGTCAGGTCGTACTCCTCACCGCTTTCGATACCCCGAACCAGTTGCAGCCTGCCCGTTTGGCTGCATAATGTCAGTAAGTAAAGAAAACGCTTCTACATATCCCGTAATGTCACTTAAATCGGGTTGTGATTTAAGTGACTCTCTGGATACTCGCCTCATGCAGAGAACAAGCAGTGAAGCCGAAGTTTTGAGGCGATTGGGCGAACGCCTGCGCCAACTGCGGACAGCTCGCCAACTTACACAGGAAGAGTTGGCTGCCAAAGCAGGATTCAGCCGTTCCTACTACAACGAGCTTGAGACAGGCAAGCGAAACATTTCTCTTCTCAACCTGTACAAAATTGCCTTATGCCTTGATCTGCCTCTGACCGAACTACTCGACCTGGATGAACAGAAGTGACTTACCTACACAACGGCAAATCCTACAAGTCACACAAACACCCAATCCTCGAATATATCTTCAACAAAGCAATAGGGAATTTAACGGAGAACCCTGACGAGATACCCTTCGCCTACGAAGATATGTATCGGGCGATGGACGAATTGGGGATTGAGAGTTCTCCCCTGGCTAGATTCAGGACGGAGTTCAGGAGATGTCCATGAAGCGCTGCCTTCTCGTTTTGTCCACACTTTGCCTGATCCTGAATCTGCCCGCCGCTGCCCATGCGCAAGCCGTGACAATCCCCGGCACGATCATCTTTGGCGCGTGGTGGGATTCTAACCACGACGGTGTGGTGCTGGCCGACACTGACCTGCACTCGCTATTCCGCCTGGGAACTGGCCCCGACGGTGCGCTCCACACCACGCCGATCACGCAGCAGGACGCGCAAGTACCGCTTGTCCGCAGCGACGGGGTAGTCTCCTTCTTTGTGGATCGGAGCGGCTTGCTGCACAACTTGAGCCGCCTCGTCAGCCGGGAAAAGTTGATCGACAGCGCCTACACGCCCGATGGTGGGCGCTTGATCATCCTGACGCAGGCGCAAGGCTTGCCCAACCGCTCAATTTCGCTGGTCGATGCGCGCACGGGCCTGTTGATCCAGTTCACGGGCGCGAACGTGGATGACACGAGCCTGAGCCTGTCGCCCGACGGAACGCGCGTTTTGTTCACACAGTCGTTCTTTGGCGTGAACAGACTGTATTTGCTTGACACGCGCACCGGTGGCGTTTTCCCGTTGACCGACGGCACGGCACGTATCTCCTCGCCGCGCTGGAGTCCGAATGGCGCATCGATTGCCTACGTGCGGCAAGTAGACACCAATCGCAACGGTTACGATGCCAGTGATCCACGCACTCTGTGGATCACCGATGTGAACGGTGTCAACCAGCGCGTGATCAGCCCACCGGGAGCGGTGGACGCCGGAACGCCCGTCTGGAGTCCCGACAGCTTCCACATCGCCTTCTTGCACCGCACCGACAACGACGCCAATGGCCGCATCACGCAGCCCGATTCGCTGCAACTGGCGGTTGCTGACCTGACGACAGGCGTGGTCAACATCGTAGCGGCGGGCCTGGATTTCCCGACGGTGCTCTGGAATCCGAGTGGAACACGGCTGGCTTTCCGCGCTGTGACTACCGACACGAACGGCGATGGCTTCATCTCGATGGACGACGTGCCCATCCTGTGGGTGATGCAGGCCAATGATGCCGTTGCCTTGCCGCTGACCGGGGGCGCAAACCAGGTGGTCGGCGGGGCGGTGGCCTGGTCGCCGGACGGGAACCGGCTCGCTTACACTGTTGCGGTGCGCGACGACAACGCTGATGGGCGCATCACACAGCTTGACTCGACCCAGGTATACATGATCTCGGTGGAGGCAGGCGTAACCCGTCCGACCAGCCCGCTTATCGACGGCCCGCGCGTCGGTGCGCTGGCCTGGTCGCCGGATGGCACCGCACTGGCGCTGGTCGTGCAAACATCTATATCACTCGGCACGCTGCTGCGCGCGGATGTGTCAAATGCCTCACTCGCGCCACTGACCGATAACACTCTGCTGGTAGATTCGGCTACGGGCCTGTATTGGGTGAGGTAGGCTTACACTTTGGCCGATTCACCCTGCTCAACAGGTGAAAAGTCCTTCGCGCGTAACATCAGCGACGATAGCCAAGTTCTGCCCCGCCGCTCACCGGGAGGATGCAGCCCGTGATGAATCGCGCCATGTCGGAAAGCAGGAACACCGCAGCGTCGGCGATCACGTCCCCATTGGGGCAGTAACCCAGGGCATGAATGTCGTTTAAGTACTGTATCATCTGCTGCGGGTCCGGCTGCTCCTGCACCCACTCGCGCAGCAATGGCGTCCACACACCCGCCGGGCAAACAGCGTTGACGCGGATTTTGTAGCGCGCGTAGTCCAGGGCCATCGCTCTGGTCAGGCTGATCATGCCGCCCTTCGTCGCCACATAAGCCGCGTGATCGGCCTGCCCAATCAGCCCGACCATGCTGGCTGTGTTCAGAATGCAGCCCTGGCTGGCTCTTAGCGACTCGAAGGCGAAGCGCGTGGTCAGGTAGACACTTTTCAGATTGACGCGCTGCAAAGTGTCCCATTCGGCCTCGCTGGTTTCATGCAGGGGCTTTGACGGGCTGCTGATCCCGGCATTGTTGTGCACAGCGTCTATCCGGCCAAAGGTCTTAAGCGCAAGCTGAATCGCCGCCTCGACGGAGGCGCTGCTGCTGACGTCACATTCAATTGCTAAACCTGGAATGGATAATTCGGCAAGGGTCTGTTCGGCTGCCGTCCGGTTGATGTCGGCGACGATGACCGCTGCGCCTTCCCTTGCGTAGGCCAGTGCACATTCACGGCCAATGCCCTGCGCGCCGCCCGTTAGAAAAATCACTCTGTCCTGTAGGAGTTTTTCGGTCATGAAGAACTATCTGGGTGAGAAAGCACAATCCGCCATTATATGCCGGAGTGCCCTGACCGGACAAATAGGGCTGACCCTTCGGTGTCTTCTCCCAGCCGTTGATCCCGCTGCATTTGCGCTTACGCCGTTGGCTCGCTTACCGCCGCCTCTGCGTCGCTGCGTCGCCGGGTATAATGGACAGATAGGCATAGTGGTATTGTCAGCCTGCCCCGTGAGACGAGCACGGTTTCTGTTTGAACGCCAGAGCAGGGCCGGGCTGCAAATCTTGCGCCGTCGATTTTGCTCAAATTTGATGGACTGCTGGACAATGGTGGTGAATGCTGAGGGTGTAACATGATCAAGCGGTTGTGCATTGTTGTGACGGTGTTGGTTTTGTTGTCAGGGCTGGCCCCGGTGGCGTGGGCGCAGCGAAGCGTACCGACTGAAGTTGAGCAACTGAGCGGGAAATTTAGTGTGGCCTACCAGGGCTACGATTCGTTGCCGCTGCTGGTCGGGCTGAACGACGCCAGCGGGCTGTTCGGCAACGACCCGATCTATTTGCTGCCGAAGGCGCAGCAGGTGATCGGCACGTATGACGGTTCGGCCAGCAACGGCACTTACCAGATCGACCTGCCGCCCAAACCAGCGGGCCGTCCCTTCGACGTGACCGGTGGCAAGTCTCCCAACCCGAACCTGATGATTTTCGACATCCGCCTGATGAGCGACGTGGCCTCACGGGGCTATATGGCGCTGAATGAGGATATGATCGCCTCGACGCTCAAGATCAGCATCGACTACGTGGTCGAGGGCGGCAAGCTGCTGGTCTGGACTGCCGACGATAAGGAGCAGTTTCCCAGCGATTACGGCGCGGATCACAAGCTCTTTACTGCCGACGACCCGCGCCTGACGCTGCCTGCCGGATGGTCGCTCGTCAACCTGGACAGGAGTCCCTTTGACGTGATCCGTGAGGCAAAGGCAGATGTCGATCTGATTACGACGGGCGCGGGCGATACGGTCAATTACACGTCATTAAGCTGCGCGGAATTGATTCCGACCTTCCTGGACCGCGTGCAGAAGGTTTACCCCTTCACCGACCTGCACAAGATCGATTGGGCCAAACTGCGCGCTACGCTCATCCCGGCCTCGAAAACGGCAAAGACCGCCGCCGACTGCCAGCGCCTCATCCGTGACTTCGGCAATGCGATCCCGGATGGGCATGTCGATTTCGGCCTACCCGCGCTTGTCAGCGATTACAACGGCGGCCTGGGCATCCGCCTGGACTCGACCAGCGAGGGCAAGGTCGTGGTAGTGCTGGTGCGCGATGACAGTCCGGCAGCACAGGCCGGAATGAAGCCGGGCGCGATCATCACTCGCTGGGACGGCAGGCCAGTTCAGGATGCGCTCAGGGACGTGACGCTTCAATACGCCAACTCGTCCACGCCGCACGGCCTGCTGGCGCTCAGGCTGAGTCTGCTGCCGTTCGGCAAACGGGGCACAAGCGTTGACGTGACCTTTCAGAATCCGGGACAGCCCGAAACGACGGCCAGGCTGACCCGCGTTGAGCCGAAGCCAGGCAGCGCCATTCGCAAAGACAGACCCGACGTCAAGGACTACAAACTACCATCGGGCATTGGCTACATTCGCGTCAATTCATTCCTTGAAGCCGGGACGCTGCGCGACTTCGACAGGGCTGTTGATTCGCTGATCGCCTCCAACGCGCCGGGAATTATCATCGACGTGCGCTCGAATCCGGGCGGGTTCTCGCAGATGTCCGATGCGATGGCAAGCCGCTTCTTCGATCAGGGGTTCATCGTCGGCAAACAGTTTGCATCCGATGGACGGTTGGTCTACGAGATGATCGTCGATCCGCGCCAGCCGATCTATCACGGGCCGCTGGCAATCCTGGTGGATCGCAACACGGCCAGCGCCGCCGACCTGTTCGCTTACACCTTCAAGTCCAGCAAGCGGGCGACAATTGTCGGGAATACGCCGTCGGCAGGCATGGCCGGAACGGTCAGCGGCGGCCAATATCTGCTGCCGGATGGCGCGTTTATCCAGGTTCCGACGGGCGGTTTCACCGATGCCAACGGCAAACTCGCGGTGGAAGGAGAAGGTGTCGCGCCCGATGTGCTCGTCCCCGTAACGGTGGACAGCCTGCTTTCCCCCAAAGATGACGTCCTGGAAGCGGCAGTGGCATCCTTCAAGTTGCAGTCTGCGCCGGTGGTCGGGCAGTAAATTGATGGGAAATTTACCTCACCCTCTGGCCGCTTGCGGAGAGGGGAACTGAGAAGCCCCTCTCCACCGGAGTGGAGAGGGGTTGGGGTGAGGCAAATTCAGTGCGGCATCTGGTCCAGGAACCAGCGCGCAAACAGATAAACGCCCGCGACAATACCGCCCAGAATTGCCCAGGGGCGCGACCGGGGCGTGCGTGTCATGCCGCCGACTACCAGCGGGAAAACCAGCATCATCACCCGATCAAAGAATGCCCAGAAATCGCGTGCCGGGAAAGCATTGATCTTGTCAAGCAGCGCCGCCATCACGGTGATCGCCATGAAAATGGTAATCAGCAAATTACTCTTCTTCTGGAGAAGCAATGTGAGAATCGCAAGAAAGATGATCAGGTAAAGGACGAAGCCCCATCCCCACCCGAACGGCCCGCCGTTGTACGCAATATTCAGCCTTCCGAGAATATCGTTCATGATTGCTCCTGGGGCGTTTACAAATATGACAACAGTGTGCGTTCATTGTATCAAAACATTACCAGGCACGCACAGCGGCAGTCGCTTCGATCTGGCGGGTTATTGACCTCACCCCGGCCCCTCTCCAACTGGTGAGGGGAGAAAGTACGACGTGGATTGCCATCCGCCAGTTCTCCCTCTCTGCTTGCGGAGAGGGGGGTAGGAGGTGGGGTTGGTTTTACACGTGCTTCGAGGCCTCGATCCGGCGGGCAAAGTGTACCCGCGTGCGCGTGACTTCCATTCCTACGCTGCGATACAGCTTGAGCGCCGGAGTATTCTCCGCATCGACGTGCAGGCTGGCGCTGGTAAACCCGGACTCTTGCAATATTTGTAGACCCCGCACCAGCAGCGTGCGGCCCAGGCCGCGCCCTCGCCAGTCCTGCCGCACGCCGAGGATGCTGATCCAGGCGTCCGTTGGGCCGGCTTCGCGGCTCTGATGGCAGAGGCATTCCCCCACGATCCGATCATTTTCCCAGGCCAGCAGCCACAGCGATGGATCGTAGGGCCGTGACTCCTGCATCTCGCGCTGCCAGGCCTGCACCGTCCGCGTGCGCGATCCCCAATGTCCGGCGAAGATGGCATTGTCGGCTTCGACCAGCGCCGCCAAATCTTGCTCCTGGAAGGCGCGGAGGGTGACGCCGGGCGGGGCCGCCTCAACGGGCGCGAAGGGCCGCCCGACCAGCGACAGCGACATGAGATAGAAACGGTGGACTTCTGTATAGCCACGCTGCCGAAAAAGCGTTTCGCCGCCGGGAATGTCGCTGTAGACGCGCCCGGTGAGCGTGATGGGCAGCACTTCCTGGGCACGCGCGGCAGACTCGGCGGCAATGAGCAGCGCTGTGCCGACGCCGCGACGGCGATACGCCGGGTGCACCCAACCTTCGAGCCGTCGTGACTGGCCCTGATCTCGATCCCACCAGATGAAGCCTGCCGGATGGTCGGTATCGGCGAAGGCAACCGCCGCATGATCATAGTAGGCCGGGTCGGCCCAGGCCCGCCGGAAGACGGCTTCCGTGATGCGCCGTGTATGGTCAACCTTCGCCGCTGCATTGATGACTTCCAGCGCCGCACTGAAATCGTCGGCGCGGTAGGGCCGTACCCTGATCATGGACGGACAGGCAGAATGCCACGCGCTGCCAGTTCGCGGCGCAGTTGGGCCGGGGACTCGAAGATGATAGATGGAATGCCCAATGCTTCCGCCACCGAGGTGTTGCGTTCCAGGTCATCGATGAACAGGGCCTCTTGTGGCGCGACGCGGAGCAGTTTCAGAGCCAGTTCGTAAATTTCAGGGTCGGGTTTTGCCATGCCCACCTTTGCCGAACTGACCACCGCATCGAAAATGCCTTTCAGACCCTGCTTTTCCGCGATCCAGGTTTCCATTTCGACCAGTTGCGTGTTGCTCAACAGGCCGAGCAGGTAGTGCGGCTTGAGTTCGCGCAGCAGCGCCGCCATGTCGGGGTGAACCTTGTCCCGGCCCTCGATCAGCTTAACCATGAACTCGTCCTGCGCGGCGCGCCCCTTGATGCCAAGCGGGCCGAGCACCATCTCCAAAAACTCGCCTTCGGAGATTTGCCCGCGTTTGACCTTTTGCCAGGGTTCGGTGTAGTACAGCAAATTCCAGAGTTCAGCGCCCGTCATGCCGAGCGGCGCGGCCATTGCGTCCCGCTTGGCAAGCCAGCGCTCCATGTCGTCGGTTACGTCAAGCACGTTGCCGTAATCGAAGATGATTGCGCGTGTCGTCATGAGTGATTTTGAGAACCTTTCGTGAGGGCGCTGCCGTGAACAACCCGTTCCAGTTCGCTGCTTGCCAGGCCGAGCCTCCCACTCGCGGCGTCCGGCGGGGTCGCCCGTGCGCATCAGGACGCCGCCAAAATCGAAGATGATCGCCCTGATCAAGGATGCTGTTTGCGTCACAGGTTGGAATGTACGTCAGTGCGCGGGCAGCACGGGTTCGGTCTCGGCCAGCAGGTAGATGTGCATCCGCAGATCGCCCAGGCGTACCTCGTCTCCGTTTTTCAGCGGACACGCTTCCTGATTCGCCAGCGAGTGACCGTTGACAAACGTGCCGTTGGCGCTGTCCAGGTCTTCGATGATGAACGACTTGGCCTGGCGTCTGATCCGGGCATGGTTGCGGGACACCCCTTTATCGAAGGCGCCGTAGGCCCCCAGGTCGAGGTAGGAGCGCGGCGCGGCGCCGGGGTTGCCACGCCCAAGTGTAATCTCTTTCTCAACCACCGTTCCGATGGGTTCGCGCTGCCCGTCCACAAAGATAATGATCGTATCGTTGCGGGAGGCGGCTGCCACAAAGTCCAGAGAGGCCGTGCCTGCCAGTTTCTTGGTGTGCAGGGCCGGGTTGTCCTGTTCGTGCTTCTGGATGAGCGCGGCGGTGACGCGCACCAGCTCCTTGATGTTGAGCGGTTTTGCCAGGTACAGATCGGCTCCTGCGCTCATCGCCTGCTGGACGGATTCGTCGTCGGTGAGCGCGCTGGCGATGACAATCGGGATAGTCGGGCATTCCGTATCGCGCCGCACGTACCGGCACAGTTCCAGGCCATGTACGCCCGGCAGCCGGATGTCCAGCAGGATCAGGGCCGGTGTATTGTGGTTCAGAATGCGGATGGCGCTCACCACATCGCGGCAGACCTGAACCGTGTAGCCCTCATTTTCGATGACGGTCTGGTACAACTTGCTGATCTGAACGTCGTCCTCGACGATGAGAATGCGCTGTCCCTTGCCCTTGGCGGGCGGCGTGAGCAAGTTCAGTTCAACCCGCTTGCCCTTGATAGTGCTCAAGCCGTAGTCGGTGTTCATATGGAGGGTCAACTTGAGATGACCGAGGTAAATTGTGTCCCCATCCGAAATGCGGTGCGGCGTGTTGGGCTGCAAGCGTGTGCCGTTCACTACCGTGCCGTTGTCGCTGCCCAGGTCGGAAATCACCAGATGGCTGCCCTGCCACTGGATCACGGCGTGCCGCCGTGAGACGCCCAGTTCAGCTCCCTGGTAAGGCGTCAAATCCAGTCCGCCGAAAATGGCTTGCGTGGGTTCGATACGCCCCAGGAGCAGTTCATTTTTTATGTAGATACGGACGCTTTCGGATGAATGCGCGAAGTTAAACTCGACGGTCCAATCATTTGTGGGCAGGTTCGCCATGGTGGCCTCGCTCTTATTCTGGGCTACAAGCACGCCGCAATGTCCATTCAAGCAAGTGTCTGGAGCTTGCCATTCCTACTTATTGTACTATTGTATTGTCTTACAAGACAGCCAGCATACGCACGGGCTATCTCAAAACGGTGTGATTACCTCACGACAACCCTGGCAGATTATGCACGCACGGAATAAACTCATCGTTTGCGCGGACAGTGCTCGAAAGGCGGCCAGGAATCCATGCCTGTCAAACAATACCGCTGCGTGGTGGGCGCGCTGACCATCCGCAGCCAGCCCCAAACCGGCGATCAGTTCAAGACGGGTCAGCAACTCAAACTCAACGAAATCATCAGCGCGAATGACGACAACCGGGTCGAAGCGGCGGGACTGGTCTGGTTGCCACACGCACGTGGCTGGTCAGCCGAACGCTCGATTGACGGGCGATTGGTGTACTTGCTCGACGCGGCGCTGCGGCCCAAAGAACGCTTATGGGGCATCAACATTGATCCTTACAACCCCGCGGGCAATCCGATGGCAGCCAAACTGGCGGGCCTGGGTTGGGTGCGTTTTGTCTTCCACGTCAGCAGCAAAGGTCATACGCTGGATCAGGCGTTCGCGTTCTATGACCCCATTATACACGCGCACGCGCAATCCGGGACGAAAATTTTATTAATTCTTCTGCACGATACATATCTGGGCAACGCACCCTGGCGCACCGGCGATTGGGATACGTACATCCGGGGCTACGCCGAGATGGCGAGCGCCATTGCACGTCACTATAAGGGCATTGTTGACGCCTACGAAATCTGGAATGAGCAGGATCAGCCGCCAGAGGCGCAGTCCGTACCCACCTCGATCTACGTCCCGCCGCAGAACTATGCCACGATGCTGGTGGCCTCCGCGCAGGCCATCAAGCTGGCAGACCCGGCAGCCAAAGTGATCACGGGCGGCCTGGTTTCGGGCGATTCTCTGAACTATATGCTGAAGGTGCAGCAGCGCGCGGGGGGCACACTGCCCGTCGATGGGATCAGCGTCCACCCTTATGGGCTGACGCCGCCCGACGCCTCGCCCTTTCCCAACTGGTCGCGCGGCCAACTCGGTGGCCTGATCACCCAGATGTCCGGCGCGTTTCCACGTATTCCGCTCTGGATCACCGAGATCGGCGTGCCCAGGGTGGACGTAACAAACCGCTCCTACTGGCCGGGCATCGCCAACTACATGAACAAGACCTTCGCCCTGATCCAGAGCACCTACTTTCACATCGTCCCCGTGTTGATCTGGTTCGCCTGGGCGGACTCGATGGATGGCGCGGGGATCGTGACCGATGCACAGAACCCCAAAGGCGCGATCTTCGATACGTTTTTCCGCAGTCTGCACGCCGATCAGCCGGTCTATGCCCGGCCTGCACCTACGCCCTACGATGGCAAGATCATGCTGGCGCACGTCGCCGCGCAACTTGTCGCGGAGAACAGCATTGGCGAACTGGCGCAGCGGATCAACACGTCGGCGGCGAATGCGAAAGCGCTGCTGATTCGGAGCAGCAGCGGCACGGCCTGGCAGGGCCAGAGCGACAATAAGATGGGGATGACTATCAACGGCCCCAACGATCTGGCGCGATGGGCCAGCGAACTGGCCCGCTACCGCATCGATCTTCACGCCTGGCACGAGGTCTGGGGCCGTGATCCTGCCGCCGAGATCAATCTGATCGCGCAGGCTGCGCAGGCCCCTGGCGTCATGTCGCTCATCCTGGAACTTGACCCGGCACGGCTGGCCCTGAAAAACAGCGCCGACATCCGCAACTTTATGATCGGGCTGCGGCGCGTGCTGCCCGGCACACTGCATATCGGCGCCAGCTTTGACGGCAGACCGGAGACCTTCAATGCCGTGAACCTGCCGGAATGGTTCCCTTTCATCAATAGCTGGCATCCCAAAGTTTTCCACGGGCAGTTC
Source organism: Chloroflexota bacterium (assembly GCA_021325095.1). Lineage (GTDB taxonomy): Bacteria > Chloroflexota > Anaerolineae > Aggregatilineales > UBA2796 > JAJPHV01. The sequence goes on along the minus strand of JAJPHV010000113.1, from coordinate 47,712 downwards.
AGCAACGGCCAGCAAAACGCCGCGCAGTTCCTGGCGGCGACCTTCTCAGCGCTCCGGCCCTACGCCAGGCCTGTCATCCCGATGCTGCAAGCCGAACCGACAGGCGGCAGGCCCGTCCCGCCCGATCAAATCCGGCAGGCGGCGCGGCTGGCTTTTGAGACGTACAGCGCGCCCGCCGTCTCATTCTGGCGGCTCGGCGCGATTGGTGCAGCGGAATTCAGCGCTATCCAGGGCGTGGCCGTACCCTGGACAGCAGGATTGGTTCCCGCCGCGCCCGGACCGGAGACGCTCGTGACGCAAACCACCGCCCCGCTGCGCATCCGTTCCGCGCCGCGCACCGATGCATCCATCGTCGGCTTCTTGCAGCCGGGCGAAAAAATCACCGTGCTGGAACGCTCTATCGCCGGGGCGATGGTCTGGGTACGCCTTGACCGGGGCTGGTCGTTGAGCAGGAACGGTGCGACGGGTGAGATTTACCTGGCGTGAAGTGCACGGCGCTGAAGCACCGGGCTGAATCAACTCAGCCCGCCGCTTGTTTCATTTGCTCGTGCAGAAACGCCTTCACCGCCGTGAGATACGGCTCGAACTGGTCGCGGTGGATGCTGTGCCCGGCCTCAGGGATATGTGCCACCTGTCCATGCCGCGCCAGTTTGAGGATGCTCTCAGCGGTTTCCGCCGAAACCAGTGCACCGCGCTTCTCCGAGTCGCCGGTGATGAGCAAAATCGGACAGGCAATCCGAGGAATCATATCGCTCCAATGGAACGCAAACGGGCCAGGGATATAATCCAGCACCCGCACGTCAAACTGCTGCTTGGACTCCGCCCAGTGAGTGCACTCGATGTCATCCCAACCCGGATTATCGGTTTTGCAGCCAGTGACCAGTTCAGCGTGGGACAGCGTGTGGACGGTTCGCAGCCAGGTGAACCAGGGATTCTCCACCGGGTCGTCCGCACCGGGCGGCACACCCAGGAACCAGGGTGGGTCTTCCAGCAGGATGCAGCGCGGCAGATCGGGGTAACGCGCCGCCAGCAGGGCCGTCGTCGCTGCGCCCATCGAATGTCCCAACACGGCGGGGCGTTCCAGGCCAAGCGCCCGAATCACCTCGGCCAGGTCGTTGGCTTGGTCATCGCTGCTGAAGGGGACCTCGGCGCGGGCGGATTTCCCGTGTCCGCGTGCATCCACCATCACGAGGTCGTAGTCCTCAGCCAGCGCGCCGGCAACCCGCGTCCAGCACAGGCCGTTGTCGGTGAAGCCGTGTGCCAGGACCAGCGGCGGCTTGTCCCCGCCGGTGCGGTAGTAATGTATGGTGATGCCGTTGGCCTGCACGTTGCCTTCGTGGTAGCTCAGTCTGCCGCTCATGTTTTCCTTTTGTTCATCACAGTCCCTAGCGCCGCCTGTGCACAAACAGGCTGTAAATGATCATGCCAATGGCCGCGACGAAAGCCATCGCCAGCACGGCTACCAATGCCGACAGCCCGATTCGCACCGGTGTGGTCATTGGAATGTTGAGGCCGGTGGCTTCCGGGGTCGCCTCTCCTGTGGCGGTTTTGGCAATCGCGCCAAACTCGCGGCTGGCAGGCTCACCCGGCGCGAGGACGAAGGTAAATTCAGTCAGGGTCGTTGGTTCGTACAGCGGGCTGCTGAAGCTGACCGTGTACTGCTGCGGGGCCAGGTTGGGGAAGCAGTGCGGCTCGGAGCCATCCGTGACATAATTGGCAATAATCACATTCTGGCCGACCATCAGACTCACGCCAACGTCCGGCAGCGCCCCTTCGCCTGGATCGCGCCCACCGTTCTTGTTCACATCGTTGAAAGCTAACACACATACCGAACCTGTATTGGCAGGCGTTTGTGCTGAAGCCGCCATCGGCGTGCCGATCAGTGCGGCGCTCAGGATGATGCAAATGGCAGCGGCTCGAACCCTCAAACTTGTCCCTCGTCGTGACGGCTCGGCAAGATACAACGGCGGGCGGATTATAACATGCGGCTCGGCGCTGCCAAGTCGCGGCAAAGATGATGGCTGGGTGAAAGCCGATTGCAGGTGATTTTGTTTGCCCGTCCCCCCTGTTTCGGTTAAACTGAGCGGCCACTACCCGTCAACCCAACATACAAAAGCCGTATTTCCGGTGCAGGAAGACCACCCGTGCCGACTTCGCTCATCCTCGATTCGCTGGTTCGCTCCCTGCAAGCAGGTAGCCTGTACGCACTGATGGCGCTCGGCCTGACGCTGACGATGGCTGTCGTGCGCCTGCCCAACTTCGCCCACGCCGAACTGATCACTGTCGGCGGCTATGTGGCGCTGATCGTATCGATGGGCGTCTCGACCAGCGTGCCAGTGATCCTGTGTCTGGCCTTCATAGGCGCGGGGCTGGTGGCGCTGATCACGCACCGGGCCGTGTACCGCCCGCTGGCCCGGCTGAATCTGTCCACCTATGCCATGATCCTGGCCTCTTTTGCGGTGGGCCTCATCCTGCGCTATCTGATCTTCCTGCTCGTGGATCGCTTCGACTTTTTCGACAAGCCTGTCAAAGTGCCGCAGCAGGTTTTAATCCGCACCCCCGACCTGATCCTGACCAGCGTCTTTGCGTGGGGTGTCCCGACGGCGCTCCTGCTCATGCTGGCCCTGAGCGTGGTGCTCAACCGCACCGACCTGGGCCGCCAGATGCGCGCCCTGGCAAACAACCCGACGCTGGCGAAAGTGATCGGCATTCCGGTTGACCGCGTTCACGACCTGACCTGGCTTCTGGTGGGCGGGCTGGCGGGGGTGGGCGGCGCGCTGTGGGGCATCTACACCACCGTCAACCCGTTGATGGGCTGGCTGACGCTGCTCTCGGTGTTCGCAGCGACCATTCTGGGCGGCATGACCAGCTTCGCCGGGACGATCCTGGGCGCTTACGTCGTCAGTTTCTCCGAAAACCTGTTGATGCAGTGGCTCAACTTTCAGTTCAGGGTCGATTTCAGCTTCAAGCCCGCCGTGCCATTCGTCATCATCATCGTCGTGCTGCTGGCGCGCCCGCAGGGCCTGACCGGGCTGGCCGACTCGCTGAATGGGCTGCGTCGCTGGCGAGGGCCAACCGGATGAACATCGACCTGCTGGCGACAGCCATAGCCTTGCTGACCTTCTTCGGCATTTCCGCGATCATGGCCCTGAGTCTGAACCTGGAATACGGGCTGGCGGGCATTCCCAACTTTGGCAAGGCGCTGTTTGTGTCCATCGGCGCGTACACGGCGGGTATCACCTATACGCGCCTGCTGCCGCTGCTTGTTGGCAAGGCGTACCTCGATCCGTGCGGCGAGACGCTGGCCCAGGCGCTCGATCTGCGCGTCAGGGCCATCCACGACCAGCCGGGAATCGCCTTCCTCAACCTGGGCCTGACTCTGCTGATCGCTGCCATCGTCGGCGGGTTGGTCGGTTCACTCGTCTCGTACACGGCGCTGCGCGTCAAGGAAGAGTGGTACCTCGGATTGGTGCTGCTCGTCGGCAGCGAAGTGATCCGCACGCTGGTACGCGGTTACACACCGTTGATCTGCGGCATCAACGGATTATCGGGCGTGACGCAGCCCTTCAGCGCGCTTGACAACCCGACCCTATCCGCCGCCTGTTTTATGGCGCTGGTGCTGGCGATTGCCGTGCTCGCTTACGTCTACTGCGAACGGCTGGTGCGCTCACCCTTTGGCCGACTGCTAAAGGCCATGCGCGAAAATGAGCCGGTGACGCTGGCGCTGGGCAAGCACGTCCCACGCTTGCGGGCACAGGTCATGTTGATTGGGTCGGCGCTGGCGGCCATTGGCGGGGTGCTGTTCGCCGTCAATCTAGGCTTCGTGAGCACGAATGATTACGCCGTCGGCTTCACGCTCGACATCTGGGTGATGGTTGTGCTGGGCGGGGTGGGCAACCATCGCGGCGCGCTGCTCGGTGCGTTGATCGTCACCGTCCTGAACCGGGCCACAGCCATCCTATCCATCTGGGCCAATGCGCAGGGCAGCCAGTTTGAATTCAACTACGTGCGCTACATTCTTTTTGCCCTGATCCTGCTGTGGGTGCTGCGCTTCCGGCGGCAGGGGTTATTGCCCGAACACGCCGAAACCACCGTCGCCCACGACGAACTGAGCGTACAGCCATGACCGACCTGCTGCGCGTCCACAATGTCAGCAAGCGTTTTGAACGTTTGCAGGCCGTCGATAACGTCTCGCTGATTGTGCCGGCGGGCCAGATCGTCGGGCTGATCGGGCCAAACGGCAGCGGTAAATCGACCCTGTTTGCGCTGTTATCGGGCAGCCAGCGCGCCGAATCGGGGCGGATCGAGTTCGACGGCCACGACATCACGCACCGTTCGCCCGATCAAATCTTCCAACTGGGGCTGGTGCGCAGTTACCAGGACCCGGCCCTGTTCACACGCATGACCGTGCTGGACAACGTGCTGCTCCCGGTCAAAGATCAGCTTGGCGAGAATCCGGGGCTGGCTCCGCTGCATCGCATCTGGCGCAAGCAGGAACGGGACATTGCCTCGGCGGCGGGCGCGCTCCTGGATCGGGTGATGCTGCGCAGGCACTACAAGACGCTGGCCTCCGACCTTTCCGGTGGGCAGATGAAACTGCTGCAACTCGGACGCAGCCTGAACGGTTCGGCCCGGATGCTGTTGCTGGACGAGCCGACGGCGGGCGTTGCGCCTAAACTGGCGCGCGACATCTTCCATCTAGTTGAGGCATTGCGCCGGGAACAAGGGCTGACTTTCTTGATCATCGAGCACCGGCTGGACGTGCTGTTTGACTTTGTGGACGACGTGTACGTGATGCACGCCGGGCGTGTGGTGGCGCAGGGCACGGCAGCGGACATCGCCGCCAATGCGCAGGTGCGGGAAATATATTTCGGAGATTAATGCATGGAACCTCACCCCCAACCCCTCTCCGCAGGCAGAGAGGGGTGCAATCCAGGAGCACAGCGCCCATCGGTTCCCCCTCGCCAGGTGGAGAGGGGTTGGGGGTGAGGTATGACCCTCCTGTCTGTTGAGCACCTGAGCGCCGGGTACGGCAAACTGCAAATCCTGCACGATCTCAGTCTGAGCGTGGAGGCGGGGCAGTTTGTGGGCGTCTTCGGGCCGAACGGCAGCGGCAAAAGCACGCTCATCAAGTCCATTTTTGGGCTGACCCGGCTCTTCGGCGGCACAATCCGGCTGGACGGCGTGACGCTGAACAACGTGCCCACAGAGAAGATCGGCGCTTACGGCGTGGCCTACGTGCCGCAGACACAGAACGTCTTTACGGCCATGACCATCCGCGAGAATCTCTTGCTGGCGGGCCGCCACCTGTCGCACGGCGACCTTGAGCACCGGCTGTCGGAGGTCTTCAAGACGTTCCCGATTCTGCGTGAGCGGCAGTTGCAGCGGGCCGGACAGTTGAGCGGCGGCGAGCGGCAAATGCTGGCGATCTCGATTGCCTTCGTGCCGCGTCCCCGGCTGATGCTGCTGGACGAGCCGAGCGCCGCGCTCTCGCCGCTGCTGGTCAAGGAAATCTTCAAGCAGTTGCGGCGGCTGTGCGACCAGGGCATCACGCTGGTGGTCGTGGAGCAGAATGCCCGTAGCCTCCTACAGTTGTGCGATTACGGCTATGTGCTGCGCGAGGGCCAGATCGTCTTCCAGGGCGCGGCTGCCGACATCCTGGCGGACGAGGAAACGGCCAAGAGCTATCTGGGTGTGGGCACGGCGCGGTGAGCAGGGAGCCATCCATGCAGATCAGCATTGCCTTCCAGACCGACAAGCCGATCACCGCCTATGGCGCACTGGCGGCAACCGCCGAAGAGTACGGCTTCGACGGCGTATCGGTCTACAACGACATGCTCTACCAGCCGGCCTGGCTGCCACTGTTGGAAATGGCGCGCAGCACGAAGCGCGTGCGGATCGGCCCGGCGGCGGTCAACCCCTTCACCTGCCACCCGATCAACATGGCGGGCAACATCGCGCTGATCGACGAAGCCTCGCAGGGCCGCGCTTACCTGGGCATGGCGCGCGGCGCGTGGCTGGATTTCGTGGGCATTGAGCCGCGCAATCCGGTGGCGGCGCTCCGCGAGGCGTTCGAGTGTGTGCGCCACCTGCTGCGGCGCTCCACCGAACCCTACGCCGGCAAGGTCTACAGGCTGGCGGGCGGCGATTCGCTGCGCTGGAACGTGTACCGCCCGGACGTGCCGTTCCTGCTCGGCGCGTGGGGATCGAAGACCATCCGCGCCTGCGTGGGCGACGTGGCTGAGATCAAGATCGGCGGGACGGCCAACCCGGACGTGATCCCGCAAGTCCGGGCCGATGTGGAGGCTGGCGCGAAACGGGCGGGCCGGGAGGCCAGCGAGATCGGGATTGTGGTGGGGGCCGTGACCGTAGTGGATCGAGATGGGGCAGCAGCGCGCGCCCTCGCCCGGCGCGAGGCCGCGTTGTATTTGCCCATTATCGCCCAGCTAGACCATACTTTAGCATTGGAGCCAGAACTGCTAACCCGTATTCAACTGGCAACGGCGGCCTACGATTTTGAGCGCGCCGCCAGCTATATCTCGGATGATTTGCTGCGCAAGCTGGCCTTCGCGGGCACGCCCGGCGACGTGGCGACTCAGGCGGCGGCGCTGTTTGAGGCGGGCGTTGGGCGGGTCGAGTTCGGCACACCGCACGGCCTGAACGAAGAGGAAGGGCTGCGGCTGCTCGGTGAGGCGGTACTGCCAGAGCTGAGGGAGGACTAGGTTGTGCCCGGCGCTAAAAGGTTTTCCGGGACTCATGGGGAAACTTTTGTACGTCGTGTGCTGCTCGTCAGCCCTCATCCCCTGGCCCCTTCCCCCGCAGGGGAAGGGGAAGGAAGCCCCTCGCCTGCGGGAGAGGGGTTGGGGGTGAGGGCCTGCCCTGGCCCATCCGACACCCTTCCACTACCGGACAAGCCTTAAAGCACCGGGCTGAATCAACAAAGCTCGTTGAAGCGGGTTAAATAGCTATACTACTGTACGTACTAAACTGGAAAAAGCTATCAGCCGACACCGCATTTAGCCCCGGAGGGGCTTCGTAATCTCAGCCCTGCGGCTTCAGCCCAGGGCACAGGAGGCGCAATGACCGAGCGAACCGACGAATTTCAACTCTACGATCTGGCGGTGGTGGTCGAGAAGATCGAGGGCAACTGCACCTGCGACATGAAGGTGGGCGACCAGTTCTTTATGAAGAGCGGCAAAATCTCGCTGCCCGACGGTCAAAACTTTTGCTTGTACGCGCTGCAATCGGCCATTCCGCTGCTGCCCGCCAAGCAGCGCCTGAACCACCCGGCGGATTGGATGGAGACGGACGCCCGCGTGACCTGTCCCGACCCGGCCTGCCGCCTGATCATGCGCATTGACCGCCAGTCACGGCGCACGCTGCGTCACGACGACGTCAGCCCGATTGCCTGGGAAACGCTCGACAAAGGAGGATGATCCACGAAAATACTGTGTCTCGCTGCCCGGATACATTTCTTTGAGGAGAGAAGAAAACTATGAACCGCAAATTTCACGTCGCTATCGGGTTTCTGATCATCCTGGCGCTGCTTACTTTGCAGACCCCCAGGATCAGCACGGCACAGGAGAAGGCCGTAGAATATACGCTTGGCGTCGTCCTGCCTTACACAGGCGACCTGGGCGAGTACGGCAAGGGTTTCAAAGAGGGTATCGACCTGGCCGTTGAGCAGATGAACGCCCAGCTTGCCGCCGCCAAGCGCCCGATCACCTTCAAGGTCGCCTCGCAGGACACCGCCGGGACGCCCGACGGCGCGGCCAAAGCGATCCAGACCGTCGTGCAAACCAGCGGTGCGCAGGTTGTTGTCGGGCCGCTCTCGACGGGCGAAGTGCTGGGCGCGAAGCAGTTCGCCGACCAGAACAAGATCGTGATCATCGCCCCGGCCTCGACGGGCATGGCCGGTGCGATCAAGGACGACTACATTTTCCGCGTGATGAACCCGCCCGATAACTTCGCCGGGCAAGCCTTTGAGGGTATTGCGGAAACGCGCGGCTACAAGAACATCGTCATCCTGAACGTGGACGATCCATTCGGCAATGGACTGGTCAAAATCTTCCAGGATCGCTTCAAGGGCGGAGAGATTTCAGCCGTGAAGTATGCCAAAGACGCCGCCGATCTTTCCAGCGAGGTCACCAAAGTCAGCGCGGAGGTGGCGCGGCTCTCGGCGGCAGGCAGCACGGCCTTCTTCTGTGCCTGTTTCCTGGGCGATGCGCAGAAGGTATTGAAGCTGGCCGCTGTCGATGCTAATATGGGCAAGGTGGACTGGCTCGGCGTGGAGAATCTGTACCGCCCTGAAATGCTGGCGAACCCCGACGAGGCCAAGTTCCTGGCCTCGGTCAAATTCACCGTCGTCTCGGCGTCCAGCACGGCCAACCCGAACACGCAGCCGTTCATCGACGCCTTCAAGAAGAAGTACAACAAGGAGCCGGGGCCGTTCACCAACTATGCTTACGATGCTGCCAATATCGCCATGCTGTCCATCATCTTCGCCGGGAACAATGGCGAGGCGGTGCAAAAGATCGTGCCGTTCATTGCCGATCACTACATCGGCACGCAGGTACAGACTTACCTGGACGAGAATGGCGACCAGGCGGTGGCGACCTTCAGCATTTACCGGGTGAAAGCCGATGGTTCTGGCTTCGAGGAGATCGGAACGTATGACGGCTCCTCCGGCAAGGTGACGTTTACGACAAAGTAAGTTGACCTCACCCCTGGCCTCCTCTCCGAATTCCGAGAGGGGGAACCGATGGGCACTATAGACAGTGTTGGCTCCCCTCTCCACCGCAGTGGAGAGGGGCCGGGGGTGAGGCCAGAGTGGAAAGGGTTGTGCGGTGGCGACAAAAGCGGAACTGGATGGGGCCAAACTCGACTTTGACGGCGACATGAGTTATGGCGATTACCTGGCGCTTGACGCTGTGCTCGACGCGCAGCACCCGCTGTCCGCCGACCACAACGAAATGCTGTTCATCATCCAGCACCAGACCAGTGAACTCTGGATGAAGTTGATGCTGCACGAACTCAACGCGGCCCGCGAGCAGATAAGGCACGACGACCTGCCGCCCGCCTTCAAGATGATGGCCCGCGTCTCGCGCATCATGGAGCAGTTGGTGCACGCCTGGGACGTCCTCTCGACGCTGACGCCGAGCGAATACAGCACCTTTCGCCCCTACTTGCGCCATGCGTCGGGCTTTCAATCCTACCAGTACCGCCAGATTGAGTTCATGCTCGGCAACAAGAACGAGGTCATGACGCGCCCGCACCGCCACAACGAAAAACGCTTCGCCGCGCTTGATCGAGAACTGCATCGCCCCTCGCTGTACGACGAGGCGATCCAACTGCTGGCACGGCGCGGTTACACGATTGACGCGTCTGTATTGGAGCGTGACTGGACGCAGCCCTACAAGCACAACGAGTCGGTAGAAAACGCGTGGCTGGCCGTTTACAAAAACCCCAATGCTCACTGGGATTTGTATGAACTGGCCGAGGAACTGGTTGACCTGGAAGACGCCTTCCGGCAGTGGCGCTTCCGGCACGTGACGACGGTGGAACGGATCATCGGCTACAAACGCGGGACAGGCGGCACGGCGGGCGTCGCCTACCTCAAGCGCGTGCTGGATGTACAGCTATTCCCGGAACTGTGGAAGGTTCGCACGGATTTGTGAACGAATCTCACCCCCTGGCCCCGCTCCGCTTGCAGAGGGGGCATCAGAACCCATACAGTGCCGCCCGGTTCCCCCTCACCAGGGGGCAGGGGTGAGGTAAACTTCCCAAAAATCATCCGCTAAGGACGTATCATGACTGACCCACGAATTGAACGGCTGGCCCGCACGCTCGTGACGTACTCGGTGGCGGTGCAGCCCGGCGACACGGTGGCCCTGCTCACCGACGTAAGCGGGATGCCGCTCGCCTATGAAGTGTACAAAGAGGTGATCCGCGCAGGCGGCCTGTGCACGACAGTGCTCTTCGAGGGCGCCAAGAGCCTGACCAACGGGCTGATCGGCATGGACGGCGTGATGGCCGATTTCTTCCTGCGCAACGCCAGCGCCGAGCAGATGGCCTGGATTTCGCCGCTGGAACGCTGGATTGCCGAGGAGGTAAAAGTCTCGATCCAGGTGCGCTCGTCCAGCAACACGCGCCGCAATTCGAGCATCGATCCCAAACGCATGTCGGCAATGGCCGCCACACGGCGCGAACTGTCGCGGAATTACTTTGACCGCACGGCCAGCGGCGAGTATCGCTGGACGCTGACCATGTTCCCCACCGAGGCAGGCGCTCAGGAGGCCGACATGAGCCTGGAAGAATGGGAAAACTTCATCTACAGCGCGACTTTCGCCGACCAGCCCGACCCGGTGGCGCTCTGGAAAAAGCTATACGACGACCAGCAAAAGTACGTGGACTGGATCAAAGGCCACAAAAAGATCGAGGTGCGCGGGCCAAACATCGATATGTCGCTGTCCATTGAGGGCCGCACCTTCATCAACTCCGGCGCGACTCACAACATGCCGAGCGGCGAAATTTTCACCGGGCCAGTCGAGGACTCGGTCAACGGCTGGGTACGCTTCACCTACCCGGCCATCAGCGGCGGGCGGCAGGTCGAAGGCGTGGAACTCAAATTCGAGAACGGCAAGGTCGTCAGCGCCAGCGCCAAAAAGAACGAAAGTTACCTGCTGTCGCAGCTTGACATCGACCCCGGCGCGCGCTACCTGGGCGAGTTCGCCATCGGCACGAATTTCGGCATCAAGCGCTTCACCGGCAACATCCTGTTCGACGAGAAGATTGGCGGCACGGTGCACATGGCGCTTGGGCGCGGCTACCCGGAAACAGGCAGCAAAAACGACTCCGCCATCCACTGGGACATGATCTGCGATATGCGCACCGACAGCGAGATCGTGGTCGATGGCGAATTGTTCTATAAAAATGGGCAGTTCGTGATCTGATGGCGCAGCACAGTATGCGTCCTGTCGGGCTTGCGCGGCGTATCCTGCGGCTGCTGGCCGGGCCGCTCATCGCGCTCGTGACAATTGTCGTCATGCTGGGTCTGGGCGAGGTCTACTTCCGCTTTTTCACGCTGCAATCCGACGCCTACGATTTCACGCTGATGGCGAAGCACTGGAAAGACGTGTGTTGGAAACCGATCTTCCGATTGCACTCCGACCAGATTCCGGTCAACGGCGGCTACGTCGAGTACCGGGATCGCACCTGGACGGACGCCGACGTGCAAGGCAAAAAAAGGATCATGGTCATCGGCGATTCGTTCGTGGCCGGGCATGGCCTGTGCGACGTGAAAGACCGGGCTACTGATGTGCTGCAAGCAAAACTGGGCGATGGCTATGCGGTGTTCAACGTGGCGGTCAACGGTTGGGACACGCCCGAAGAGACCTTCTACCCCCTGCTGTACCCGTATAAGCCGGATGTGGTCGTGCTGTCCTACTTTGTGAACGACATTCGCGGCGCAATCGCCATCACCAAGCATCCGTTCCCCGATCTGCCGCCGCGCCCGGATTGGCTGAACGAGCAAACCGGACTGCCGCTGCTCAAGGATTCGTACCTGGTCGATTACGTCTACTGGCAGATCATCTACAAGCGGCAGTTCGCCGAGGGCAGTGCCAGACTGTGGCAGGCACTCCTCGACAGCTATTTTGTGCCAGACATCTGGGCCGAGCACCAGCATGAGATCATGCAGATCATCGACTGGGCAAGGCAAAACCACACGCCGCTGATCGTCATCGTGTGGCCGATGCTGGACAATATCCAGGGCAGTGCGAAGCAAACGGCGCTGGTCGAAGGGCTGTTCAGGGACAACGGCGCGACGGTTATCAGCGCCTCGGCGATGTTTCGCAATGACCCGCCCGCTGCACTGGTCGTGAATGGCTTCGACGCCCACCCGAATGCGGCAGTCAATCACAGGATGGCCGACGCACTGTATGATGCGATCCAGAAAGTGAGGTGACGGTCATGCGCGCTTTGCGCTTCGACGATCAACTGAGTTTTACGCGGACGGAGCCTGAACCGACGCCCGGCCCCGGCGAGGCGCTGATCACGACCCGACTGGCGGGTATCTGCCACACCGACCTGGAGTTGACGCGCGGTTACATGGGCTTTCGCGGCGTGCTCGGCCACGAGTTTGTGGGCGAACTGGTGGCGGACGCCGGATCGTGGAAGGCGGGGCAGCGCGTGGTGGGCGAGATCAACGTGGCCTGCGGCCAGTGCGATTTCTGCCATGCCGGGATTCCGAGCCAGTGTCGCAATCGCTCCACGCTTGGCATTGCCAACTATCCCGGCGTATTCGCGGATCGCTTCCGGCTGCCGCTGCGCAATCTATACGCCGTCCCGGACTCGATTCCCGACGAAGTGGCCGTCTTTACCGAGCCGCTGGCTGCCGCGCTGCAGGTCACAGCGCTGACGCACATCCGCCCTTCGGATCGTGTCATCCTGATCGGGGCAGGCAAGCTGGGCCTGTTGTGTGCGCAGGTGCTTCGCCGCGTCGGCTGTGACCTGACCGTGATCGCCCGGCGGGCACGTCCCATCGAGCTGCTCAAGAAGTGGGGCATTCCTTACATCGAGCCACAGCCCAACGGTTCGATCCCACTGGAACGGCAGTCTGCGCACATCGTGGTGGACTGCACCGGCTCCGTTGAGGGGTTCGCCAGCGCGCTTGACCTGGTGCAGCCGCGCGGCACCATCGTCCTGAAGAGCACCTACGCCGGTTTGCCACAGGCCAACCTGACCCGCGTGGTCGTGGACGAGATCAAGATCGTGGGCAGCCGCTGCGGGCCGTTCGCGGCGGCGCTGCGCATGATGGAGTCGAACCAGGTGGACGTGCAGTCGATGATCGACGGCTGCTATGCCCTGGACGATGCGCTGACCGCCTTTGAACACGCTGCGCGGCCCGGCGTGCTGAAGGTGCTGCTTGTGCGATAGTTGGTGTTAGCCTCACTGAAATCATAGATTGTGGAGAGAAGCGTATGAACCAGGAAAACAACGGGGCGAAGTCCGGGCAGGCTGCCACCGAGGTCGCAACGCTGGCCGGCGGCTGCTTCTGGTGTCTGGAAGCGGTCTACGATCAACTCAAAGGGGTGCTTGAGGTCGAGTCCGGCTATTCGGGCGGGCATGTCCCTAACCCGAACTACCGCCAGGTCTGCACGGGCATGACCGGGCACGCCGAGGTCGTCCAGATCACTTATGATCCGAAGGTCGTATCGTTCGGCGATCTGCTGGACGTATTCTTCACCATCCACGACCCAACGACGCTGAACCGTCAGGGCGCGGACGTGGGCACGCAGTACCGTTCAGCCATCTTCTACCACAGCCCGGAGCAGAAGGCCATCGCCGAACAGACAATTGCACGGCTCAATGCCGAGAAGGTCTGGAATTCGCCCATCGTGACCGAGGTGACACCCTTCGAGAAGTTTTACCGCGCTGAGGACTATCACCAGGAATACTTCGAGAATAATCCCGACCAGGGCTATTGCCGGGTGGTCATTGCTCCCAAAGTCGCCAAGTTCCGCAAGCACTATATGGAAAAACTCAAGCGCTAGGACGACGGCTTTAGCGTCGGGCACAATGCCGTAAAACGGGCAAATCATTATGCCGAAAATCCATCTGGACACGGACATCGGCGGCGACATGGACGACCTGTGCGCGCTCGCCATGTTGTTGAAGTGGCCCGACCTGGAAATCACGGGGGTGACTACCGTTTCCGATGAGCGCGGCAGGCGCGCAGGCTATGCCCGGTACGTGCTGAACCTGATGGGCCGCACCGATATTCCTGTGGCAGCCGGAGCCGATGTCGCTGACGGCCATTATCATCATTGGGAATTGGGCTATCCCTCGGACGAGGAAAACTGGCCCGAACCCGTACCGCCCAGGCCAGGGCCAATAGATGAAGCTCTGTCACTTTTGCAGCGCAGCATCGAGCAGGGCGCAATCCTGGTCGGGATCGGGCCGTTCACCAACTTCCGGCTGCTGGATGAGAAAAATCCGGGCATCCTGCGGCAGGCCGACCTGTTCCTGATGGGCGGCCACGTCTACGACAACCCGCCCGGCTTTCCGCAGTGGCCCAACGATTTCGACTACAATATCCAGGTTGACGTTCGCTCTGCGCATTATGTCCTGGAGCATGCCAACCCGACGCTCATCCCTTTGGCGGTTAGCTGCCAGACGGCACTGCGGCGCGCGTATCTGCCCAGGTTGGCACAGGCAGGCCGTCTGGGAGAACTCATTGTCCGTCAGGCAGAACTCTTCGCCAGGACGGAACCGCTCGACCCAAAGTACGGCGCAACCTGTCCGGGGCTGCCCAGGGACATCATCAACTTCCAGCACGATCCGCTGGCCTGCGCGATTGCCCTGGGGTGGCACGAGGGCGTCGAGATTGAAAGCGTGCCGCTCAAGTTCGAGGTGCAGGATAACTGGCTCTACGAGATTCCGGCCCCCAGCGGGATCGCCACGCGCCTTGTCACGAAGATTGACGGCAACGCCTTCAACCAATACTGGTGCGACATCCTGTGCCGTTAGTGCCGGCGGCTACCTGGCGAGGTCGCGCAGTTCGACCAGCCGCTCCGTGTTTTCCTGGGCAAGTTTCTGGAAGGCGCGGCGCGGCTCGGTGACATTCAGCTTCGGCCCGGCATTCGTGTAGAAGCGCTCGGCCCGCTCTTCGAGCCGGATAGCCTCGGCCAGCGCGCTGGCCCGGTCGGTGGGCGTGGCGGCGTTCGGCTCATAGTCGATCTGGTTCAACCCAGAGATGGGTTCCAGCACCATTTCGGTCACGTTGTCCTGTCGGACGGCAATGAGCCGCTGTCGGCGTTTGGCGGATTTCTTCGCATAGTTCTCGAACGTCTCCGCCGCGTCTCCGCCGACGGCGCTGGCTTCCTCATAGAAACGTTGCATCGCGCCCTCAAGGTCGATGGCAAAAGTCACGATTGCGCCAAAGGTGTTCAGACTCACGGGATGTTGTGCTCCTGCGGGAAAAGCTAGACCACCCGTGTTCCCCTCTCTGCCTGCGGAGAGGGGCCCGGGGGGGTTAAAACGCTAGAACCAGCGCTCGATGACCACTTTACGGTCCGTGAAGAAGTTGATCGCGTCTGGCCCCTGCCCGTGCAGGTCGCCAAAGAACGAATCCTTCATGCCGCCGAATGGGAACGTCGCAATGGGCGCAGCCACGCCGATGTTGACGCCGATGTTGCCCGCGCGGACGCGGTACTTGAAATCGCGCGCATAGCGCCCGTTTGACGTGAAGATCGAGGCGGCGTTGCCGTAGCGGCTCAGTTCGACGGTATCGATGGCCGACTCGAAATCGGGCACGTTGATCACGCTCAACACCGGGCCGAAGATTTCGTCGGTGACGATGCTCATCCCTGGCTTGGCGTTGTCAAAAATGGTTGGGCCGACAAAATTGCCGTTGGGATGCTCCTTGACCTGCGTTTTGCGGCCATCGAGCACCAGCTTGGCTCCCTCGGTCTGTCCTCGCTCGATATAGGTGCAGACGCGATTGAGCGCCTGCTGTGTGACCACCGGCCCCATCTGTGTAGTCTCTTCCAGCCCGTAGCCAACGCGCAGCTTGGAGGCGGCGTCCGCCAGCGCTTCCATGAACGGCTTGTGGGCATCCCCTACCGTGACCATGACCGAACCAGCCAGGCAGCGCTGGCCCGCACAGCCGTAGGCCGAGCCGATGATCGCGCCGATAGTCTTGGGCAGGTCGGCGTCGGGCATGACCACCATGTGGTTCTTCGCGCCGCCCTGCGCCTGGACGCGCTTGCCATTGCGGGTGGCGCGCTCGTAGACCAGCTTGGCAACTTTCGTCGAGCCGACGAACGAAATGCCGCGCACGTCCGGGTGATCGATCAGGGCGTTGACCGCTTCTTCGTCACCGTTGATCATGTTCACCACGCCGTCGGGCAGATCGCAGTCTTCGAGCAGCCTGAACACGAATTCCTGCGAGAGCGGTGTGAGGGGAGATGGCTTGACAATGAACGTGTTGCCGCACGCCACGCCGACAGGCAGGAACCACAGCGGGACCATCGCCGGGAAGTTGAAGGGGTTGATCGCCGCGAACACACCGATTGGCTGGCGCAGCGCGGTTTCATCGATGCCCTGTGCCACGTCTTCCAGGTTGTAGCCCATCATCTGCTGCGGAATGCCCGCCGCCAGTTCGATGTTCTCAATTGAACGGCGCACTTCGCCGCGCGCCTCGTCGATGGTCTTGCCGTTTTCCTGCACGACCAGCCGCGAAAGTTCTTCAAAATGCTCTTCCATCAAGTTCTTAAACTTGAACATCGAGCGGGCACGTGTGTAGGGTGGGGTCGTGCGCCACTCCTGAAACGCTTCGTGTGCGGCCTGCACCGCCCTATCGACTTCAGCCGCCGTCGAGAGGGGAACTTCGGCCAGCGTTTCGCCCGTCGCCGGGTTCAGGACGGGCTGCTTGCGACTTGATTTTGAAGCCACCCACGACCCATTAATGTAATTTTTGACGATTTTCGCAGACATAACTTGCCTCCACTGTTGATGAGGGAGTGATTATAGCCTAACTCGGCCCGTAGCGCGCCACTTTTTCCCTGAGTGACCTGTCAATGCCGTGTGCAGAACTTGTGTGAAAGCTCGCCTACCAGCACCTACGCTGCGGGTCGGAATGTGAACGACCCATACGCAACGGCCAACGAGCGGTTGTCTGTGGATAATCCCAGTTGGGCCGGAGATGCTGCGCCGTTGTGCTGTAAATATAATAACGAACCGGCCAGTGCTCCTGCCGGGATCGTTACCTTGTAGGTGTGCCAATCTCCGGGCGTCAGCCGGATTTCCTCCGAAGACCACTTCGCCCCACCCAACTTCAGCGTGCGGTTTTCGCCAAACGGCAGCGCCGTGAACGTCAGTTCGTAAGCCGTATCCGGCTGCAAAGTGACGCGCAGGCTGGCCGTCTGCCCTGCCCAGCGCCCGGCAGGGCCGCCAATGATCTCCTGCTGATACCAACCGTTACCAATCACCGTCCAGTCGGCGGGAGTTCCCAGCGCGATCCGGTCAGTGATCGGAGCCGGATCACAGCCAAGCGAACGGCTGCGCCACCAGATCAGGTTGGTATCCTGGGAAATCGCTGCCGGGCATAAGCCCGGCCTGGTGTTCAACCAGCCGATCCAATCGTCCTGGTGCTCGGTTGGAACCCAGTCGCGGTGCAGGATCACGTAGCCAATCGGCCATTCGCGCAGGTATTTTTCGAGTTGTTCGCCCGCCGCCGCGCGGCCTTGCTCGTCAGGGGCGCTGGCGTCGGCAAGCCACGAGAACAGCGGTGAATCCCGGTAAAAAAGGAACGCACTCCACGGAATACGCGAAATCCAGCCGTTGATCATGCGGTGTTGGTGAACCGGGCCATAGTACATGAAGAAGTAGCCTTTGCCGATCCCCGTCCAGCCGTATTGTGTGCCGACTGGGACATCCATAATCACGAAATCCCGCTTATCCTGGGCGATCTGGTGGTAGATGTCCCAGTCCGGCATGAAGCGCACCGGGAAGGGCGCAAACGCGCCTGCATCGGCCAGCAGCGCAATGGAGATTGCCCCGGCGGCAAAGCCGCTCACGATCCGACGACGGGCGGCCAGCCGGGCCAGCAAAGGCGTCCAGGCCACCGCCAGAAACGTGATCAGCATGGCAAAAGTCGCCCCGGTAAAGCGCGAAGGCACGCGATGCTGCCCCTTCAGCAGGGTATGCAGCACCAGGTAGGGCAGCGGAACGTCGATTCCCGCAATGGTTGTATCCGGCCCAAGCGCCATGATCAGCGGCGGCAAGACCAGCAGCAGCCATAACCACCTGCCCGGATAGGGGCGGCCTCTGATGGAATCGTCGCCCAAGGTGGCACTGGTTGATGTGTTGCCGAGCAGCGCTGGTCGCCGGGTCAGCCTGCCGATCACCCACAGGGCAACCACCATCCACACCAGCCAGACCAGAACGTGACCCAGCGTTCGCGTTGGGACATTCGGCGCGAGGCCGAACAGAGCCGAGAGCGGCACGGAAAATGTCCGGATGGTTCCCAGCCCTGCCGGGGGATATTCGTTCGGGTCCAGGTTGACTTGTAGCAGCGCCGCCAGAGGATAAAACCATGCGAGGCCGAGCATGATTGCCGCAGCCACGACGCCCCAACCCACGATGGGCAACCAGCGGCCATTGCGCCGCGTCGCCCAGAGCGTCCACAAAACGTAACCGCCGACGCCGATAGGCGCCCAGACCACATACTCCAGATCGGTTAACCACAGACCCCAACAGGCCAGCCCAAGCAGGACGGCACTTGCCCAGCGCGGCAAGCGCCGGGGAAAGGCCAGTTCGTCCCACAACAGCAGGATCAGAGGGAACCACCAGATTGGCGTCAGGTTGAGCTGTGCCCAGGACGAATGCACAAGCAGATAGGGCGAGAACGCAAACGCCAGGCCCCCGATGAAGGCCACCACCGTCGCGGGGCCGCTCGCGCCAAGCAGCCTGCGCAGCCATCCAAACATCGCCATGCCAGAGAACAGAAAACACAGGACCACCATGACGTTCAGAGTCGCTACCCGTCCGATCAGTGGTTCCAAGACAGCGAAGATCGGATACCAGTTTGCGGCCAGCGTGTGCAGTGCCATGTTGGACACGTGGGGATACAGCACGTAGTTCGACCACAAAGGCGACTGCCCCTGTTGGAGGGCATAGCCGATCCACCAGAAACCCCACAAAAACTGGTGAAAATCGGTTTCAGCGCCCCCTGGCACTGCGGTGTTGATCTGCGAGACGAGGTTCCACAGAACGGCAATCGTGACCCCAAGGTAAGCAATAAGCACTATCGCAAAAATGTTGCGGGAACGGGCCAACCGGGTGATCATCGGATATTCCCTGATGAAGCCTACATCGTGAGTTACAGCTACCGGCGCGAGAGTATACCATGCGAGGAAACGCTCAGGGTGAACGGCGGGTAGGGGCCGAATCCGCCCGTTCGAGGGTAGGAGCGGCAGCGCAGATTGGGGCTGTTGACGGCTGAGTCAGTTGGCTGTATAGTCTCGTTCAGGAAGGGATTGTGGCGTCACCAGCCATTGCCCTCTCCGGCTTACTGCTTACAACTGAACTCAAGAGACGGTACGGCACGCTGTTACCGGCATAATCGCTGGTTTCCACACCGCATATGTATTCACGCCGCAATCGCTCCGGGTGCACTCCCCAGTTCCTCGTCGTTGGCACGTTGATCGTGCTTGCCGCCGTCATTGCCTTTGCCTTGTTCCAACAGTTCCAGGTGTTGCGTCTACAAGTTGTTGTATCAACCTCAACCGCCATCGCGCAGCGCGCTGCCGTTGCTCCCATTGCCCCCACCCTCACGCCCAAAGCTACCCCAAAGCCCTACACGCTCAAGATCGTCGCCGACAGAGCGCAACTCCTGACCGACATCACCGAGTTGTATTTCGGTACGGATGACGACTGGGATTTGACCCATCTGGGGCAGATGGCGGGTCATCTTGAGGGGACACCAAACATCGGGCAGGGCGGGAACTACGTGCTGGCCGGGCACGTCGAGATGAAGGATGGGTCGCCCGGCCCCTTTGCCTTGATCGGATCGCTGCAACCGGGCGATTTCATCTCCGTCTTCAGCGATAAGCCGGGGACGCCGCTCGTCATGCAGTATGCGGTGAGCGCGGTTAAGACGGTGAGACCCACCGACTTCGACGTGATCCGCAATCACGGCTACGAGGAACTGACCCTGGTGACGTGTAAAGATTGGGATCAGAAGACGAGAAGCTATTTGGAGCGGGTGGTCGTCCACGCCCGTCCGATCATGAAGGCACAGGTTGTACCTCCCAAATAGGCGTCTTTTACACCGGCCTTACACCGAATCAGTTCCCTGCCGCGACCCTGATCGGCCCCAACCCGACCTGGGTATCCGGTGCTGCACCAGGCCGCGTGACCGGGACACCTTTCACGTCATGGATGTCAAAAGCCGACAGACTGATCCAGTAATCGCCTGCTGGGACGTTCCCACTAAGCGGTAGATGCCGTGTTTCGACCACCAATTGGCCCGGCTTCCAGCATGTCAGCGGGTAGCGCGTATCAAAGGGTTGCCAGTTGACCGCCTTGCCGACAGGCCGTCCGTCCGGCCCGACAATCAGGGCCGATAGATAGTATGGCTTTGCTGCCTGACGATCTGCACGCCAGGCCAGTGTCAGGTCGATTCCGTCCCCGCGAATCATCGCGCCTTCGCCCACCAGTGTCACACCGCCGGCGAACGTGGCCGGGGCCGCCAGCGTCTCATAGCTGGCCTGCTCGTTCGGAAGCGGTGGCATGTCCGGTGGCGGCTTCAGTTCTGTGTCCATCACCCGCAGGAAGCCGACCAGCGTGATCAGCGTCACGGCCTGCGTCACCGTCACCAGCCGGGTACTGCCCGGCCCGGCTGATCGGAGTTGATGTGCAGCCGCCAGCAAGATAAACGGCGCAAAGAACAGCCAGACGCGACCCGTCTCACCGCGCGCCGTGCCCGAAATGGCGAGGACGATCAGCGTCACTACCAGGCTGACGCTCACCGCATCGGCCCTGCGCCACTCGAAGGCGCGCAGGGCCGAGATGCTGCGTGCCGCGCCCGCCAGCGCCAGCAGCGCCACCGGGAAACCGCTAAACATCAGCAGTTCGTAAGGATGCAGAAAAACCCAGGGCAAATAGGGGCGCTCGTTCTCGTAGCCCAGGTGCTGGCCGAGCGCCTGCCCCAGCAATGTGAGCGGCGTCACGCCCGATGCCAGGTAATAGAACGCCCACAGGCTGACCAGCCCCGCGCCGAACAGCAGCCCGACGGCGATGATATGCCCGATCCGCTGCCGCACGTCACCCATTTGTAAAAACACCAGAACTGTGTACAGTGCCAGGAAGCCGATCAGGGGCACAATTGAGATATTGGCGAAGCTCGCCGCTGAGATCAGGACGCCCGAGGCCACAATGCTGAGAGCGGAACGCCCGCCGATGCGCTCCTGGATGGCCGAAGCCAGCAGATCGAAGGCCAGCAGCCCGATGAGCGGATACAGTGTGTTCCACGTGGACGCGAACAGCGCCACCGACGGCACAAGCGGCCACCAGGCTGCCGCCAGCCGCCCACCGAGCCGGTACAGCGGGAACACGGTCAGCCCGGCCCAGGCTGGCATCAGGATGCCGAACCATGCGCTGGCAAGCTGCGCGTTGCTGTAGCTCATGATGCCAAAGTTCTGGCACTGGAACGGGCGCAGCGCCATGCCGAGCGGATCGGCCAGCGCGGGCACGGCCTCGAATGCCCGATCCAGGGCGTAGTACAGCAGCGGCAGGCCGGGCGGACTGAGCGCCACGTGGCCCGAAATCATGATGTGCCGGGCCGGGTCAAGATACGTCTTCATGATCTGCGGCCAGTCGCGCAGCGTCACGCCCAGGTCGGTGATGGCGGCCCCGGCCAGGTGTGGCCCGGTGGCCTGCCCGGAGAGCGTGCGCGTCGCCAGCAAGTACAACGGATCGCCCAGCAGGAACAGGCACGCCACCGGGATCGTGACCGCGCCCAGGAAGCACCACATGACCAGCCGCCGGGGATGCCGGATGCGCATGATGCCCCAGACGTAGAGACTGACGGCGGCGATGGCGGGCAGCAGGCGCGGCAGATCGGGCACGGCATACGGCCAGCGCCAGCCGTAATCGCCGCGCAGTGAGGGGAATAGGTTGAGTGCCAACGCTGCGCAAAACAGCAGGCACGCCAGCATAGCAAGCGCCAGAACGCGGGGAATACCCTGGGATGATCTCAATGAAAGTTACTCATCAGCGAAACTTCGATTTGACAGCCTGGCAAGACCTGATGTGTGCAGCCTTGTTTCCCTTTCCATCTGTGCGTGCGGCAGCGCAACAAACGGATAGCGGTATTGAACCGGCAACAATACGTTGATCTGGTCGTGACCAGCAGCGAATTATATCGCGGCATCCAGCCCGATACAGTGCTCTTACCGCCAAACGAAGAATCGCGTCATAATGATGCGGCTTGTCCGCTGAATACGGAATCTGGCGATGTCTCTGTCACTCCATCACCTCATCCGGCTGATCTTGCTTGGCGTGGCGCTGGCCGTCCTGGCAACGGGTACATTCGTGCGACCCGGCGCGGCGTACAGCCAGGATGCGCCTGGCGTGTGGGTCGAGGCGATCCAGTTCGCCAATGTGCGTGCTGGCCCCGCCGTGAACTACCCGCAGATTGGCACGATCACTGCCGGAACCAGGTACCCGATGATCGGGCGCAGCGCGCGCTTCCCCTGGTATCTGATCCGACTGCCGGAGACGGAAGGCTGGGTCTACGTCGATGTCGTCAAAGTGACCGGCGACCTTAAAACCGTTCCAATTACCGAGAAAATCATCTCCCTGACGCCGGGGCCGGCCTCTTTGCCCACCGCAGCCTCCAGTGTGGACGTAACGCTCACGCCAACGTTGGCAGCCACCGCGACTTTAATACCCACCGCCGAGGTGGTCACGGCGGAAGCGCTGGACACAGCCAACGTCCGCTATGGTCCTGGCACGGACTTCCCGCGCATCGGGTCGATCAGCAAAGGGATGCAGTACCCGGTGCTGCACCGCCACAGCCTGTTCCCCTGGTTGGAGATCGCCTTCGACGGTGTGCCGAGCGGGCGCGGTTGGGTCTTCCGGCAGACGGTGCGAGTCTACGGCGACCTGAACAAAGTCCCGATCACCAGCTCGCGCGATTTCGGCTACCCGACCCTGACCCCAACGGCGCAGATGATCGTGACCAGCGTGCCGCCCTTCACGGCCACGCTGCTGCCCGGCACGAATGACCTGTTGGGCAAACTCTCCAGCGACATCTACGACTACCTGCTTCAGAACAAGTTTGAGCCGGGCACGGACACGCAGGGATCGGCCTTTCTGCTCGATCTACGCACCGGGCACGCCATCGCGCTCAACCCCGGCGTGGCCTACAGCGGTATGAGTCTGGCAAAGATTCCGATCCTGGTCTCGCTCTACCGCAAGCTCGACACCACGCCCAAAAAGGACGAGGCCGAGATCATCGCCGAGATGATGATTTGCAGCGAGAACATTGCCTCGAATACCGTCCTGAAATGGCTTGGCGATGGCGACCCGGAGAAGGGCGCGCAGTATGTCACCGAGACCATGCACAGCCTCGGCTTCAAGTCGATCCTGCTGCTCAGTTCCTTCTGGACAGGCGCAAAGGACACCACGCCGACCAGCCCGCCGCAGCCCATCCCGACGGTGCAGACCGGGGTCGATCAGGTCAGCACCGAACCCGACCCGTACAACCAGGCCACGCCCGCCGACATGGGCTGGCTGCTGGCCGGAATCTATCAGTGCGCGCTCGATGGTTCAGGAGTCCTGACGACCACCTTCCCCAACGCCTTCACCGTCAACGAATGCCGCCAGATGATCGGCATCATGCGTGCCGACAGGATCGGAGCCATGATCGAGGCGGGTGTGCCCGCCGATATTCCCGTCGCTCACAAACACGGCTGGATCAACGACACGCACGGCGACGCAGCCTACGTCAGCACGCCTGGCGGCGACTATATCCTGGTCGTCATGCTCCACAATAAAACGTGGCTGAATTATGAGAATTCTTTCCCGGTTATCGCAGAGATTTCCCGGATGACCTATAATGCATACAATCCAGCGCGGCTGCTCGACAAGACGCATACACAGCCTGTTCCGGACTGTTCTGGTGTTCCGCCGGAGGCGCTGGCTGTCTTGCAAGCGTCGAACCTGCCGCCGATCCGGTAATCCTGATGATAGAGGAATCTTCTGATGCGTTTCGCCTATGTGTTGCTTGATGAAAGCCCGGTTGTGGTCGCGCAAGCCAATGAGAACGACGACTGGCGTCGGGTGGAGTTTGCCCACGACATGCTGGACGTACTGAATGCGGATTGGGCCTACGTGGAGAAGTCCATCCGTAACGGCCAGACCATCTCCGCCGATAATCTGCGTTTCCTCGCGCCGATCACACAGCCGAGCAAGATCGTCGCCATTGGCTTGAACTACATGGATCACTGCCGCGAGCAGAATGCGCAGCCGCCGGAAAAACCGCTCATCTTCTCCAAGTTTCCGAGCACCATCACCGGCCCCAACACCGTGATCCAGTGGGACCCGGCCCTGACCAACGCCGTCGATTACGAGGCGGAACTGGCCGTCGTGATCGGCCAGGAGACGCGCCTTGTCACACCCGAATCGGCGCTGAATTACGTGTTTGGCTATACCTGCGCCAACGACGTGAGTGCCCGCGATCTGCAATTCGGTGACGGACAGTGGACGCGCGGCAAGAGTCTGGACACATTCTGTCCGTTGGGGCCGGTCATCGTCACAACGCACGAGATCCCCGATCCGCAAAAACTTGCCATCCGTTGCGAGGTGAACGGTCAGGCATTGCAGAATAGCAGCACCTCCCAGATGATCTTTGATGTGAAGAACATAGTTGCCTACGCCTCGCGGGCCTTCACGCTCTACCCCGGTGACATCATTCTGACCGGGACACCCGCCGGGGTGGGCAACTTCCGCAACCCGAAGGTGATGCTGCACGACGGCGACAGGGTGATGGTGGAAATCGAGCGGATCGGGCGGCTCCGAAATACCTGCCGCGAGATCACGATGTCCGCGATGTGACCTGGAAAGCCCTGACCGTTTGTCCAGAATTGGCTTTAGCCCCGCCAGGGGCTTCGCAATCTCAGCCCTGCCGCTCAAGCCGCAGGGCATCAAGCTCGCCTTGACATCCTGGAACGCCTGTGCTATGTTTGCCTGCCTTCGCATCACCGCGCATTATTAACATAACCGTTACACCTGATCTTGCCCGTTAAACAGGTGATCAGATCAGCCTGTACAGATTCTCCCAAATTGGCGATAATGTTGGGCCGACGTTCATACGAGGTCACTATTGGACAAAATCCAACCCTTAATCATCACTGAAAGCGATGTGTCGTCCATCACTACTGCTAACTATTTTGAGCGGCAGGTCGCCCGCCTGCTGATCGTCCTCTATTATTGCGGTCAGCCCATTTCGAGCCTGCTGGAAGGCCAGGCGCGGCAGGTCGAGTCGCTGAAACGTTTGCAGCAGTTCGATTTCTGGGTGCGCGAACCGGGGCATCTGGCGCTGGCGCTGCTCGACGCTTATGCAGCGACGCCGGACGCCTTCGCAGATCGCAAACACATCCTTCGAGACACAATCGAGCGCAGCTTGGAGGACAACCAGGCCGACACGCGCCGCGTCATGTTGCCCGGCGCACCCTACCACATCTTCGAGGATTTTGATCACCCGCTCAGTTTCCTGACCAGCCGCGCCCTGGTCAGTGATCGCCCATCGTTCGTCCGCTCCCGCAGCCATACGCACCTGATTATCCTCGAAGCGGAGGGGGTCAATCTGGTGCAGCAAATCCTCGATACCTGCCCGACCTTTGACTGGTATCGCCTGCAATGTGAGGCTGTTGCCGCCTTTTTCCCGGTGCTGGAACAGTACGATCTGAACGTCATGACCTACCTTGCGCCCGATCTGACTCCGGCGATGGTGGCGGTGTCGGCTCTCGTTCCGCACATCCAGCGCCGCTTTGGAGCGAATCGCTATGCTGACCTTTGAGAGACTCGTCCTGGAAACGGCGCGGCGCGTCGTGCCAGATCACCCTGATATAACGCCTGAACTGGTGCGCGACGTGCTGACTGACACCGGCATCGACGAATGCCTGCGCGATACCTCACCCACGCCGCAGGGCCGGCTGATCGTCCACCACGTCACGCTCATCGGGGAAAAGCGCCGTGCCGATGGCAGCGCCGAACCTTTCAAGTACTCCCGTGCGCTCGGCTCCGGGCTGTGGGCTTGGGTGGGCAGCAACGGCACGGGCAAATCGACCATCCTGAACAGCATCTTGTGGGCGCTGACTGGCTCCGACAGCGGCATCCCGAAGCGCGTCCGCCCCTGGCTGCGCGACGTGCTGGTGCAGTTCTCTGTTGGCGAGGAGCAGTTCACCAGCCGCGTTTCACGCACCAATGAGGGCGTGTCGGGCGGCGTATATCGCGGTTTCCTGGCCTTCGACCAGATCGATCTCGGCAGAGTGGAGCCGGTCACACTCTTTGAGAGCCGCGACGAAATGCGCGAGGCGATTGACGTGTTCTTTATGCAGCACCTGGGCATTACCACACTGCGCTGGACGGCCCACAGCGCCGAAAAGGATGACCCCGATCTGCACGCGCACAGCACCACCTGGCGCACCTACGCGCACGCTATCCACATCGAGGACGACTCCTACGACGATCTGATCATCGATCCCACCAAAGGCTATGGAAGGCAGGATCGCAAGATTCTGGAAATGATGCTCGGCGTCGAGCAATCCAGAGCTGTCTCGGAAATCCAGGTGCAGGCCGATTTCGCCAAAGAAGCCTACGCACGGGCACGCGCCCGCGTCAGCGGCAGGGAGAGCAGCGTCAACGAGCAGATCGCGGCCCTCGAACGCGAACGCGCCGAGGTGGAACAGAACATCCAGGTCATGGATCAGGAACAGGCCCCGGTGGAGGCCGATAGCTTGCTCGTCGCCAAGCGGGAGCGCCGCGCCGCGCTGCTGGCCGAGCAAAATCAGTTCGCCCAGGAATTGGCCGCGCTTGAAGCGCAGCACAGCGCCATCGAGCACGAAATATTGGAAGCGGAGCGGGAGAAGATCGCGGCTCAGGAACAGGCCGAGGTCGAATACCTGATCAACAGCCTGGTCGTGGTGCGCTGCCCACACTGCGAGTCGCCGGTGGACGCGCAAGACCGCCTCATCATGGAGCGCCAGGCGCACACCTGCCACGTCTGCACGCAGCCCATTCAGCGCACGCGCACCCAGGGCGACGCCAGAGTGATCCAGCGCGAACGCGACCAGGAGATCGCAGCGCTGCGGGCTTCGCTCCGCCGGGTGCAACAGGACATCGCCGATTGCCAGCAGCGCCTGGACATCAGCCGCGAAGAATCGGCGCGGCTTGGCCGCGAACTGGAAAGCAGCGTTCAGCAGGCGCGCGACGGCTTCAAAATGACCTATGCCAACTTGCTGGTGCGCAAAGGGCAGATCGACGGCCAGTTGGAGCAGCTTCAACGCAGCCTGGCGGAGATGGAGGCCGAACAGCAGGAAGTCGCCACTGCCGCGCGCTGGAACGTCATTCTCCAGACGGCAGCCGAGATCGCCGACGAGGCGGCCTTCGCCAGCAATGAGGCGCTATTCGCGCAGCTTGGCAGCCTGGCGACCAGACTCGCCACGCAATTCGGCGTGCCCGACCTGGAAAAGGTGTTGATCGACGAGAAGCGCTATGTGCGCCTACAACAGGGCGGGATGCAGATCGGCCACAACGACCTGGCGCGCAGCGAGCGGGTGAAATTCAAAGTCGCCTTCCATCTGGCGCTGATGCTGCTCCGGGTGCGCACCGGGTTGGGCAAACATCCCGGCTTCCTGATCATCGACACGCCCGGCACGGCGGAAGTGGACGAGGCAGACTTCGCGGCGATGGCCCAGGACATTGCCCGTATTCACCAGGAATATGGCGCGCAGGTGCAAATCCTGCTGGCGACGGCCCGCCCCGAAGCGCGGCAGCACCTTCCGGCGGATCGGACGGCGCTTCCGGCGGACGGGGCGTTCTTCTAGAGCGTCAGGCCCAAAGGAGATGCGGAGAACTGATCAATACGCCGCCAGATCGCGGATCGCAGCGGCGATTTTGTCCGGGTTGAGCATATAGTGGGCTTCAAGGTCGTCGCTGAAGGCAACGGCGGGCACGTCCGGCGAGGCCAGACGGCGCACGGGGCCATCCAGGTACTCGAAAGCGTGTTCCGCGATGATCGCGCTGATCTCACCGCCGACACCGCCCGTCAGGTTGTCCTCGTGGACGATCAGCGCTTTGCCTGTCTTCTTGACCGACTCCAGGATCAGCGCCCTGTCCAGCGGGTACAGCGTGCGCAGGTCGATCACCTCGACGCTGATGCCATCGGCAGCCACCTGCGCGGCGGCAGTCAGGCTGTAGTGCGCCATTAAGCCATAGGTATAGAGGCTGATGTCCGTGCCTGTTCGCCGGATGGCGGCGCTGCCCAGGGGAACCGTATACACACTCGCCGGAACCTCGCCCCGCTGTGAGCGGTAAAGCTGCTTGTGTTCAAAAAAGATGACCGGATCGGGATCGCGGATGGCGGCGATGAGCAGACCCTTCGCGTCGTAGGGTGTAGAGGGGATCACGACTTTGAGGCCTGGCGTGCTGGTGAAGAGTGCTTCGCTGCTCTGTGAATGGTACAGTCCGCCATGTATACCCGCCCCGAACGGCGCGCGTACCACAATCGGGCAACTCCAATCGCCGTTGGAGCGATAGCGGAACTTGGCCGCCTCGTTGATGATCTGGTCAATGGCCGGGTGAATGTAGTCCGCAAACTGGATTTCAGCGATGGGTTTGAGGCCGTGCAGCGCCGCGCCAATCGCCATCCCGACAATTGAAATCTCGGCAATGGGCGTGTCGATCACCCGTTTCGCGCCGTACCGCTGGTACAGACCGTCGGTTGCCAGGAACACGCCGCCCTTGAGGCCCACGTCCTCACCCAGGATGAATACGTCGGGATCGTCGGCCAGTGCGTCGGCCATCGCGCTGCGGATCGCTTCGATGAACGTGAGTTCGGGCATAATCTTCTAGTTCCCTCTCTGTTCGCGGAGCGAGGTCGGGGGTCAGTTCAATGCTCATCCCTTGACCGCGCCGATCCGAAGTCCCTGCACGAAGTAACGTTGAAAGGCAAAGAAGAAGACGATCATGGGGATTGCGGAGAGGGCCGCGCCGGACATGAGCAGGCCGTAATTCGTGCCGAATTCCCCGTTCTGGATGTAAGACAGCCCTACCTGAAGCGTAAACATGTCCGGGTCCTGGGCGACGACCAGCGGCCACAGAAAGTTATTCCAGTAGCGCTGAAAGGCAAAGATGGCTGTCACCGCCAGTGCCGGAACCGACAGCGGGAGAATGATGCGTCTGTAGATGCCCCACTCCGATGCGCCGTCGATGCGTGCCGCTTCTTCCAGTTCCGAGGGCAGCGTCTGCATGTATTGCTTGAGCAGAAAGATGCCAACCACGTCCGCCAACCCCGGCAGGAGCAGTCCCAGGAAAGTATTAATGAGCCGCAACTGCGTGATCATCAAATAGAGCGGCACGAGTGTGACCTGCGGCGGAATCATGATCGCGGACAGGATCAGCCAGAAGAACAGATTGGAGCCGGGGAATTTGCGCTTGGCGAAGGAATAGGCGGCCATCGAGTCGAACAGCAGGTGAATGGCCGTACTGAGCAGCGCGTAGACCGTCGTGTTGAACAGCCACAGGTAGACACGCGGAATCCCCACCGGTTCGGCCAATCCGGGTACTGTGACCTGAGTTGTCCCGCCCGCCTTGCTGATCTCCACGAAGTTTTGAAGGGTCGGCTGGCTCGGAATCAGTTCCGGTGGCAGCTTGATGGTCGATTGGGCGGGCGTGAGCGCGGTGGCAAAGACCCAGTACAGCGGGAAGAGGCTGATCAAGGCCGTGATTGTCAGCACGACCAGGATAAAAACCTTTGCCAGATCGGGTCTGGTTCCGGCAGGTGTGGCGAGCGTGCGCAATTGCCTGACTGCCTTGACGGACATTCAACGCTCCGGCTCAATACTCAAAGTCACTGCGAAGCAATCTGAACTGGGCGAAGGCAAAGAACGCGACAATGGCAAATAGCACCAGCGATTCGGCGCTGGCCCGCCCGAAGTTAAAGTCGTTGAAGGCGGTGCGGTAGATCAGTTGCACCAGCGTCATGGTCGCGTTGACCGGCCCGCCGCCTGTCATGACGTACACCCGTTCAAAAATCTGGAAGCCCGCGATGGTGTAGATAACGACCAGATAGAGTGTCGTGGGCCTGAGCAGCGGAAAGGTGATGTGGAACAGCTTGTCGAACGCGGTTGCGCCCTCCACCGCCGCCGCTTCGTAATACTCTGCCGGAATCGCCCCAAGCGCCGCCGAATAGAGCACAACACCTGTTCCCGGCACAACTGCAATGGTGCTCAACACGATGCTCCACAGGGCAATACGCGGGTCTTGCAGCCACAGCACACGCGGGATGCCCACGAGACTCAACAGGTAGTTGAGCACCCCGTAATCTGGCTGGAAAATCCACAGCCACACCAGCGAGGTGACGATGATGCTGGTCACGTAGGGCAGATAGAAGGCTCCTCGAAACAGCGCCCGGATGCGATTGTGGAAGGGCTGGAGCATGACCGCCACCAGCAGCGACGTGAACGTCCAGGACACGACCACAAAGAACGCATAGATGAACGTGTTGACCAGCGACTTCTGGAAAAGGGCGCTATTCCAGAGGAACTCGAAGTTAGCGAAACCCACCCATTCGCGGCTGCGCAGGCTGACCTTCTGAAACGAAAGTAGGAACGCCTGCGCCACCGGGTAGGCCACGAAGACGAAAAAGAGCGTCATGCTGGGCAGGATGAAGAAATAGCTCCACTTGTGGCGATTCCAGAAAGCGAGCAGACGGCGGCCTGTGGGTTGGAGGCGGGAGCTAATCACGCGGCGGCATCCTGAAAGGAAGCACAGGCGGCGGACTCGCCAGCAGTCGTAAACGACTGCTGAACAACGCTGGATCGATGTCCACCGCCAACACGATCAACCGGGTATCACTTGGCCTTGTGCAGATCGTCCAGCACCTTCTGATATTCCGGTGCAATGTCGTCCAGGGCTTGCTTGGCGGTCTTCTGGCCCAGGATAGCTGCCTGAAGGGCTGCCGTATAGTTGGCTTGCAGTTCAGCCGGAATGGCCTGCGGAACCTCATATATGCCGAACTCGACCATCTTGGCGATGACGGCTCGCTCCGGCGTCGTGGCGTAGGCCACGTTGCTGCGGCGCAGCCCAGGCGCAAGCTGATAGCCCTGCACCTCCTTGCCGACCTCGCTGCCTGTCAGCCATTTGGCAAATTCGTGCGCGGCCTTCAATTTCTCCGGGTCTTTCGTGTCCACCACCGCATACAGACCGAAGGCGCCCGTCGTTACAGGTTTGCCCAGTTCGCCTACCGGAACCGGCAGGATAGCGAACGGGAAGTTGGCCTTTTCCAGATCGGGGATGAAGCCCGGCGGCTCCATGAGCATGGCGACGGTCTTGTTGTCCTTAAACTGTGCCCGCGCCGTAAGCTGGTCGCTCAGGCCGAAGTCGGGCGGCGTCACCTTATGCACCAGTGCCAGATCGGCGATCTTTTGCAGCGCAGACACGCCCTTCGGCTCGTTCTGGATGAACTTCGTGCCGTCCTCGCTGACCATCCGCCCGCCGTCAATGTAGAACAGCGGATCGTAGGCGCGCGTGCCGAGCTTGCCAGCCGCGGTGAAGCCATAGACCTGCGTGCCATCGTCCTTCTTGAAGGTCAGTTTCTTTGCCGCTTCGACAAACTGATCCCACGTCCAGGGCTTATCCAGCGTGGGGATGTCAACGCCGCGCTCCTTGAAGTAGTCCTTATTTGCCATGATGGAAATGGCCGTGACCCACAGCGGCCAGGCCCACTTCTTGCCATCATACGTAACGACACTGAAGCCGCTCTCGAAAAAGTCTTTCTTGTCCTCGTCGGTCAGGTAGTCGTCGATGGGCGACAGAATGCCCTCTTTGACGTAGCGCCCCAGATCGAGGCTGGTCACGCGGAAGACGTTGATGTCCGATCCAGCGGTCAGAGCCGCTTCGAGCTTGGCCGTGCCCTCGTCCGTCCAGGGGATGCCCACCACTTTCACGCTGTAGTTCGGGAATTTTTGCTGGAAGAGTTCGACGGCTTTGTCGGTGTTGATGGAGGAAACGTCACCGCCCTTGACGTAACCCCGTTGGTAGAACACGATCTCTGTTGCAGCCGCCCGCGCAACCGGGGCCGACATACTGCTTAACAAGCTCACGACAAGCAAAAGGCTCAAAAGGACAAAAAATCGTTTCATGGTCTATTCTCCCTTGACTATATGGAGGGATTCAATACTTCGGAATTACGGTCTGGCTGCCTTTCCCTTCTGGCTGGACGATCATGTGCGCACATGTTCTGACATCTTACTGTCTCTTGGTCGATGATGCAAAAACTCGGTGAATGTGGGGGCGCGGCCCAGGCTAGAATCTGAACGGCATCCACGAAACAACGGTGAGGCGTCATGCAATTACACGACAAAATCGGGCAGATGTTTATGGTCGGCTTTCACGGCCTGGAGGCGCCCGGTTATGTACTCGACTGGTTGAACCAGGGACGCATCGGCGGTGTCGTCCTCTTCGCGCGCAATGTGGAAAGTCCGGCGCAGCTTGCTCAATTGACGAGCGCGATCCACAAGGCCGCCCAATATCCCGCGCTCATCGCAATCGATCAGGAGGGCGGGACGGTAGCGCGGCTGCGGGATGGCTTCACCGAAAGCCCCGGCGCGATGGCGCTCTCTTCGGCAGCCGATGGCCCACAGCTTGCCGGGCAGATGGACGAAATCCTGGCGGAAGAACTGCACGTGCTTGGTGTCAACTGGAACTTCGCCCCGGCGCTGGACATCGCTTATAACCCGTCCAATGCGGCCATCGGCACGCGCTCGTTCGGGTCAGACCCGGCGCGGGTGGCCGAAATGGGTGCGGCAGCCGTGCGCGGCTTCCAGCGCGGCGGCGTGGCGGCCTGCGCCAAACATTTTCCCGGCTTAGGTAACACGGACGTCGATACCCATCTTGCGCTGCCTGTGCTGGATATGCCCCTTGCACAACTCCTGGACACACCTATGCAGCCTTTCCGCGCTGCCATAGAAGCAGGGGTTGCCAGCATCATGACCACCCACACCATCTTCACCTCACTCGACGCCAACCTGCCGGCCACGCTCTCCCCTGTGGTGATCCAACAGGTGCTGCGCCAGTATCTCGGCTTTCGGGGAGTCGTCACCAGCGATTGTCTGGAAATGAAGGCTATCACCGATCACCACTCGCCCGGCGAAACCGCCGTCCTGGGCGCGCTGGCCGGGCTGGACGTGATGCTCTTTTCGCACACGCGCGAAGTCCAGCAAGCCGCCTTCGACGGCTTGCTGGCGGCTGTGCACGAAGGCCGCGTGCCGGAAGTGATGATCGACAACGCCTGTCAACGCATAATGGCTTTGAAACGGGCGTTCCCGGTCCAGCCACCCGACATTTCCGTGATCCAGCAGCCTGGACACACCGAACTGGCCCTCAAAGCGGCGCGCGCCGGAATCAGCCTGGTGCGCGACGTGGGATTGGTCCCACTGAGCGGCAGCATCGTGCTCGTGGAGTTCGCCTCGGCCCTCGAAAGCGGCATCCTCGAAAGTGGAGGGCTGACCGGCTTCGCGGCAGCGTTGCGGCAGCGTTTGCCGGGGATTGAAGTGGTTGCGCTCGGCCAGTTCCCGTATATACTGCCGGAAGTCGCGCGGGCGCACCAGCTCGCGCGGTCATGCGATGTGCTCGTCTTGGGGACTCGCAATGCGCACCTCAACCCGCCGCAGCTCGACCTGGCCCGGCAATTGATGGCTGTTGCGAACAAAGTGGTGCTGGTCTGTCTGCGCAACCCTTACGACGCCGCGCCGCTTAATGAAGCCAACACGATCCTCTGCACGTGC
The DNA here is from genome assembly GCA_021325095.1 of Chloroflexota bacterium. GTDB lineage: Bacteria > Chloroflexota > Anaerolineae > Aggregatilineales > UBA2796 > JAJPHV01. The sequence goes on along the minus strand of JAJPHV010000113.1, from coordinate 14,134 downwards.
GGCGACAGCACACCGTCGCTGCACGCCGCCGCCGAAGCGCTAATGGGTTCGTTTAGACCAGACGGAGTGTTACCCGTCCAACTTGACCAGTTATCCCTGTCTTAGCCTCTAAATGTGCAAAACGAAAGTCGCCTCATTTGGAACCACATTAGCGCTATACTGGATGGCGCGACCTCAACTGGTTTGCTGTGGGTGTAGGATGGCACAACCACCAAACTTCATACTGCCCGGCAGTGCGGCAGAGGCGACTTTGCCCAAAACATCGTCGCGCATGTCCTTCCTGAACTTTGTCAAGGACATGCTTTCGGTTGTTCCGGCGCTGGCCGTTGCTTTTGCAGCCATCGGATTTGTGTTCGTTGAAGTCTATCTCATCACCCGCTACGGTGTCCACGTCATCAATATCGACATTCGCTACCTTCTGATTGCCAGCGCTATCGGGCTGCTTGTCTTTGCGGTCACCGCCACTATCACCTTCATCATCATCTTTCTCTTCGTCGGGCCAATAGCCAGCGTGCCTGCGTTGCTGATCGGGATCGTCCTGGGGGTGGTTGTTGGCGTTCCCCTGGCGACACCACCTACCGATGTGGTGCTTATCTTCAAAGAGCCGATTGCCGGCTCCGGGTTGCCCCTTGCGGCGGATACGGCCAATCCTAAGCGCTCACAAACCGTCACAAAGCTCATCGACCTTACCGATGGGATACTGGTGCAGGACAGGCAGAGCAGGACGGTCATTTCCATCAAGAATGACATGCTCAACGGCATCGTTGAATTTGTGCTGCCCGTCGCAGCACCGTCAATCGCGCCCACCCCAACGCCGGCAACCACGCCAACGCGGGCCTCGATCACGACCTCACCACCAGCCACACCCTGACGCCTGAGTTGCCATTGAGGATGATTTGCGCCCGCTTCCACTCGTGGATGGCACGGTGCGGCTTGCCCTACCGAGCCGGTCTGTGGCCTGTGCGCGGCTACTTCTGGGTAACTGAACTGGTTTCGGACTCTGCGATGCGCTGGCTGCCAGGCGTGCTTTCGTACAGGAAACACGCCGCTTCGTGATCGACCCCATCGATGCTGTACAGAGCCGGCTGCGCATACAGGCAGCGCCCCATCCGGCGTGGGCAGCGTGGATAGAAGCGGCAGCCGCTGTTGACGCTGGTGCGCATTTCCTCTTCGCTCGGCAGGCTGATGCTGGTATCCCATTTTTCTCTGGGATCGGGGACAGGGATCGAGTCGATCAACAACTGCACGTAGGGGTGCTTGGGGTGCTCAATCACCTTGCTCGTCTCGCCGCGCTCGGCGACGGCCCCCTGGTACAGGATGTAAATCTGGTTGCCGATCTGGTAAGCCGTGCTCAGGTCGTGCGTGATGTACAGAAACGAGATGTTGTGCTCGTCGCGCAGCCGGAGCATGATGTCCAGGATCATGGCGCGCAGCGAAGCATCGACCATCGACACCGGCTCGTCGGCCACGATCAGGCTCGGCTTCAGCAGATAGGCGCGCGCGACCATCATGCGCTGTCGCTGGCCGCCGCTGAGTTGGTGCGGATATTTTTCTAGCACCTCCTCCCCGCGTAGCCCCACGACCTTCAACGCCGACTCGATCAGGTCGCGCGCTTCCTCACGGTTGCGGGCCAGCTTGAAGCGTCCGATCACCATGTCGAAAATGTGCCTGACACGGTAGAAAGGATTGTAGACCTCGTAGGGGTCCTGGAAGACGGCCTGCACCTGGCGGCGATATTCCATCTGCTGCTGGCGGTTGAGTGTGCTGACGTCGTTCCCCCGAAAGAGAATCTGCCCCGAAGTGAGGGTCACAAAGCCCAAAACCACGTTTGCCAGCGTGGTTTTGCCACTGCCACTCTCGCCCGCAATAGTCGTGATCGTGGCCGGTTTTTCCGGGATCGTCAGGCTGAAATTCTCTAGCGCAACGACTTTGCTGCCGCCCTGGAGAAAACCACCGCCGTAAATCTTGGTCGCATTGCGTATTTCGAGTAGGGGCTGGCTCATAGAGGATGTCTTTCCCTTGCCGTAATCGTCCGTTGTTCATTCATACAGGTGACAGGCCACAAAATGCTCCGGCTTCAGTTCCCGCAGCGGTGGCACATAATGCAGGCAGTCTTCCATCACCTTCGGGCAGCGGAACTGGAAGATGCAGCCGGGCGGCGGGTTGCGCAGATCGTGAGTCAGCCCTTCGGTTACTCTCAACGGCTTTTTCTCTTTGATGGACGGGATGGAGGCAATCAATAACTGCGTATACGGGTGCATCGGCTCCTCAAAGATGTTTTTGACCGGTGCGATCTCGACAATATTCCCCGCATACATCACAGCGATGCGATCCACCAGTTGGGCTTGCAGACCCATGTCGTGGCCGATCAGGATCATCGAGACGCCGAGCTTGGCCTTCACGTCCAGCAAGGTCTGGGCCACAACCCGCTGCACCACCACGTCCAGAGCGCTGGTCGGCTCATCGGCCACGATCAGCGGCGGGTTCAGCGCAATCGCCATCGCAATGCACACACGCTGCTTCATGCCGCCGCTCAATTCGTGCGGAAACAGGTCAGCGGTGCGACCCGGTAGGCCCACCATATTCAATAATCCCAGGATGCGTTCTCGCAGGACGCGGCGCGGCTGCCTGCCTTCGTGCGTGGTGATCCCATCCGCGATCTGGTCATAAATCTTCATGACCGGGTTAAGTGAGTTCATCGCGCCCTGTGGGATGAGCGCGGCCTGACGCCAGCGTAGATCGCGCAGTTCTGCATCTTTCAGCGCTACCACATCGACCCCGTTGAGCAGGACCTGTCCGCCCACGATCCGGCCCGGCGGCTGCACCAGGCGCAAGATACCCATCGCCGTCGTCGTTTTTCCACAGCCCGATTCCCCCACCAGGCCCAGCGTTTCACCTTTTTTCAGATTGAAACTGACCCCATTGACGGCAATCACGTCGCCCAGCGGAGTCGCATAGTGAACGCGCAGGTTCTTGACTTCCAGGACGGGTGTCTGCCCATTGGTGGATAGGGTGGTCGCCGTGGCAGCCAGTTGGTCGGTCATTGAGCTTTGGCTCCTCTCAGGCGTGGGTTAGCAATCTCGTCCAGACCTATCGCAATCTGGAACAGGCCGGCGAACATGAAAATCAGCACCAGGATGGGGAAGCCCCACCACCACCACATGTCCCGCAGAATGGCAGTCCCACGGATGGCGTAATAGATGGTCATGCCCAGGGTCGGGATGCGGGTCGGCCCCAGCCCAAGCGCTTCCAGGCTGGCTTCGGCCAGGATGGCGCCCGATATATTGCCGACCAGGCTGGCCGCCAGATAGGGCAGCAGGTTCGGCATCATCTCTTTGAACATGATACCGAGCGTGGACATGCCAGACAGGCGGGCCATACGCACATAGCCACGCTCGCGCAGCGTCAGCGCCTGCGCACGAATAAAGCGGGTCGGGGCGGGCCAGGAGAAAATTGCCAACAGGAGCGCCATTTCATTGAGTTCGAGATGCTTCAGGTACGCAGCGATGACGAACAGCACGGCCAGCACGGGGATCGTGAACATGACGTCCGCAGCGGTGCGGATCACAGCGTCCACCCATCCACCCAGGAACCCCGCTGAAAAGCCCAGAATAATGCCGAGCACCATCCCCACGAAGGCTGCGATGAACCCGACTCTCAGCGAGGAAGGCGCACCGGCGATGATCAGCGCCAGCATGTCTCGCCCCTGGTCATCGGTACCCAACGGATGCGCCGGATCGCCACTGGGATTGCCCGGCCCAACGTCGGATGGATTATCACGATGTGGCGATGGCGTGCTTTCCATCAATTCCAGAATGCTGCTGCCGCCCAGACCGCCGCTGGCTTTGGTCGCCGTTGCCGCTGGCGTGGGCGCTTGTGTGGCGACGGGCGTTTCACGATGCACCCAGGCAGGCGGCAGATTCAGCGGAGAACTGGATACGTAGACGAGGTTCATATTCCAGAAGAGCGGCCCCAGCAGACCAAGCAGGATCACCGCGCCGACCATGATTGTACCGGCAATCAGTGGCGGATTGAACCAGGGCGAATCGAAACGGTTAAAACGCTTTTTCCTGACAGGAGCAGCCCCTGATGCAGCGGCTTGTTCAGACATTTCAGACATGGGGTCACCGTTTCTGATAAGAGATACGTGGGTCGAGCAGCGGGTAGATCAGGTCGATGATCAAGACCGCCGTCGAAGTAGTCAGCACCAGGATAAACACAATGCCTTGAATCAAATTGAAATCATTGGTGATGATCGCCTGATACAGCAGATAGCCCATGCCAGGGTACGAAAACAGGTATTCAACCAGGATCGAGCCACCGACGAGGCCGCCAAAGCTCAAGGCCAGCGCAGTGAACTGGGGCAAAATCGCGTTGCGAACGGCATAGCGCAGGAAGATGCGCCCGGGGCGTAAGCCTTTGGCCTGGGCCAAGATGATGTAGTCTTCGCCGTCGTTGGTGATCATCATGCCACGCATCCCCAACGCCCACCCCCCCATCGAGGCGAGCACAATGGCCGATGCAGGCAGGATCGCATGGTGGATCACTGTCAGGATGTATTCCAGTGTCCAGGCTTGCGTGATCCCCCGCGCCGCAGCCCCCGTCGGCTCAAACCACTTCAGCCCGTAGGCAAAAATGTAGATCATCAACATGCCCAGCATGAAGAAGGGCACAGAAGTGAAGGTGAGGGAGACAGGCAGGAGATTCTTGACCCAACGCGGCGTGCGCTTCCAGCCAAGCAGTGCGCCAATGGCATTGCCCAGGACGAACGAGATCACGGTCGCTGTCGCCAGCAGTCCAATCGTCCAGGGCAGGGCACGCGCCACCATTTCGCTCACCGTTGCCGGGAAATTCGCCATCGAAAAGCTCAGATCGCCGGTGAGGAGGTTGCCCATGTAACGCAGGTATTGCACCACAACCGGCTCGTCCAGCCCGAATTTCTTGCGCCAGGCTTCGATCATCACGTCCGCATTCCGAACGTTGCCCGCCGCTGCTATCATCCGTCCCACCACAGCCGAGACCGGATCGCCCGGCATCAGACGAGGGATGATAAAAATGATGGTGGCTCCTAGCCAGATGGTGAGCAGGAACATGCCCACCCGCCGTAGCACGTAGCCCCTGGTTAATCCGCGCATGTATTACGTGTCCTGAAATCTTTTCCGTTTATTTTTGATAAATGAATGAAAATCGATTCATATTATACCCTATTTTGGCAGGAGCCGGACATAGTGTGTCCGGCTCTCTCTGCCGAACGTGGGGGCAGCCCGCTTGTTGCCGACTGCCCCACCGACTTTCGCCTACATCGTTGCTAACGGTTGCAAATGGTTAATGGGTCGTGGCTCAACCACCAGCCGGCTTCACAGCCGTCAGAATCTCGTAGAAGCTCTGCCACCAGGTCCACGCCGAAGCATAGTTATTCTTGGCTGTCGGCCAGTTGGTCCAGTAGGTGGTGTTGAACGGGATCAGCTTGCGCGCCTGAGTGATCGGGATCGTCGGCAGTTCCCTGTAGTAGATGTCCATCGCCTTGATGAACAGCGGGTCGATCCGGGGATCGCCGAGCGGCAGCACGCCGATCTGGTCTACCAGGTCACTATATTCCTGGTTCTGCCAGTGTGCACCGTTTGTCGTTGCCAGTTGACCAACAGGCTTGTAGTTCTTGATGCTCAGAGTGTACATGGACGCCCATGGCTCGTTCACCGAATCGCAGTTATGCCAGTTCATCTGCGTGTCGAAGTTGCCACGATTACGGTTGTCGTCCCAGGTGGCAGCAGCCTCATCATGGCGAGAGGCTTTGATACCGACCTTCTGGAACTGTTCAACCAGCACGTCGGCGATGCGCTGCTTCTCGATGAAGGCATTGTGGGTGGAGATGTCCATCGTCAGCGTCTTGCCATCTTTGGCATAGTAGCCGTCGCTGCCCATCTTATACCCCAGCGCTTCGATCATCGACTTGGACTTCGCCACGTCATGCGTCCAGAGTGGATACTTCTCGAAAATCCCGGCATCTTCGAGCTTCTTGACGTAAGCATTCAACGGCGCGTAAGCCGGGAAGAAGCTCTTCGACTTCACTGTTGTGCCTTCGTAGGCAACATTGACGATCTCGTCACGGTCAATGGCGTAGTTGACCGCCCAACGCATTTCCTTCGTGTCCCACGGTGCCCTGGCGGTATTGAACATGAAGACACGGGCGCACGGGTCAAGCGTCACATACGGCTTTTGATCCAGCCACGCAATGACGTTGGGATTCTTCTTCTTCAACGCCTCGAACGTCCCGATAGTAATGTCCATCAGGCTGTCGAGCTTGTTGTCGGCCATCAAGGCGGCGCGCGCCTCTTCGGGGCCAGCCCAGGTCCAGACCAGAGTCTTGGGCGCGGGCAGCGGTTTGAAGCCCGTCTTGGCACCCCACCAGTTGTCATCGCGGACATAGGTGAACTCCGTCCCAGCGTCATTGAAGCCCTTCAGCTTATAGGGGCCGCTGAAAACGGGCCAGCCCTTGGCCGGATCGTAGTTTTTGAAGGTCAGCGGGTCCTGATCTTTCCAGATGTGTTCCGGGACGATGTTGACGCTGCCCCAAATACGAACCGAGAAGTAGTCGAGCCGGAATCGCGGATCGGGTTTCAGCAGATTGAAGATGACGGTCTGGTCATCAGGCGTCTCAACGCTCTTCACAAATGTCTGTAGTTCAGCGGCGCGATCCAGGGTTTCGTTCCCCTTTTTGATCAACATATTGATCGTGAAGGCAACGTCCTTCGAGGTGTAGGGCACGCCGTCGCTCCAGGTCACGCCCTTGCGCAGCTTGAGCGTCCATTTGTCGAGCGTGTCGTTGGCCGTCATACTTTCGCCGACCCAGGGGTCATAGTTGCCGGTTTCGTAGTTGAGGATAAACAGCGGTTCCATCATGGCCTGGTGGAAGCCGTGATCGCGCCGGTTGCCGGGTACAAAGGGGTTCCACAGGTCGGGCGCCGCGACCTTGCCGCCGTCGATGTCCAGAATCATCGTGCTCTTGCGTTCATCGGCCTGTGACCGGGCGGGTGTAATGGCGATTGCCGAGAGCGCCAGCACGAAGCACAGCGCGACGAAAACCAGTTTTCTTCCGTTCATTTGCCATTCTCCTTAAGGTGCTCTAACTCTGTTATATTTCCGGGGAAGTTGCACAGGATTTGTAAACGTGTCACCTCCTCTCGCCGTCCCGTTTCACCTTGCCACGCCCAATCCACCCTCATCCTTTTGCGCCGGGCGTACAGGAGATCAGCCACTATTGATGCAGCGTGCAAAACTTTTACCTGTTATCTTATGCCCGATCCATACAGCGGTCAACAGACCAGCGAACCCAGGTAGCGCGCCGCTTTGATGAAACCGTCTTCCGCCGAATACACCGCGTCCTCGTGTTCGATGGACAGCACATCGTCATAGCCGACCTGGCGCAGCACGCCGATGAATTCACCCCAGCGGATGCGCCCATAACCAGGCAGCACGTAGCGCCACCAGCCGTCGCCCTGGTAGCCAACCCGCGCCAGCTTTGCCGTGTCCACCGCCACGTCTTTGGCATGGACGTGAAAGATGCGCTGGCGGAACTCGTTCACGGCGGCGTGTACGTCGATTCCCTGCCAATCCAGGTGCGACGGATCGAAATTCAGCCCGAAGTGATCGTCTGGCAAGACCTCAAAGATCAACCGCCAGTGATCCAGGTGCTGAATATTGGTCGCAAACCAGTTTTCCAGCGCCAGCCGGACGCCGTGCCGCTTCGCCCGATCCAGCAGTGGACGGAACACCCCCGGCAAATCCTCGGAGATGGTCTGGGTGCGGGTCTTGCCCGGCATGGGCATCCCGGCAATGGTGCAGACTGTCGAAACGCCAAGCCGTTCGGCCAGAGCCAGCGCCTTTTCCAGCGTTTGCCGGGACTGCGCGGCCTGCGCCTCCGGGACGCCACTGAGTTTGACGTAGCAGGCCAGGCTGGAGATGCGAACGTCGTGCGTCTTCAGCAGACTCCGCACCTGCTCCAGCGCCGCATCGCTCACGGTGCTGGCATCCAGGTGCGAGCCGGGCGTCACGTCGATTTCGAGCGCCCGGATGCCGTGCGCTGCGGCCCAGGGAATGAGTTCCGATAGGGGCCGGGTACGGAGTGGGGCAGTCAACATGCCGACGTGCATGGCTCACACTCCGTCCGTCACGACGCTCACCGGGGCGTGGCAGCGTGCCGATTCGTAAATGGCGTCCATCAGGCGGGCCTGCCGCAGACCAAGCACCGCCGGGCTTGGCGTGGTCGCGCGGCCCTTGATGCAGTCGATGAAGTTCTGTTGCAGCGATGTGGTCTCCGGCACCACCGGGTATTTGACCAGTCTGTCGCCATCCCAATGTTCGAGGTGGCCGCCATAAATGCTGGTCTTGATCGAGCCGCGTTTGCCCTGGATGTAAATGCCTTGCTCAAAAACCGGCGCGTCGCCGCTCACGACGGCGCTGCCCAGCGCGCCCTTCGTAAAGCGCATGGATACGCTGCCGATCACGTCCACTTCCTGGTCTTTGTTGTCCACGAACGCAAAAACCTCGGTTGCAGACAGGCCGGTGAGATACAGCATCGCGTTGAACATGTGTGCGCCGCTGTCATACAGGTTGCCCCCGCCGGACAGGTCCAGCGTCGTGCGCCATGTGCCCGCGACAACCTTCAACCAGGGCTGCGCGCATACCCCCGTCACCAGGTAAATGTCGCCCAGGTCGCCACGTGCAATCACGTTCCGGATGTATTGGAATTCGCGGGTGAACGGGCCGGGGAAGGCCACCGAAATGATGCGCTGATGCGCCTCTGCGTGTGCAATCAGGGCCTGCGCGTCGGCGGTCCTGATGACCATTGGCTTCTCGATCAGGACGTGGCAGCCCGCGCTGATGGCGTCCATCGCCTGTTGAAAATGATAGGCATGAGGGCTGACGATCACCACGCCATCCAGTGGCACCTGCGCCAGCATATCCCGGTAGTCGGAAAATGTCGGCGGCGCTTTGGTTCCATCCGGGTAGACTTCGGCAATGTATCGGGAAAGATTTCTGGCGTCGGGGTCGACCAGCGCGACAAATTCCGCCTCCGGAACGTACTGCGCAAAAAAACGCCCGTGATGGCGTGCCATGCCGCCGCAGCCGATCATGCCCAATCGTACTCGTTCCATATTGCTCCTTATTGCAGCGATGAAAAAGTAAAACCCTGACCATGCAGGGTTTTGGGCCGACTCATCGGTTCAACACAATATGATCAACACAATATGACTCGACCACAACGGCTCCGTCATACTGTCAACGCCTGTCCATTTATCCGAATTTGCTGGCAAATTTGCTTTTTCAGGCGGCATGAATTTTACTCGGAACAAACTTTATTGTGCCTGCTCATAAAGTCAGGAGCAAAATTGTCTATACAAAGATATGCCATTTCTCGCCCATTTGTCAAGTCCGTCCATTCACCAGTCCAAGCCATCGAACGCTTTGATCGGCGTGTGGACTGCGCTGAGGACACTTGCGCTTTGTACAGATCAACCTGGCAGTGGCTTGACAACCTCTGGCCTAACGAGTAGCATGTTTGTATAGATTCCTCCTCAAGCGGCACACTGTTAAAGCACACTGCTAAAGGAAGTAAGTTTTCGTGCCTGTACTTGACAAAGGAACTCGTGCCGAGGCGCTCTATGCCCAGTTGACGGCCCAACTCCGCGAACACATTGCCAATGGGACACTCCCGCCGGGATCGCGTGTTCCGACTGAGCTAGAACTTGCCAGAAATTATCAGGTCAGCCGGGGAACCGTTCGGCAGGCGATTGCCGCACTGGTCAATGACGGCTTACTTGAGCGCACGCGTGGACGTGGCACGTTCGTGCGCGTGCTGCCTGCCGCAAACACGGCGCTTTCCCCTGCCGACAGGCAGATCGGCGTGATCCTCACCCATCCGGGCAGTGAACTGGATTTGCAGGCCCTGTTCGGCATCGAGAATGCAGCCAGGGCGCGTGGCTACCATGCTGTATTCACCTTCACCGATGAAAGTATGGAGCAGCAGACGCAGGAGATCGCCCGCCTGCGCGCCGGACGGGTCGCAGGCATGATTATCTTCCCCATCCGCGATCTGGATTATGACGAGTCGATCTGGCGTCTTAAGCAGGAAGAGTTCCCTTTCGTACTGGTTGACCGCTATTTCCCCGGCCTGGACAGCGACTACGCGACCTCGGACAACTTCGGTGGGGGCTATCGTGCCGCCGAACACCTGATCATCCTTGGGCACACGCGCATCGGCTTCGTCCATGCGGCTACAGGCACGCTCAAAACCACCTCGGTGCGGGATCGGTGGGAAGGCTACCGGGCCGCCCTTCACCAGTACGGCCTGCCCTACGATGAATCGCTGCTATTCGCCGAATTCCAGGCCGGCCCTGGTGAATCCCGCGAAGCATTTGGCGACCTTTTCACCCGATCAGACCGCCCGACTGCTCTGATCGCTTCTACCGACAGTCTGGCCGTGACGCTCATGCAAGCCATCCAGCGGCGCGGCCTGCGTGTCCCCGACGATGTGGCTCTGGTAGCCTTCGACAACTGCCAGATTTCGGCGGGGCTGAATCCGCCCCTGACCACCGTTGCCCAGGCTTTTGTTGACATCGGCCAGCAGGCGGGTAACTTGCTCATCAACCGGATCGAAGGCCAGGCCGGGCCACCCAAGCATATCGAGGTTCCGACCAACCTGATCATCCGCGAATCATGCGGCGTGCGCTTGCACGTGCGCGCCCTGTCTAGGTCGAAGTAGGATTAACCTCACCCCAGCCCCTCTCCACCCTGTGAAGAGGGGCGTCCTGGCCCACCCACCGCTGCCCTCTCGCCAGTTGGAGAGGGGGTCAGGCGGTGAGGTCCATTCGGCTCAACTATCCACCGTCAGCCGCAGCACGACGATGCGGCGCGCCGGTATTTCGAGGCGCACTGTGCCGTTTGCCACATCCAGAGAACTCACAGGCGTACCAAACAGATCGCACTGCTGCGCCCCACGCACAGTCAACAGGCCGGAGCCGATCACTGCTGTTTGCGTTTCATCGCTCGCATTGAGTAACCGAACGAACACTGCGTTCTGTTCGCTGTCGTGCTGCGCCCAGGCCGGGAGCGCGTGCAGAACCACGATGGGCGGTTCCGGCAGCGCCAGGAAACTCGCGGAACGCGGCAGGGCCGCGCCTGCGCGGGCAGGTTCAAAGGCCGATTGCAGGATTGCAGGTGCAGCCGCCCCCATGCCGAAGCGATGCGCCTGGGCTTCGTTAAAACCGCCTGCGTGCGGCAGGATCAGGTAGCGGGCGCTGACCTTGCCTGGCTGGTAGGCGCGGAAGTTCGTCTCCCAGTAGTTATTCGTCACCCAGCCCAACAGCAGGGCACGTTCCAGTTCAAACCGGTTCTGGTCGTGGCCGAAATGAAAGTCACCAAGCTGCACCATCGGGTTGTCCGGGCAGGCAACGGTCACGCCCCACTCAGCGGACGAAAAATCGAGCCAGTTCTGCACGGTGAAGTAGTCGCGGCAGCAGCCAGGAATCTGGTCCACTTCGGGCCGCATGGCCTGCCCGCCCAGATCGAGCCGCGCCGCCGCGTCCGGGACGGCGAACGGCATGGCGATGTAGGTCGCTTCCGGGCGTGCATTCAGGCCCATCAGCCACTCCGCCTGGATTTCTAGCGAAGGGTCGTCGTCGGGCAAATAGACACGATACGTGGCGGGCGAGGCCAGCCCCTCCACCTCGACCACCTGGACGATCTGCTTTCCACCGGGCAGCGACACGACTTTGTGGGAGAGCAGCCTCGTCGCGCCCCACCGTTCGGCGCGCCAATCCGTGCGCCAGCCACGCTTGTCCCGCACTGTCGTCACCGTGTCGTACATCAACCGTCGCGGCGAGGGATGCTGCAAGTCTGCCAACCGCTCGTAAACCACGCCGCCGAACCGCCATCTGGCTTGCTGGTCGATGATTTCGCGGTTCAGGCGCTTGTCGATCCACGAGATCAACCCACCGCGTTCGCGGTCAAAGGTGATCCGGTGGTATTCGTTTTCGACTACTGCGCCTTCACGGTAAGCGTAGCCTGCTTCGCCAAGTTCCCGGCTGAAGATGTCACGGGCGCTGGCCTCCAGGGGAATCAGTTGGCCGCGCCCCACGACGGTATAGCCGAAGGCGGGCGTCTCCACCCCCTTCAACCACCACTGCCGGCCCTCCTTCATCCGATCCTGGTGATGGCGTGAGGCCGAGGGGTCATCTCCAAAGCCGCGCGGCTCGACCAGCGATGCGGACACTGGGCCGCTGACCGTGCGCTTCCAGGGCAGCGGGTTGAAGACGATCAGGGCGTCATCCTCATCGCGTGGGATGAGCAGCGACAGTTCGGCCACGCCATCGCGCTGAAGCATCAGGCTCAGGCTGCGCGCCTGGTAGGCATACTGTGCCTTGTGATACCACTGTGCCGCTGTATCTTCATTTTCGGGCTGCGACACCGCCACGTCGGCGCCCCACGTATGCTCATCCCACAGGTACAGCGCTTTCCAGGCTGTTTCCCGGTACGACGGCGCTGCGGCCAGCAGCACAGCCGGGTCGCGCCCCGGCTCATTCACCGGGGGCGTATGCTGCTGCTCGGCTGGCTCCCCAGGCCGGACTCCCAAGGGCGAAAGCACACCATAGAGCTTGTCGGCTCCGATCAGGCGGGCGCGGCTGGCCCGGTTAATGCTTGCTTCGCGGGCACTGCTGATGCTGCCGAAGTTCCAGTAGTCCGTCCAGTCGCCCCGGTGGACGGGCAGTTGATCGGCATAGGGGCGCAGCGCATCCCACCAATCGGCATAGGTCGAAAGCCGGATTCGCGGTTTTTCGCCCCACGCATTCCAGTCCTGGATGAAGCGGCTCAGATGGTAATTGGCGCTGCCATTATCCCCGAAGGGGTGATAGGTCTGCACGGGCAGGAAGGGCAGCGGCCATTGCACCTGTTCGAGCTTTTCCAGCAGCCAGGGCAGCCAGTGGGTGCGCCATTGATCCATATCCCGGCCAATCCGCATGTCGTCGCCCATTGCATACACCCAGCCGTTGAAGGCCGGGATGCAACGACCACTCGGCCCCTCCCACCGAAAGACATTGGGACGCTGGAAGGGCGCGCCGCCGGCGTGCTGGTTGATCGCCATCGAGAAGCCTTCGATTCCGGCGTCCAGCAGCACGTCAACCAGGCCCCAGTTCTGCCCGTTCACGTCGCAGTCCATCGCGTGGCGGATGGTCAGCCCATATTCCTGGCGCAGCCGGTGGATCGGCTGGAACAGCTCGACCAGTTCAGCAGTATCTACCAGCGGCGTGATATGCGCGAACATGCCCATCACCTCGATCCGCCGGCTGCGCTCCAGTTTCAGGAAACGTTCGATCTGGCGGTCACTCGAATGTTCCAGCCAGTACAGCAGGGGCACAACTGTTTCCACGACCCACCGAAAAGCGTGGTCGCCGTCGTGATCGAGGTGCTGCTCACAGGCATCAATCGCGGCGTCGATGAAGCGCCGCTCCATCTCCCAGACGACGGGCTGGTCGTGTGTATATCCGATGTCGGTATGGGAATGGTGGATAAGGTAAATCGTGTCTAAAGATTTCATGGAGAATGTGGCCTGAAAAGGTTAAAGGTTAAGTTGGTTTCCACTCTAATCGAGAGTATCAGAACATGCAACATCTGGACTTCCCAATTATGCGCCGGTTCGCTAGAATGGCTTCCATCGAACCCGATGCAGTGAACTTCCAGATTTCTCCATAAAATTCGGCGCAGGGGACACCGGGTTTCAACCCGGCCTGGATGCGCCCTGTCCTTTCTCTTGACAACGAACACTTGCGAGCATTTACCGGTGTGTGGTACAACTCACTCATGTCTACTGAACAAACAAGAGCGAAGGGCAGCGGCGCAGCTAAGTGAAACGCACTTACGAGTACCGTCTGTACCCCCGAAAGCCAGAGCGGGAAGCATTGGAAACGCTGCTTGAGCAGCACCGCGAGGTATACAACGCCGCGCTTGAGCAGTGCCGCAACGCTTATGAGGCGACGGGCCAACACCAGAGCGCCCTCAGCCAGTGGCCGTACTTCCGGGACTGGCGCAACGCCTTTCCTGACCTGCTTCTGAATGCCAGCAGTCTGCAACACACGCT